>NZ_JAAIFP010000028.1:0-203981 GCF_010747435.1 Paenibacillus sp. ALJ109b
TTTGTCTCACGTTATGGGGTCAGTCCCATGCAATGTCATACTTTTTCTCCAATACAACGTCTTCTATATCACAAGTAATAAATTCTGTATCATAAGGAAGTTGGGAGAAAATCGTCTTAGCTTCATTGATTAAAATTTCACCCTTATCTACTCCAGTGTAGGTTGACCCTTTTGGTAACAAAGGCAGCAGCTTAAGACCCAAATAACCAAACCCACACCCATAATCGATAACGCTTACAGGTTTATCTATCTTCCAAACAAATTGCACTAAAAATTGAAGGTAATCGTCATTGTAGTAAAGCCATCTCGTATTTTTAAGGTATTCAATTTTATTATCCCAATAATATTCAGACATTCGATTATGCTCCTTATATTTTCTTTTGTAGTAATACTTCTTCCGTTCTCACATAGTTTGATTTTTCGTATGTCTTTATAGCCCTTTCATTACTTTGGCCTGTCAGAATCTTTACACTGGTAACACCTCGTGCTTTGAGTTCCTCCTCTATAAAAGCAATTAGCAACGTAGCCAATCCTCTTCTCCGAGCAACTTCAGCAATATACATTTCTGTGATTTCTCCCTGGAGTGCACGATAACAAAAAGATTTAAAATATTGAGCACAAGCGAACCCAACTGCCTGCTCGTCAATCACAGCTAGAGCAATCAACTCATTAGATAAAGCAAGGCTATCTATTACTTCTTCTACGGATGTACTTACGCCATTAAAAGCATCATTGAGCTTAAGAAGGTCCTCTGCATCATTTTCGTTCGCCCAACGTATATGAATGTTCTCTTCTTTCATCACGAGACCTCCAATAATAACTGTGTACAGAAATTAATGATTTGGATAGGTTTCTTTCAAGAACTTGATGGATTGGTTGATTAATGCTTGTAATACATCTAGATTGATATCTGCAACTTTATTGACGTATACACATGCTTTTCCTGTCGTATGTTTTCCAAAGCCCTTTAATAGATTCTCTCGCTCTGCATCACCTGTCGCAAAATACAAACTAATTTTTGCTTTTCGAGGAGAAAAGCCCACCAGTGGTGCATCTCCTTCGTGACCAGAATCATATTTATAATGATAAGCGCCAAATCCAATAATACTCGGTCCCCACATCTTTGCTTTATACCCTGTTGTTTCAGTGAAAATATCCAATAGTTGATACGCGTCTTCACGCTTTTTGGGATTCTCAACACTTTCAATAAATTCAATGACACTGTTGTCTGTTTCTTTTGTTTTAAGTTTATACATTGATAAAATCCCCCTTCATGTCTTTCGTAGCTTTAACGCAGGAAAAAGACTTAATATCAGACCAACAATCAGAAACAATATCCATTGTTCGTAACTAATGATTAGAATCAGTTCCCAAAAGCTTGCTGGCCCGGAGTTTGGTTTATCACTGTAGGGATAGGCAAAAATAGCTGGTATTACTCCAAGGGCTGTAAAAACGATTCCAATGTTCAAAGAAAGAAAATAAATAGCTTTCTTCATAGTCATCACGCCCTCAAATAATCAGGAAGTCTTATCATGAAGCGTTCACTATTTCTATTAAATTGATATTGTTCATATAATTCATGTGCATCCAATGTTCCAAGTAACCCCATTAAATCTTTAAAGCGATCCGATTGTGTTATCACTTCAATTAGTTTCTTACCAAGTCCTTGGCCCCTATATTCCTCATGAATAAAAACATCACAAAGCCAATACATTGTCGCATCATCTGTGACAACCCTTGCAAAACCAACTTGAATTTCTTCCTTATAAATCCCAAAACATACTGAAGAATGTATGGACTTCTCAATTTTCTCATCGGATCTCTTATTGGCCCAATAGCTTCTAGCTAAGAAACCCTTTACCGCATTGATATCCATAAATTCTTTGTTATCACTGATAAGATATTCTCCATATATAAATTCCATCAATCCAGCTCCTCTCAAAATCCTTGATAATTCAAGTAATACATAATTCCAGCACGATCAACATCAGAAAAATCTAATGGATTCTCCATAAATAATTTATTCATTTCCTTAATGTCAATCCATTGAATATCTATTGTTTCGTCACCAGCTTCTAACAAATCTCCACTTGCCTTACATCTAAAATAATATCCAACAGAATCAATTGGTCCATTAATGGTTTGATAAGCAGAGAATGGTCTAAGACACTCTACTTCAAATTCAGGATTTATTCCACTTGTATCAATTCTTGTTTCAGTTCCTTCAATTTCATAAACATCTAATCCAGTTTCTTCTTTAACCTCTCTTATCAGAGCTTGGATCAACGATTCAAACGGTTCAATTCTACCTCCAGGAAGTTCAAACTGAAAAGAAGAGTCAGCCTTTGTTCTTCTTTGTATAACGACTTCGATAGCTTCAATATTAATTCTTTCAATGATAGCTCTTGAGTTAACATAGAACATCCAAACCAGTCCTTTATAAGGTTTAAATTTTTTTATAGTGTTCATATCGTTGTCATATTTCGAAATGAACAATTCAGTTACTTCAACTTCTTTCCTAAAAACAAAGCAACTCTATGGTCCTTGAAAATATATCCACCTGATCTATCAATAGAATTTTTGATTTTATTTAACAAATTGTTTCTGTCCGGTTCAGACAGTTGTCTATGCTTTGAATTGGTATTAAGCAAAGAAATATAATTGCTGCTTGTATATGAAAGGATTTGGTTATATTCTTTGACTTCTATTCTTTTAAAAATACCTGTTCCTTCAGTGATCGTTTTTCTTTCATTTATGGTTTCTTCAGGTGTTTGTAATGCTGAATCGTCCAAATGTGGTGCAAACTCTTTATAGTGAGATCGTATTTCATTATGGATCTCATCGTACATTGGCACATGAATGGTCCAGAAGAAACCAATTGCACCTGAATCCTCAAGTAACTCCCACACCCTGCGATAACCAAACTGAGGATCAATAAAATGAAATGCAGTACCCGAAACTGCTAATTTAAAAGGACTACCTTCACCATCCCAATCTTCGAACGATGTATTGATCACTTTAAGAGATGTATAGGATTTGAATTTTTCTGCAGTGAGCTGGGCTAATTTATCCCCCAATTCAATACATGTAATATTTTTATATTCTCTATTAACTAATCCACTTGTTGCTTGTCCAGTTCCGCAACCGATTTCAAGGATTTTATCTTCTTTTAATGCATTTGAATAATTAAAAATATCGTCAAACATTTCATTTGGATAGGTGGGTCTATATTTTTCATATTCACTAGCAATACAATTAAACGTCTCTTTACTCTCCACTGGTCATACTCCCTTTATTATGATTTTGGTTATTTCCAATAACGTTTCTGTATCTATGAACCCTAAAAGGGGTCTCAATTGAGATACTTCTCCAATCTCCACCCCTCAGATCAAACTTCCGTCAGGACCAAAGCTTGAATATTACGTTATACAATTTTGTTAGCCTTAACGCGCATCGACCTAGATTAGAGTCTTTGATTTTTTCTTGATTACCTAAATCATACGTTTTTCATAAATCACAATTGTCATTTTGTCGTTAATTTGTTTCGGATCTCCCTTCTGTCTATATCCTAATTTTTCATAAAGGTAACAATTCCTCTGCTCTTCTAAGATTGTAGCCAACTCCCATATTCTCGCATCGCTATATCTATCTTCAATCATTGAAAATACTCTTTGTGCAATCCCTCGCCCTTGGTAATCGGGTAAAATAAATACAGGGCTTACTCGATAGATTTTATTCTCCTTTTTTACTATTCTAATGGCCCCCACAGGAATATTTGCTTCTCTTATTAGGTAATAATCTGTATAGCTTTGATTTATTCGATCTTCTATTTGTTCTACCGTTTGATTTGCTGGGCTTGTTTCATAGTCTTTATATTTATTTAATAGAGGCATGAATGCTTTTATTTGCATTTCGTGAATGATTGAAGCTTCTTTAAGACCTGCTTTGGATAATGAGATTTCCATTTCATATCTTCCTCCGTTATTAAAGCTAATTTAATGTTTTGCTTCTATGTTAGTTCCCAACAGTACACGTATAATATGCGGTTTCGTTCTTCTTGAATGCATTCTAAATCTCTAACTTCATTTGTATAGTTATTATTTTTTGTTCATCTAAATTCGTTATTCGCATATTAATGGGTTAAAACCATGCTTGTGATAAAATGCTAGTCCTCTTGAATTTGTGCTAAGACATGATAATAATAAATGTTTAACTTTATAAATCGATTTCGCCTGACTGAGGAAAAGAACTTATATTTTTTAAGTCTTCATTCATTAGAGATCTATAAGAATAGATAGGTACCATCTCCTTTTTTGGGTTAGACGGTTTAGAATTCAATATAAAATGGTTGCAAATCTGGCCTTAAACAATATTCGATTCGTTGTTTGAAGTTCTTCCAAGTCACCTTATTTAATGCTTCTTCTATTGGAAAATATCCTGTTTCTAGGCTTTCACTAGTTACTATGGGTTCTCCCCCAATCGGTCTTGCTAAAAATAATGTATTCACGATTGAACCCTTCACATTCTGGAATATTCCACAAAATCGAATAATCTCTATATCAATCCCTGATTCTTCTTTTGTCTCCCTGACTGCGGCATCCTGTAAGGATTCTCCTTCTTCCACTTGCCCTCCAGGCATTTCCCATCCTCTTCTGGGTCCCCGGACTAGTAATATTTCATTGTTCTCATTCATTACAATTGCAGCCGCTGAAACGATATGCTTAGGTGGATTCATAGATATAGATAATCCTCTCTTGGGGTATTAGTTTTAAAGTAATTTCCAATCGTCCTGCACAAGCGGGAAACGATGCTATGTATAGGGCTTCCTCATCCATAAATTATCCTACAAAGTTGGTTTCCAATGTCCATTCCAATCTTTTTAGCCATTCATTTTTCACTTCTTCATTTGTGTACTTTATCCGATCTAAAACATTAATTACTCTTGAAACTGAGTATACCTTCACTAATTCATTTGTAATCTTCAGATCTGAAAATTTACTATACGCATTAATAAAAATCTCAGACAACTCCCGAGAGAAGTTTGGATAATGTAAATGTACAAACCATATTACCCATGCGACATCTTGCAGTGGATTCCCCCAGCCTGCCCACTCCCAATCAATAATAGATATTAATTTATTTGATAAAATTGCATTATGCGGTCCATAATCTCCATGGATTAAGGTTTTCTCCCCTATAACTGCTACATTAAGTATCAGTTTTACTTTTTCCTTTTGATTATTCGGTACATAGTTAAGATCATCAATATCAATATTTATTAGTTCTATGATTGGTAGGTCAGGGTCACCATCTCTCCATTTTAATGAGTGAATATCTTTTGCAAGATGAATTCCAAGCAACTCGTAGATTTCCTTAGCTCTATGAATGTCTCCATCATCAAGAAATCTCTGGCTGTTAATTCCGTGCACATAATCCATAATAATGTACTGTGAACCGTTGTCTTCAAAATATTCATGAATCTTTGGCGACACACCTGTGTGATTCAATAGGGTTAAACAGTTAATTTCTGTTATCGCATCACGATTAAGAGCATTGAAAATCTTTGCTACGACCAGAGGATCTGATCCCTCAAGTAAAATACTGCTGTTGGTGTAACCTCCGGTAAGCTCAGTCAGTGTACTATATTTAAATTTATGTAATAAGATGTCATGCACCATCAAATTCAGCCTTCTTTCTTTATTCTTAGAATCACGACTTTCGGAGCTACTCCTAACTCATCATGTCAAAGGTGAAAAGTCCTCAATAATCTCTACTACTTCGATTTTTCCGTTAATCAAAAGCTCTGGTAGTTCATTCTCTACATTACCTTTCCAATACGCTTTGGCTTGTTCAATTTTACGTGAAAATGATGCTCCATCTTCCTTTGGTAATAGTGCTCCATCTCCTTCAAATGACTTTCCATAAACTCGAAGTTTAACAATTTGTAAAACATTCCTGTTATAAGAGTCGAATATTGCTTTCCATTTCAAAACTTCGTCATAGCTCTTCGCAGCATATAAGCAAGACATTCTTGATGGGTAATCAGGATACTCTTGCAGTCTTACCAATTCCACGATCACTTCTCTAATTGCTCTAATTGTCTGTCCTGTATACTTAATAGCCACATCTGCATTTTCTTTATTCAAATGCAACCCTTCATTTGAATAATGACCGTTTAGAATCTGAAAAAAATCTTCACCATTTGTGTTTTGGAATTCCCTCTCAAAAAAGAAATTATATAAAGTATTCCTTTGGTCTTTGTCAAAATTAATTATCTGCCCGATTTTCATTTTTTCCCTTGTTACAATATGAAAAACATAAAATGCATTCTCTCTCAAAGTACCTCTCCTCCTTCCCCAGAAGGGGGAAAATCTCATAACTCGTTTGTATTAAATATTTTAAAGCGTTTGCATTTTTTCTCATTAGATCTTCGATTTCACGAAACATCACTTATTTTTCATCAATATAATTTAAAACGTTATTTAAATACTTCTCTATAGGTTGTGACGAATCAACACGCAAACATTGAATATGATTAGGTCTCTTACTTTCATTAACATTATTTTTAAACTCTTCTTCAGATGTATCCGAAATCTGACTTATCATCCGTCCTCGATTTTGTAATCTTTTACTTATTTCCTGATAGTCATTCAGGTAACATTCAACGTACTTATATTTAGCATTATACTTCTTACTTAATGATGAACCTCTTTCAATCATCTCAGGATAAAAGCATGGACTATCGAATATTACGTCATAGCTTTGGGAGAGATAAAACTCTATCAGGGCCCAGTCAATATTATATGAAGTCATACCTAAAACTTTTAATTCTAAATTACTATCCCCAATGGATTTTAATATGGAAGACTTTGAGATATCATGATCAATAATTATGGCACCCGTAATTTTAGCGATCCTTCTTGAAAGAGTCGACTTACCGGAACCAGGAAATCCCGACATTTGAAGAAAAAACATCTATGAACCCACCTTTCCCTTGGAGATTTCCAATTCATATTTAACTTGCGTTTTGCTGTGCCCTTCTATGGTTTCGATCATCATTTCTATTTCTTTAAATCCACTTTTCTCATAAAATGCCCTTCCTATATGATTCTCTTTCCCTACCCAGGCAAACAGTTTATTTATTGGCTTTAAAACTTGAGTGAATCTCTGAATGAACTCTTTACCTATTCCCATTTTGTGATATTCAGGTCGTAAATAGATTCTTAGTAATTCATATTCTTCTTCTTTGACTTGTCTTGTTTGAGCATATCCAGCGACTTTTCCATTAAATTCTGCAATTAAAAAACTCCGTTTGGCACTTTGAAGATCTCTCTCGACAGATCGACTTAAATTCTCATCTGAATATGCTCTACTTAGAAAATTTTGTATGTAGCCTTCGGAGTATATGCCTTTATAAGTATAATTCCATGTTTCTTGAGCTATGGATTGAATGTGTGGGATATCCTCATGTGAGACAAATCTAATTGTAATCATCTGGCTATCCTTCTTTCGTTATTAATTAATGAACTTTATAGTCCTTCTTAAGAAATGCATAAATGGCATTATCAACAAATCGATTCTTCCAATAAAAATTCCCCTTCAATATGCCTTCTTCTCTGAATCCGATTTTCTCAAGAACCTTTCTTGATCCCACATTCTCCGGTTCTACAAATGCTTCAATTCGGTTTAAGCCAAGCGTATTAAATCCATATTCAATTACCTTTTCAACCACCTCGGTCATAAAACCTTGATGCCAATATTCTGGTGTTAGTTCATATCCAATGACAGCTTTATAATGCTTCTTCATCCAGCCATGAAAGCCACATGTTCCAATTACTTTGTTTTCAGACTTCAAAGTGATTCCCCAACGAATGGCTTGTCCTGTTTCAAATCTTTCATTCCATCTTTGAATTAAATCTTCTGCCTGTTTAATGTTTGTAAAACTCTCCACATCATAAAACTTCGTAACTTCATCCAATGAAAAACATTGAAATAGTTCTGGGGAATCATTCTTTGTTAGCTCTCTTAATACAAACCTTTCTGTTTCTAACTTAGGAAA
This sequence comes from Paenibacillus sp. ALJ109b, assembly GCF_010747435.1. NCBI lineage: Bacteria > Bacillati > Bacillota > Bacilli > Caryophanales > Paenibacillaceae > Paenibacillus > Paenibacillus sp. ALJ109b. Next base: position 8,060 of record NZ_JAAIFP010000028.1, read on the forward strand.
CTGAGACATTTTAGTTCTCCTTAATGGTTTAAGTAGTTTCACTCAGCATCTCTAGGATTCAAATAAAAATAAATCCATAGAAACTGGGATCTTTCATGTCCTTAAATGAGGAAATTATATGCACTAAGCGCTAACCATATTATTACATATATGAAGTAAATCAAGCAAAAAAAAAGCAGATGGTCTCTCATCTGCCCTGAAATATGGGAGAAAGCCATGCAGCTGATTTAAAAATCCCTCCATGATCTTGATCTTAATTTTCCTCGACTGCCAATCTCCAGTCATTACATCGTATGGTAGTCCCAATAGGGTATTCAAAATCACACTCGCCAATATACGAAAAGCCCAGCTTGCGACAAATGGCATTTGAAGCGGGATTCTTGGTTTTAGGAAAAGCGTGAATGAATTTATGTTTCTTCTTTTCAGAACGGATAGAAGCTATGGCTTTTGCTGTTGCTTCTGTCGCTATTCCTCTACCTTGATATTCCGATAAAACACTCCAACCTATCTCGTAAATAGATTCTTCTTTCCACGTCTGATCCCAATACCCTACACTTCCCACGACTTCAAGATGAGGAAGCAAAAGGATCTTAAACATTTTCCCTGTTCCATTTTGGGCGATTTCATAATAGCGCTTATGACGAGCTAGGATTTTCTCCTCAGTCTCTGGTCCTCCGAAGTGCACTGTCATCTCAGGCGAATTTAATTGGCGAAGCAAACCTAGATCTCCTTCGTCCCATAGTTCAATTCTTACCTCTGGCGTATTCCTTTGTTCCATCTCACTCACCTCACTATTTTTATTTATAATCAATTTTAGAGGAAGAGATTTACTATTCTCAGATCAATTATATCAGAACATACATTCTTATAAAGTAAAAATTTATCATCATCATTTAAGATGGAATAACTGATATCATTTAAGCCAAGTTCACGGTTTATAGATCTTCTATGTACTTACAGACCAAATCCCCAAATGTTTTAATATCCTCAAGATAGTTGTACCCTAACGGATTTTGTCCAGTCTGATTATACATTCTTACCGCTACAGTTTTACACTTAGGAATGACAAGACAGGCACATCCAGTGGCACCCAGAGACTGAAAAGAACCGTATGGAAGTTTATCACCTAATTCTGTAAAAGACCGCGGTTCATCTTGCACAAACCAAAAAAAACCGTTTCTCGGCAATTGTTGTTCCAGATCAGGAGGACTAATAATAGTGGTTGTTTGCTCAAATATTTCTTTAGGAAGTATCTGCTTCCCGTTTATAGCTCCCTTATTCAAATACAGATAACCCCAATATGCCAGTTCCTTTGTGCTCATAAATAAGTTGGCTTGGTTACCTTGATCATCCTTATATTGTTCATTAAGCCATACTAATTTTTCATTATTTTCCTTCCTCCATCCTGTTTGGTTAAAGCCCATAGGTGAGAATAAACGCTCTTCGAGTAATTGTGATACAGGGATTTTATATAATTTCCGAATAATCTCGATTAGCAGATTAACACCAGTATTATTGTACTTCCAGTCGGTTCCTTGAAGAAACAATCTATTATGCAGATCACCTAAACCATGAGTGTGGGTTAACAAATGTCGTATTGTTATATGCCTTAGTGCTTCCCTATCTAACTCATTCAAGTAGTCCACAACAAGATCATCTATACTTCTGACCTTACCTTCATGTAATGCAAGACTAATAGCAAATCCTAAAAATGTTTTTCGAACTGAAGCAACATTAAATTGTGATTCCTCATCAACTAATCGACTAGGTTTAGAATTGTCATGTACTCCTGAGTACCATTCATTCACGATACGATCATTATGAATAATATATGTCGCAGCAGCGGAAGCAGATATTTTATTCTTTACCTGTAAGACATAATCATTCAGTTCAATGAATGCTTTATTATTTGATATTTTTAGGTTAAACAATGAAAGGTGCACCTTCTTCACTATGTTTATTGTTGTTGTTTTTTCTTCATGAAATTTTCAAGTTCTTCCCTTGTCTTTGGGTGTAATATTATACTTTCAGATGTCATCATTCTTTCTGGTAAATTAGTTTCTTTAACTTTACGCCCCCATTTTCTTGAGAAAGACCGCCAGTCACATACCATTTCTATCAAATATTTCTTTGGCATTGGTAAGGCTTCTCTAGTATTTTTATTTACTATCCAATATTCCCAGTGGTGTTTATTATGATTTTGATGGTGCAGCCACGCATTCTTCCACCTCAGCTCGGTATCCTCGTCCTTCTGATTTGAATAGAATTTACGTGCATAAGGAAAAAATTCGTGAGGAGAGAATTTAGACATGTCATGGATTATCCCTTGAAGATATAATCCTTCTTTCCAACATTCGATAAGGACGTTTAATTTATGATCCAAAACATAAAGAAAATACCGCCAATATACTTGGAGTATAGTGACCATCTCCTTCGGTTTTAAAGTTTCTTACTCAATTTAGAAACAATCGGTATATATTCCCCGTCAAAATGAAATTGATAGCTGTTGTCTATACGTATATATCCGTAAATACAATGTTCTCTATTCCTGTAAACAACGCTGGAGAAGTTTTTATTGTCTTTGTTACCTTCTGCAACCAATAATCGGTTTCCCTCACATGCCAAAACAATTCCAATATGATCATGAGAATTATCGGATAGAATTGACATGGTGTTATCTGCTGGACACGTTGCGAAGGGATACTAAAAGAAGCTATATAATCCATTTTCAAAGTAGTTATACTCTTCATCCGTTATTCTTAACTTGCCATATGCGTTAAAAAATATTTCTTTATCTCTATCATTATCGAAAGCATTATATTTTGGTCTAATTGCCAATGCTACATCATATCTTGGGTCCCCGTATGTAGCTCCTGACCAATCGATAACTCCAACTATATTGCATTCATTAACTAATACATTATCTATTGTAAAATCGCCATGAATCAAAGTGTTATCTATTGATTTAGGTCTTACTTCTTTCAATCGTTTAAGTAGTTCTTCTGATCCGTCTACTTCAAAGTGGGTTAAATTATATTCTGCTTTATTTAGCATTGTATCTAACCAAGGATTATCATTCTTCAATAATTCAATAGGATAAGAACATTCATGTATTTTCTTTAAACAAAGTCCAAAGTTAAAAATAGCTTTTTCTTTATCTTTGAGATCGGGCTCTTTGGATAGAAATTCTCTCAAACTTATTCCATCAATATAATCCATTAAAAGCCATCTCGATTTATCCTCGATATGATATAAATGTGCTCGCGGAACTGGTAATCCCGTATGGTAAAGAGATTGAAGCACCTTGTATTCTTCTGACAACCATTCATTATAGAGATCGTTTTCTGTCTTTTTGATCACGTACTTTTTATCGGACGTATCCAAAATAGCCACGATAGAAGTATGACCTTGCCTGGGAAAAGTAATTCTCTGAACTTTTCCGATTTGTTCTATTATTTCAATTGGGAGGTCCTGAATTATCATGCATTCATCCTTTCTCACATTTCTTTCTCTTTTAGATAACGTTCCCTACAACCCGAGAGGCTCAAGAAAGTATCAAATGTTATGCCAATAGAAAGTATAATGAGAGTGCTGTTGAAAGCCTAATGATTTATAAGAAGAACTATCCGAAATAACATATGCTTTTTCAGCACCTAAGGACCGACCTCTTTTCAAGGCTTCTAATACCACTGCTTTTCCAAGCCCCTTCTGCCGATACTCCGGAATTGTACATACAGGTTCAACATAAATTATTAAATTTACAACTTCGAGCCACATGACATTGCGATTGACTTTATCTCATGTCTTTAGACCGAACAGCTACCATGCGGGTGCGATACGTGGATGCATTGTTAAGGGACACCTCAGACTTCACAAAATTATTTACAAATTGTACTTTATCTTTATATACTTCATATTCAATATTCCCATATCGACTGATGTCTCTAAGTATCCAATGATCTGCTCAAAAGTAAAAACATTAAGGGCTTCTATCAAAATCTCTTTGTCATAATCCAAATCTTCAAATACATATGGCACAAACTTCTCAACATCTGTAGATTTAACTTCTTCTAAATCCGGTATTGTTGGAATGTGATTGAGCCTGTTTCTTAATTCCTCTTTATATCCATAATGTTCAAGCAACTTGCCATTCAATAATCTAAAGTCGTTATGATACTGATTATATAGTTCCTCATTAGCTTCCATTCTGTTCCTTAACCAAGGTAAATTAAAACCTTTTAACCATATATCATCCGCAATTAAATGTGTGAAATAACCCAGAACATAAAGGTCTTCTGCCTTTGATCGGTACTTATGTAAAAATCCTTTATAGTCTACGTTCCTTGAATAATCCTGAATTTCACCAGCAAAAAAATGTGATGAATCTTTTGTTGTAACTGCGTCCGGTGCAATATTTCCAAGTAAAAAAGGCGTTTTATCTACTATAGATAAGGAATTTGCGATTCTATTTGCCACAATCAGATGCATTATTCTTGAACCCATACTTCTTCCTCCCCTTAATGAAAGTTTGAAGTCTGTTTACCTGATTCTGATTCCTTGAACTGATATTTTCAATCATTAAATTATTTTTTGAATACTGATTTGATAATCATTTCTGCACATTCTTCCGGCGTATTCAAACTCGTATCGACTGAAAAGCTATAACGGATGTGTTGCGACATTATTTTATTTTGCTCATCCGATTGATCTTCTGTTCTGTCACCACGTTCTATATTTCGCTTACGACAAAGATCTAATGGGCAGTACACCTCAACGATATCCAAAGGATATCCATCAAATATATCTTGGACTTTATCATAATGCGGCTTTAATTCCGGTCTTTCAACAAGTATCCCATCGATTAAAACATTCTTTCCATGATCCGAAAATAATTTTGCTGTATGATACATTAGAATGATGGCTTCACTTAAATACTTCCAGTAGTCTGTTTGCAAATGTTTATCACCAATCGTATTTTCAAAAAGATCATTGGCCACAACATAAAAAAAGGGTTCAGTGTAATTTTGCATCGCTTCTACGATTGAAGTTTTACCTGAACTAGTTACGCCATTCAGAAATATAATTTTCCCTTTATCCATTTTCTCATCTTCCTTTGCATGGGTCATGTTTGAGTGTCTACAACTTCTTCGAATTGCTTAAATATCTAGATCTGCGCCTCTTTTAATTTCAATTTTTTTATAAACTGTTCAATTAAGTTGAATATGAGGCCACTACACATACCAATTTCGTAAAAGATAATAACTTCGTTCGAAAAGAATATATCTATTCCATGTTCAGCTCCTGTAATCGCAAAGAATAGTATTGTAATTATTAATCCGCCAAATAGATGCACTATTAATTCAATTAGGTTGAACTTATAAGAATTTCGAGAAGTTTTTATTATCACTGATGCTATTACTGAAAATGGAATGCCCCCAATACCATATAACAGCATGAACATTATTATCCCCAATAAAAATGTACTTCCGAACTCATCAGGAAAGAATATCGTTGCGCACATAAAAGACATAATAATCGTTGATAATACAGCACTTGTTAATTTTATTAATAATGATTTCTTCAGTAGAATCATCCTTTATACAGCTTATCAATCGATTTACCATATCGAACGAGTATATGCCACATGTATTTTAATTCCTGAAGCACTTCTTCGTAATTACCTCTGTCAGACCAGAGATGAGGATTGTGCTTCAAATCGTTGACAGCACTCCCGATCACACTTACGTCAATATTACCGTTGCTTGCAATTCGCTTGGCTAATGATGGCATGGTTGGACCCCTAAAATCAGAGGGCACTCCCTCTGCACGCATCGCAAATCCCATATGCCAAAATAGTTCAATAGAATATTTGATGCAGATTTGCTCTAAATATTTCCCTATTTCCGTTCCTTTGAACGATGGGTCAGCTACTAAAATTTCCACATCATCTTCAAGATATATATCTCCATGAATTTGAGTTTCGATAAAATGGTTAAGATTCCGATGTGGGGCCAGTTGTGACGGATCCTCTAACGGACGTTCCAGATTGTACAATAGCTGATCTATCAATTTTTTAGGAGTAAGATCTTTTTCTCCAATAGCATAATCCCGAAAGAAAGCATCCGTAAAAAGCGCAGATAAAATATCGTCTAATTCCTCATATGTCCCCTTTTCCTTTGGAGCATCTTGAGATCCACCGTAAGTGAACGTACAGCGATGTGAAGCATTCGGTTTTAAAAGAAAATAACAAGAGCCGAATCGTGGAGACGGTCCATCCGGATGTAACAACAAATGAAGAGCACCATACTTTGGCCGTTCAAAGTTGGTTGCACCTTCTAACTGATATGCTCCGCCAAATAGTTTTTCCTCCCAAAGATATCTTGCACCACCTACGTATGCAGATACGCTCCCATTGGATATGAAAGTCTCGAACTGACTTTTATAGATTCCATGCTCTAATAAAGATTGAGCTACACTTTTCATATCTAAAACCGGACGATCCGGATGAAAATGCAAAGCCACCCTTGCATGGGATTTAATCTTATGAACTGCTTCTTCAAAGGTATTCCAAGGAATATTTGAAAACTGAAAAATTTCTTTGAGTGATGCTTGAGCTTCTCTTTTTTGGGATCTAGCGCAATTACTTATATATTCAATTGCTGCGTTCTGAGATCTTGTAAGTTGTCTGTTGTTCGACACAAGAATCACCACCCTATCTAAAATTGAGATCTGAATCTACTTTTAACAACAAGGCTATCAGGAGCATCATCACTCCCTGCAGTAACGCATAATTTCATAGCCTTTATGTAAGCGTTCGCAGTTTATTTTTATAATTTGACTGAAAGTTTCACCTAACGTGCAGTCACAATGTTCAAGTGGCTTAAGGCACTTAGTGACAGGTGGCTTTGCCAATTAGCAGGTTGAAAGTGTCCGGTGAATCTGCTCTTCCGGACCACGAACCCGGCTGTCCATTAGATGATGTCACTCATTTCTTCGAGTTACATTCAGAGTAATTTTATTCTCGTTTCCATTTATGTATTTCGAGTAGTTTTCCGGTTTCATAAAAATACCTTATTACTTCAAGCATGGGAATTAATTCTATACAAATGTTATCACAATAATTGCCTAACTGACCACCAGCAACCAGGGGAATTTCACAGTTACCCTGTTTATCGTTCATAAGAGTATATATAATATCATCAATTGTAATAGACACAATGAAATATTCAGATCCGCCCCCAACTAATGCTGAATCGGTGTCTGATACCTCAAAAAATACTAATGTAAATTTATCTCCATCGAGTTTTCTTAAAAAACTTAAAGTGTCCGTCCATGTAGGATTCACAACGATTTCTTCCTTAAATGTGGCCCCATTCCATTCATCAATACTAATAGATTTTATCATTTTATCTTTTCATCCTTCTTAGATGTTTTAATTATTCAGTTTGCCTCTCAGTGTTGTCTTCCTGCTCACACTTCCCCGAATTGCTTCCAGCAACTCCAAGGCAACGTGAATACTCTGTCATGTAATGTCACAGTTTTCTTTATATCCCTTAGGGAATCTAATCATTCCACATTCTTGTTACTTCTTCTAATTCTAAGTCCTCGAATTGCATTTTATAAATATCTGGTTTCTTTAATTGATTCAAAAACTCCAAACCAAAAGCTGAATCAAAATGATTCATCATCAAAGTCATCACAAGACCATGAGTCCCGATTGCTATTTTCTTCCCTCTGTTCTCTTTTAGTAAGGGATTTAGAACTGAGATTGCTCTTTTCTGACAATCAGCATTGGACTCTCCACCCGGCAAGGTATAATCAAAATCATTAAAACTCTCTCTGATACTAGACATTAACTCTGCATTTTCAATATTATAAGATGCAAAATGTCGTTCTCTAAGATCTTCAAATACTTTAATATCTAACTTTAAGTGCTCGGCCAATCCTTCAACACTCAGAATTGCTCGAGTATAAGGACTTGATATAATCATGTCTATTCCTTCACCTAAAAGTAACTTCGTTACTTTTTCAATATCGATCTTTCCTTTTGGGGTAAGCCCTCTTGTTCTTTCATTTCCTTCGTTGTATGGTGATTCTCCATGCCTAACCATATAGATAATTGTCTTCATACAAGCCTCCTTTAGATGCTTTCATTAAATATCACACTATGATTTTACATAAAGTATATATTCGCGACGTCCATTCCCTATATATAGCTCTTATCTTAGGGGAATGAGTACCAGCCTGATTACTCTTCTCGAATATACTTCTGGTAGATCAAGGGCCGTATAGACCTCAGTTCGAATATGGTGTTAGGTGATTTGACCGTCTTCTTGCGTTAATTACAATTGATTATTTCTAGAGCTGCAAGAGCTCTCCTTCTTACATATTCAACATAGTCCTCACTATACTTCTTAATTAATTCTATTACTTTAGTTTTCCTGGTCTTTAACCTGTATTAAATAGTGTGCGAATTGCCACCTAGCATTCATTATTATCAGAATACCTAAGAGCCTCTTCTGCAAAGAACAAAAAACTTGATGATCTTTCACTAGTTTATCTATAATCGTTTCACATTCAATGTCTCTTTCAATTAAAAATATTAAGTTATTTAGAGTTTTGACCATATCCAAAAGTCGTCTACTATCTCTTCAATTTTTGTGTAAATATCTTTAGATGGGTCATGTATTAAAAGATATAGGTCTTCCATCTTTGTTTTTCCTCTCTGACCTGCTTTACGGTAATTTCACCTAACGTTATTGTATTCACGACGCGAGCCGGCCTTAGATAGCTCCTATCTTAGGTCGGCTCGTGTGTCGTCCGATTTCTACCATGATTATACATCGGGGCGAACAAGAGGGGTAAACCTCACAGCGTGGATATAATGTTATCTGAAGGATCGGCCTTCATCGAATCATCTAGTACCCGTGATTGCTATTATTTGTTGAATAACTTCCGCTGTATTATTTGGGTCCTTAATGATAAATATATAATTTGCTTCATCTTTACTAGGTTGTATTTCTAACAAATTTTCTTGTCTCTCCAATACTTCCAAAAAGCTTGAAGCACTTCTAAATATAGCTTTGCTTCTTTGCGTGCGTATAACGCGATCTTTCAATAAATCATCGGGTAAATCAAAATACACAATGATACTTTTAAATTCTTTGTTATGAAAATATCGGAGAACTTTTGCTCTTCCTAATTTATTCAGATTAGAGTTACTTAAGATAATGTGGAAATTGCTTTGTTCCGTAGCATAGTTAACAATTGCGTCAGTTACAGAGAATTTTAAAGTGTTTGGGCCTTCTATAGGGCGAAGTTTCTTGTAATGCTCATTAATAAATTCAGCATGATTATCTTGATCAATTACAATAGCTTGTTGTAATACGGATTCTAATTCTTTGGCAAAGGTGGTTTTGCCACTATGAGTTTTTCCTACCGTCATGACTACCAAGCGGTCCATAAGAATCTCTCCTATTTCTATTATGGTTTTTACCGGTCTTTCACTTAAAGTTCTCGTATCCATAACGTCTCATCACCCAGTCGGAAAGAGGGCCTAGTGGCCCTATGCATGAATATAGTGTGATGTGATGCTTAAGACTTCATTTGAATTACTCTCGAATTCCTATTCCTATATCTGTACAGTCATTACCAATCTTCAAGTTCTGAAAGTAATACACCTTTTTTGGTAAGTTTAAGACTTTTATTGCTTGTAAAACCTTCAAAACTCTGAATTTGCTTATGGATAAATGAGAATTCAAATATCTTTGTAAAATCTCCATCCAAAGTAAAATGAACTTTACTTTCTTCTGGAACAAATATAAGCGAAATTTGGGTTGGATAATCCCCACTTTGCTGAGCAGTACCCTTAAGTAATTTAAGGCCTGTTTCAATATTAAATGTTTCTTTGTTATTTGTAATGACTTCATAGGCCTTTATATATCTATCCTTTCCTGGTCCTTCAACATTCTTATATTCATTATCGAAATTATCCGATACAGGAAAATTAGTTAGTACCATGAAGTCCCTATCTGAAGAGTTAATATCGATGTTCTTTCTTCCAGGCTCAACAATATATGTCTTCCGATCTCTCCCGGCTATCAAACTGTGGACACTATGACTCGGGACATTAACAATTACGTTATTGGTTAAATATTCACTTAATTGAGATAACTCAATCCGTCCTGAAAGAATTTCATCAAACAATTTCATAATATGTACGCAATTCTTTCCACGTCTATATTTGCCTTCTTCAATTGGATCGACCATTAGTAAATTCATGAATGTACCACTACTATTCAAACCGAATGCTGGATAAAATTGTCCATCATCATTCTGAAGAACTAATAGTTGATCTTCACCAATCAAAACAATTTTGATTGGTCTTCGAGAAATATCGAAGTTCATACCAATAAATGTCTTTCTTAAATGAACAGCGAAACTAGTACACATTAAGGTAATCTCCTTTATTGTTTTTTCTTTTTTTCGTCATTCCAAACTTTCAAATAACGTTGGTTTATTCGCGACGTCCATTCCCCTTAGAGAGCTCTTATCTTAGGGAAATGGACGTCGCGAACAACTCACAAAATTACTTAGTGCCTTCGTTAAAATATGTTATTTCATATCCATCTATTAATCTTCTTAATCCTTCTTTATAGTAAGGCATTAATTGTTCAGCCTTCTCTATATCAATCCAAGCTATTTGAGAAATTTCATTAGGTCTAACTATTTCTTCATTCCCACCGATTACCTCACCTTTAAATGTTATAAATATTACATGTTCTTCTTTTTCTGGAAATTTACATTCATTTACTGCCACTATTCCATGAACTTTAATATCTAGTCCAGTTTCTTCTTTAGCTTCCCTTATTGCTGCTTGGTCTAATGATTCTTCTCTTTCAACAGCGCCGCCTGGAAGTGACCATCGGTCACTAGAATCATCTACATTCCTTACCATTAATATTTTGGAATTGGTTGGGTCAGTAATTAAGGAATAAGCTACATCGACTCTGATCATTATGTTTGACTTCCCTTCTGATTTAGATCTAAATATGTTTCATATAACGTTATTTCATTCACGAATCCTCACCACCTTAAGTGAATCTGAAAGGATTAGATAGATCTTATCTTAGCCTCCCAGATCACCCGGCCGCGATGCGGTTAGGTGGTGCAGGGTTGTCCGACTGACTCCACCTCTTTGAAAGTCCTCGGGCGGACCAAGGGGCGCGATACGACCCACCGCGTGAATGCGGTGTTATATAATGCTGGCTCTTTCTTGAGATACTTACAGATTCTCTTTATATTGCGCTCATTCTTTTGGTTGAAATGCTCCTAACTCATTTCCAAATGGGTCTGTAAACTTAATTACCCATCCAAACCCATGATCTTCATATAGTCTTATCTTTACATCATGTGTTTGTAACGTTGTGTGTAATAATTCAATGTCCTTTGTTAGAAACATAAATGATGGCATAGGAAAACCATCATTGGATAACCATAATGTCTTATCATTTTTCGAACTGAAGTGAAGCATCAGTACGGGGCCTGATTTGAATTTCAGCCATGCTGCGTGAGGATAAACTGTCAGTGGTTCTAATCCTAACACTTCACTATACCATCCTACTGCCTGATCAACGTCTTTAACAGGTATTTGAACATGATCAACATTCTCAATCAAGTTATTCAAAGAACTTCCCTCCTGGGTTTTGTGTTTTTTCAGGGTTTAGCCAGTTTCATATAACATTCTTGTATTCACGAAACGAGCCAGCCTTAGATAGCAATTATCTTAGGCCGGCTCGTTTGTTGTCTGAGTGTTCTTCCATGATTATACATCTGACAACCAAGGGATGGTAGCCCGACAACATGAATACATTATTAAGCGCCGTTACTGTCTTCGAAACATCACCAAAAAACCTTTGATCAAGATTTCAACTCTATTTTTTACTTTGGTATAAAAACTCAACTTCACCATCTAGCAAATATCGATATTCAAATAATTGAATTGTTCTTTCCCTAATTCTCTCCCGTATAACCGTGCCTAGGCTTACCGATCCTTTTGATCCAAGGTAACCATTATTAATAAATGTCTTCTCTACAAATGTTGTTTCCCTTAAGTGATACTGTAACCATTCTTTCTGCGATTTGATTAGTGCTTCTCTTGGTTCTCTATCCAACTTAGAAAGAAGCTTTTTATATATCTGATTCAACTCTTTATCCCAAATTTCTGTATATTTGCTTTCCAACGCTCCCCATCCCATTGTTGTAATAATCTCTTTGGAATTTTGAAATTCATTAAATTCTACTTCATAATCATGATCTATAGGATTTCGAAGCATTTCATCATAAAATTCTCCTTTCAAATCGTAGTTCCCAATTCTCATGGATAACACTTCATTGTTAGAAGGCTCTGATCGACCTTCAGTTATTTCTTTCGATTCTGTTCCATTACCTGTACTCTCTACATCAGGAGGCAGTTCAGAATTCATTATTGAATTAGTTTCGCTGTTCAAAGTAGTCGAATGACTAATATTTTGACAAGATGAAAACAATATTGTAATAAAAAATAATAAGAGTATCTTACCTTTCATAAATTATCTCCTTAAATATTATCTTTAATATTTACCAGTAATGGCGCATAACGTTTCTGTATTCACGATCCCGAGAGGCTTAAGGTCCGCTAAGACCGGGTGGCTCCGCCACTTAGCCTCGCAGGGTTGTCTGTGAATCCACTTCTCCGAAATTGCCCCTTGCAGACGAAGGCCCCATCAGGGACGCAGCGTGAATACGGTGTTTATATGTAAATGGATTATAGCTATTTCAGTTATAAAGAACTGCATATCCGCATTGATATTTGAACAAGGTTTTCTCTTATTTCTGATCTGCTATTCCAACTTCGACTATCCCATTCGACACCACTTAAATCATCACCGCCATACAAGATAACACCTAATTTTACATTTCTAAATTGTGAAACAGCCATAAATGCTGCTGCTTCCATTTCTACAGTTACACACCCTTCTGCTTTCCGCAACTCAACCTTTTCTTTAGTCTCTCTATAAAATGAATCTGTCGTCCATGTTTTGGCCTTTATATACCTTATATTATTTATATTAAAATCGTCCTCTATGAATTTTAATACCTCTAGATTACATTCAATTTCTCTTGATGGCTTAATGTAATGGTATGATACTCCTTCATCTCTCACTGCCGAAACTGGTACTATTACATGTCCAATAGCAATGTCTTTTTATAATACACCTGCACCACCACAAACTATAAATTTCTGAAAACCATAGGCTATCAGTTCTTCTAAGAATCCTGCTGAACCTGCAGCTCCTAAATACCCCAAAGTAATATGTACTTTTTTTCCTTGATAATATGTTTCATATATTGGTAAATCTAAAGTCTCGCAATGTAGACATGCAACTTCTTTCAACTTTCCCTCCGTTTTCATTTTTTCAATTACATCTCGAAAAAATGTTATGACACAGTATTCAAATTCTTCTTTTGGCTTGATAAAATTAGTTGCTTCAATTATTGCAACTCGCGATTCATCAAATTCCAATATCGGGAATTCTTTACTATCAATTTTTTTGCTCTCCATCTCGACGTACCTCCAAAGTAATTTAAAATTTTTTTTATTATTTCTTTGCGGCTATTACATATAACGTTGTTGTATTCACGACGTCCTTCTACCTTAAGCCCGAAGGGCGGCCGCGATGCGGTTAGGTGGAGGGATGTGTCCGGCTGAATTCGCTACCTCGCTACTGAAATGCCCCTCCGAATCCACATCTAACTTCGGCCGGACCGAGGGGCGGATGCCCCGAAGCTTGAATATGGTGTTATCAGATGTCATATGCCCTCTCCGAATTATCTTATATACTTCAATAGTCATTATTTAGGTCTTTCTTTAGAATATCCATAAGTATTCCTGTAATGTTTTCTTTCCTCGGTGAAATCCCACCATTGGTTCCCACAGTAACTATTATTAGCGCAATATATAACGAATCTAAATTGATCTTCAACACAAGGATCAATTCTTTCCCCATACAAATGTTCTAAATCATCAAATAATCTGGCGCCATCTTTATCTCTTATTTCATTCAATGAATAATAACCTAACATTAATAAATCCTTTGCAAATTTAGGTCCAATTGAAGGTAAACTTTGAAACTCAGATAAAGCCTTTATTTCCTTGGCTCTATTTTCTGAAACATTCATAATTAAGCAAATCTCGTTATTTGTTAATTTATAAATTTCACTAATTAGTATTTTATTTTTTCTTAACTCCTTTCTCTCTTGAGTAGTTAATTCTAGTAATGGAGTCTTGTTCTTTTTCATTCTCTTACTCCTTTTAGAGGCTTCTATACTTGCAAATGATTTCTGATAACGTTCCTGTATTCACGACCCGGCGCATGCCGGGTGTCCGACGAATGTCGGGCAAAGGGCGAATGCCCGCAGCGTGAATATAATGTTATACGCAGCCCTTGCCCTCTCGTGTTACTATCACATTGTTTTTATTCATTCTATTACAAGATAATTATCAATGTGTTGATCTTTAAATACGGTTTTATTGTTCTTTACTGCATCTATCAATCTTTCTATTGTAAAATTTGAAATCGGTCTTGGTAAATTGTCAATCTCAAAAAATCCATATTCATCTATTTCTTTATTATCAACTTCTATATCACCATCATATTCATATGACTTAAAAGTATAAATATATCCATTCCGATGAGACATAAAATAGATACCTGATAAATCCATTTCATTGACTTTAATATTGACTTCTTCCAGTAGTTCTCTTCTTGCACCGTCCCACGCTGATTCACCTTCTTCTACTACTCCGCCGGGCACCGACCATTGTTTCTTTCCATATGTTTGATGAACTAATAACACTCTATTATATTCATCAATAATGATAATTCCTGAGGCATCATGGGATCGCTTCATTGTATACCTCTTTTCTTTTATTTTCTCTAGCAGGGATTGCGTATAACGTTCCTGTATTCATGAACCCCTAAGGTGTTGTCTGCTGAAATTCCTCTTCGAAATCCAACCGCAGACCAAGGCTCCAAAGGAGCCGCCGCTTGAATATTATGTTAAGTGAAGTTACTGCTCTAATTTTTTTAATTCAATTTTTTGTTTTAGGTTTTCTGAGAACTCTCGTGTCGAATTCTCAACATTTCCTGTATATTCTATTTCTGTTGCCATCTCAAAGATCTCTTCTTCTAAAATCTCTTGTAAATCCTCTATACAGCATGTCATTTCTTCGCCTAAAAATTCTTTTATAACTGCTTTTTGTTGGCTTTCAAAAACCAAAATCCATATCTTTCTACACTTCTCTTCTGCTCGCTCCATTAATACTCATAAAGAATCTTCGGCTTTATTTACTGATTTGATTGCATTGTTTAATTTCAAATCTTTTACATTGCCTTCTTGAGATATTCCCACCCAACTAGCTGTATAAAAACATTCAAGACTTTCATCTAAATTTGAATTCAAATTTGATAATCTTCCCCAATACTCACAAAAGTCTACATACTCCGCAGTAATCATCTCAAGGGCTTCTATCCAATCTTCTTTTTTATTGAAATCAAATGGTGTGCTTCGATGTTTCATCCCAAGTATTTGATTTAGTTGTTTGATTTTTGTTTGTTGGTCTTTTGAAATAAACATATGTATTTCTCCTTAAATAAGACTTTAGTAATTTCACTTAACGTTCCTGTATTCACGACCCGACGTATGTCGGGTGTCCGGCGAATGCCGGGCCAAGGACGAATGTCCGCAGCGTGAATATTATGTTATAGGATGTCAGCAGCTTCTTCGAATCACTTATACCTCTTATACCATTCCCTTTATATCAACTATATTTTTCTTTTAATATTTCTATATATTTGAGTGGGATTTCTGTGATTTTCAAAATGTCTGATACTTCAAATCCCAGTTTTAAAGCGCTTCTTGCAGTCTTCAAATTATACTTTACTTTAATCATCCGATCTTTAAGTAATACGTCTCCAAAATCCAGGTAATCATCAGCGATCTCACCGTTCAAAAAGAACTCTATATCATAAGTTCCTATTTGCTCTTCTATGTAAAAGATATTAATCGAGCAAAATACCACCGCTTCTGTTGTATTAAGACTATATTTTAGGTATATAGCACGCTCTTCAAGAGTTATAAATTCATCATATAACTTTCCCATAAAAGTATCATGATAATCGCTTTTGTTCTCGTCACGCCACTTCCTATAGGTTTTCCAGTAATTTTCTTTCGTGCGTTTCATCGCACTATGCTTACTGTCCCATTCAAGTAGTATGTCTTTATTCACTCAATCACTTCTCCTCAAAAAAAATATGTTAAATAAAACAAGTTCTCTTTGTGTGTTTGCTGATTTCCTATAACATCTAATTTATGTACTTCGTAAACACCACACATTTAAGTCAATTTCTGAACTACATACATAATAAACCATATTGTTCCATTTGCGAAGTGACTACAGCTAACATGCAAAAGAGCAGCCTACACCAGGCCGCTCTCCACCTACATATTCTATTACTATCTTAATAAGACCATTTACTTCGCACCACTACTCCATACCACTCTCTCACTCATTGCCTTATGCTGCGCAATCAAGCAGAGTTCTGCCGCTTTGAACGCATGCTCTTGTGTCATCGCGATTTCTGTTCGATCCAGACAATCCCGGATCAGTTCACCGAAGAACGGATAACCGACCTGTCCTTTGACGCTATAACGGTATTCCCCTTCATGGTTAACCAGGTACACCTGATCGCCTTCAGGCTCTCTGGCCACGTCGATATACTTGCGCAGCTCAATGTATCCGTCCGTTCCCAAAATAACCGTTCGCCCATCGCCCCATGTACCCAAACCATCCGGTGTAAACCAGTCTACGCGGAAGTAACCTGAAGCCCCGTTGTTGCCGATGAGTGATGCTTCGCCAAAGTCCTCTAGTTCCGGGAATTGTGGATGATTGAAATTGTTCACCCGACTGAACGCCACTTCTGCATCCGTACACGAAGCAAAGGTCAGAAACTGCTCGATCTGATGACTTCCAATATCACAGAGGATGCCACCATACTTTTCATGCTGGAAGAACCATTCCGGCCGACCTCCCGCGTTCAATCGATGCGGCCCCGTCCCCATAACCTGAACAACCTTACCGATGGCTCCCTGTTCGATCAGTTGTCCGGCATAGATCGCACTTTCCACGTGCAGACGCTCACTGTAATAGACCATATACTTCTTCCCAGTGCGTTTAACCTCTTCACGCGCAAGGGACAGTTGATCCAGTGTGGTAAAGGGGGCTTTGTCCGTAAAATAATCTTTGCCTGCGGCTATGACTCTCATGCCGAGTGGCGCACGTTCCGATGTAATGGCTGCTCCGGCTACGAGCTGCACTTCATCGTCGGCAAGTACATCCGCTTCAGATGCCGCGATCTGTGCCTGCGGGAACTGTTTCCGAAAAGCCTCGACTTTAGCTGGGTCAGGATCATATACCCATTTGAGCGTCGCCCCAGCCTCCACCAGCCCGCCAACCATACCGTAGATATGTCCATGGTCCAACGCCACAGCAGCAATGGTAAACTCCCCTGGACCACATACAACCTCTTTTTTTACACTCTTTGGAGCATAGAACATGCCGTCTTTAGCCATACCTTCTCCACCTTTCCAATTGGATTTTCCGTTTATCGGTTCCGTTATCCTGTACACGCCTTGAGTTCAGCTTGGTGTATAAGTTCCACTTACTTAAACGTCTGTGACAGATCAGCAGGCTGACTGCCACTCCCTGCCTTGTCTTTCTTTGTATTTGAACTGGCAATCCTCTGCTGCAAATGTTCATAGAACAAATCCTCATCGATCGGAAGATCCACCCAGTTATCCGTCCAGGTTGACAACAGCATGGCATTGGACAAAGTCAAACCATGGATACCCTCTTCACCGGGAGCAATAAGCGGAGTCCCGTTTAGGATGGCATCGATCCAGTTGCGAATCAGGCCAGGATGTCCGGTTTCCACACCGGTAATCGGCACCTCGCATTTCCAACATTCCGGCTGACCAAATCCTCCGGTAAATCTCTGATTGAATTCAGGCTCGGGTTCACGAAGACGCCAGAAGGTCAACTGACCATCTTCAATGACAATTTTGCCTCGATCCCCATTAACCTCGAATCGGTTGGTGCCTGGTGCTTCACCCGTTGTGGTCACGAATACACCTGTTGCTCCATTTTCATACTCGACATATGCCGTTACATCATCTTCCACTTCAATGTTCCGGTATTTGCCGAATGAACAGAAGGCACGCATACGCACCGGCATCATGCCGATGGTCCATTGCCACAAGTCCAGTTGATGAGGGTCCTGGTTGATCAGGACACCGCCCCCTTCACCAGCCCACGTTGCCCGCCAACCGCCTGAATCATAATAGCTCTGAGAGCGATACCAGTTCGTAATAATCCAGTTGGTACGCCGTACCTCACCCAGTTCTCCCGAGGCAATCAGATCTTTTAGTTTGATATATAAAGGGTTAGTTCGCTGGTTATACATCATGGAAAACACTTTGCCGCTGGCAGCAGCCGCTTCATTCATCTTGCGTACCTGTTTGGTGTATACTCCGGCAGGTTTCTCGATCATGACATGCAGGCCATACTGAAAAGCCTGAATGGCCTTTTCGGGATGGTCATAATGCGGAGTTGCTATAATTACCGCATCAATCGTCCCTGATGATATCATCTGCTCCGCATCCTGCCAATAGGTGACTGAAGCCGGAAGGTTGCTGGATACCCAGCTCTCCATTTCTTGTCTCACATCACACACAGCCACCAGTTCTGCACCAGGTACTTCTCCTGCTACCAACGTTCTGGCATGGGCTGCACCCATATTCCCAATTCCAATGACGGCTACTCGAACCAAACTCATACCTGTACCTCCTCGTCCACACGACGTTCAATTTCTGTAAAAACATCTGCAAAATGCTGTAACATCGCCTTCGATTCCAAGACTCCGCTAAAATCCTCAATCCCGTAATATCCATCATATCCAACGGATTTGAGGTCACGGAATACTTGCAACCAGTTCACCACGCCTTCGGTCAATGGGGCCCACTGACAATGCCAGTTTGATGTTAGCGAAATTTCTGTATTTTGTTCATTCTCACTGGAATTCGAATTCATGTTTGATGCATCTTTGAACCAAGCCGCATTCTTCACATGCACATGTGCCAGATAAGGTCCCAGTAATTCCAGTCCCATACGATGGTTCTCATATCCTTCATGGACCATGTTACCTGGATCGTACAATACTCCTACATGCTGTGAATCCAGCGAATGCACGAGCCGATAAGCTAGTGATGCAGTGGGAGCAATCGTTTGATGATGGGTCTCTACTACAGCTTTTACCTTATACTGTTGGGCCATCTCTTGAACCTCATTCAGATAATGCACAGCTTGTTTGTATAATTCAGGATAACTGGTTTTGCGATCATAGCCGGGAACCCCAACACGCATCATGGATGCTCCTAAGGCTTGTGCAGTTTGAAATGCCTGCTCTGTAGCAAGCAGATCCCCACAGCTCAGATAAGGCACCAATGCAATCGAATGTCTGTTATGCTTTTTTGTCGCTTCACGAAATGCAGGTACCTGTTCCTCCCACTGGTCTGGATCTATCGAGCAACGATTATGTCTCCAATAAGAAGGTTCTTCGGACAAAGCATCCGCCGGAATTCCGCGATATCTCCATTCGATCCCTTCAATGCCGGCTGCGGCTGCAGCAGAAGCCAATTCTTCTGCCGTCAAGTCCGGTGTGGCAACAGTGAATACAGACAATTTCATCAACATTCATCTCCTTATGTAAACGTATTCAATTTATAGTTGTAAACGCATTGTATCATTCATGCGAATGCCTCCATAGGGGTCAGCGAGAAGAGATGAATGACAGATAAACAGCAGACCATATTCCCCATTCAGAGATAACTTGCAAGCTCCCTTTTGAATGCATACATAGCAAAAAGCACCCCGAATAACAGAAGAGCCTTCTGATTCGAGATGCCTGATTTTCAACTTTTATTTTACATCATAAAAAACATGTTCCGCCTGCAATTCCCCTAAATGTGTAGTCATGATACCAAAAGAATATTGGGGCTGAAAGCGCCGATCCGTCGGAGAGCCCGGATTAAATATCAGCACATTATTGACCGTATGCATCACTGGAATGTGCGAATGTCCAAAAATCACAGCATCCACCTGCTGTCCTGCAAAAGTGTGGATCGCATTCTGCTCTGTAGACTTCGATCCCAGATGACCATGTACAAGACCAAGACGCAAACCGTCCGCTTCAACGATGCGGGAGAACCCGAGTTTTTGACCTATTTCAGGCGGGTCCGTATTACCGGCAACACCTTCAACGGGTGCATAAGCGCTGAGCAGCTTGTGTACACTCCAGTCCGACCAATCCCCCGCATGGAGAATCAGATCAGCATCTGATAGCGCCTCAACCAAGGGATCGGGTAATTTACGTGCTCTTCGAGGTAAATGAGTGTCCGAGATGACAATAATTTTCATAGTACAGCACACCTTCCCTTTCCCTTACATTACGCTTTATTCGGCATGTGATGGAAGAACTTCAAGCTGGGAACAGGAACGCTCCATATCTTCAAGGGTAATGGATGCGAAGAATTGTTCCACCTTTGCTTCGGCAACCTGATACAGATTGGTCAAAAGGCTATCAATACGAAGGCCAACATCACAATTCGGATTACAGTTACCGTGAATCGGAAACAATGGGCCTTCATCCTTGGCAGCCTGATAGATCATGGCTAATGTGATTTCGCTTGACGGCTTGGCGAGGTAAAATCCTCTCGTTCCTGGTGAGGAGTCCACAAGTCCTGCCTTTTTCAACCCGCCCAGAATACGTCTGACCACGACAGGGTTGGTATTCACACTACCTGCAATCAGTGCCGAAGTGATTCGTTCAGGCGCGCTGAAAGACAACAACAACAAACAATGCACACTGACCGAAAAATGAGTACTCATGATTAACCACCTTTTATTTGAGCATTATAATGCTGATTTTATATCATCCCAGATGTGTAGACTTACTCGGAGAACAGATCCTGTTCAGGGCGTGCCCGAATTTTTAATTGCCGAACGCTGTACTCCAATTGTTTCACAATATCATCCAGTTGTTTGCGATCAATCTTCGTTGGATCTTCCACTGGCTTCGCCGATGACTTCAGATCCCGAATCGTTAACTGCTGTTCTTGCCACTTGTCCATCAGATCCGCTATATTGGCATAGAAACGTTCGTAATCTTTAATAACCAAATCAAGATAGGCATCCACCTCATCCGGATCATAACCACGAAGTTTATAATTGAATTGTTTTTCATGAATCGATAAAGCGTCGAGCTGCACGCCCAATTGCTTGAACAATTGTCTTTGTTTGTCCAATCTTCGTTTCATATGCTCATCCATATTGACAACCCTCCATTATCAAACGCGCCGCGGTAAGCACAAGAAGATCTTCGATACCGCCGCATTTTCTCTCTATATTTTTTATAACACATTATCCGTCAGATATAAAATCGAACAACCCTCTTTACACACAAAACTGATTGCTTCTTATGAAATTCGGGTAAGGACTGACTACAACCCCATTGCGGGAAAGGAGCATGTCCTTATGAGTACATTAACCAAAGATCAACTTCAAGAGCTGAAAAACGCTCTTTTGGAACAACGTGAAAACCTACAGCGCCATTTTGAATCCAGCATGGAAGACGGTGCTCCTGCCGAGTCCCTGAAAGATTCAACTGGTGAGCTGTCATCATACGATAATCACCCGGCAGATGCCGGTACGGAGACGTTTGAGCGAAGTCGTGACCTGGCGATAGATGATACGTTAACCGACGAGTTCAACCAGGTGAATGAAGCGTTGGAACGAATCGAACAAGGAACCTATGGCTCTTGTGTGACCTGTGGTAAGGATATTCCCTTTGAACGACTCGAAGCGATTCCTTACACAGCCTACTGTATCGATGATACGCCTAACCGCGAGTTAAGCAACGAACGGCCTGTTGAGGAGGAAGTCATGACGATGCCGCCAAGCGGTGCCGGTGAAGTAAGACAGCGCAATGCTGGCAAGTTCGATAACGCTGACGCCTGGGAAGCCGTCGAGGAATATGGCACATCGAACTCCCCCGCAACTGCAGCCAAACGTGACGTGAAAGATTATGATGAAAACATGTAGTTTATGAACGAATTAAGATCGTTTACGCTTAAATAGGTACATGTCTTTCATCATGCCAAATTACGCATGAAAAAGCCGCCAATGGCGGCTTTTTTTCTTGGTCCAGCATATCATCTTGACACAGACGGAACTTCAATAAAGCCGATGAATATGCTTTGGTTACTCTTCCGCCTGAACACCAGACGAGGATTCCTTCTGCTTTTTAGCAGGTCTTGACGTTTTGGCAGCGGGCTTGCCCTTATCGGGTGAAGCCTTCTTTTTCAATTTCCCAGCATTTTCCGAAGCAGGCTTATTCACCGTATCTTTGGATAGGGAACTGAATAAATGAAAGACCTCTTGGTCCGCATCATGCCTGTCTTTCGTTAAATAGGGTTCACACATCTTCGTAATGTTGTTGTACAACTGCTCTACTTCTTCCCGGCTAGCATACAACGTCATATCTGAGATGAACATACGGTCCCCGTTTTCCGCCTGATTCATAAATCTCCGACGGCTCTGCTCAAACATTTCATTTAACAATTTGAAGGTTTCGGAACGAAATACCTCCTTCAAAGGTGAGTTCTCTTCATCTTCGTTACGGAGCTGGATTTCTCCCTTGAAGGGCTCATAATATTTAGCGATAATTCCATTAATTTCACGAGTGGATACGATGGTGAGCAGACCGATTTTCTCCAGTTTTTTCACATGATAATGTACCTTGGCTGGCACTTCGCCCATCTGGTCTGCGATCTCTTTAACCGTAGAGGGTCTGCCCTGTTTATTAAACATATTCATGATCTGTATCCGATACGGATCGGAGTAGACCTTAATTTCTTCAATCGTTGAAAGTACTTTGCGCTGCATACCTGTATCCTCATTTCCGGGGTACCTGTTGCCCATCATGTGTATATTATACCGTCCGAACAGGGTTTCGGTCAAAACAGGCTGAAGATAACAGGCTTCAAGAAGCCTTTTTATAGAACGGTGCGGAAAGTCTTGCTCAGAAGTACCAAAGCGGCTGACATGGCAAGCAAAACACCAAACACGATAAACAGAATCGGTAATGCCACCCAATCGGCAAGAGCTCCTGAAACCAAGCTACCTAATGGAGCAACACTCACGACGAGCATAGTTTGAAGGGCATACACTCTGCCAAGCATCTCGGAAGGTGTAACTTCCATCAGATAGGATGCAAGGGGTGTTGTAGCGAGTGGAATCCCCATACCCATCATCAGACAAAAGACAGCAGCAACAGGCAGCTGGTAAGACGTCATGTAAGCCGGGAGTGCGGTCATGGCATAACTGAGCCCCAACATAACAATGCCTACAATGACCAGCACACTTTTACGGTAATTCGATCCTCTGTGAGAAAGCCACAAGCCACTCAGTACCATGCCTCCGACAATCAGTCCACTGAGTAGACTTAATCCTCCCGCACCGGCGTGCAACGTTTCAATGACATATGGCGTGCGAAGAACATTGAATGGCATCAGACAAAAGTTAACAAAGGCAAACAGAATGGAGACGATCAGTAACAACACATGTTTACGCATAAAATGAAATGCTTCTGTCATTTCAGAGAATATACTTTTTCTTGCTGGAGGAGAATCAGATGAACCAAATGACGTATTATCATTGTTAGATGATGTTGAAGTTTTCGGGTACCCCACACGGCTCATCAGGAGTGCACTTAAGGCAAACAATCCCGCATCGATCAATATCGTCCACGTGATCCCTGCCGTTGCAATTAACGTTCCCGCCACTGCAAGTCCTGCGAGTTCTGCAACCCGGGTTGCAGATGAGGCCATGGCATTACCAGAAAGCAGCATTGATTTGGGAAGTAATCGGGGTACAGTGGATACCTCTGCGGGTGACGCGAAACATTCCAGAAGGGAATTCAAAATGGTGATGACGAACAGATGCCAGACTTGCAGCTCACCCAGACCAAACAAAAGTGCTGTAATGCCAACAAATAATCCTCGACCAGTATTCGTGAGCACAATCACCTTTTTGGGCGACATGCGATCAACCAGTGCGCCGACAAACAGCCCCAGAAAGATACTCGGCAAAAAATTAACAGCCAGTAGTGTTCCCATCAGCAGCTTTGAACCTGTAAGAATGTACACCATCCAGCTATAAGCAATAGAATCAATCGAATCGCCGAATCTGGATACAACCTTGCTCACCATAAACTGCACATACGGTTTAATCCGAATTAATTCCCCGATCCCTTGTTTGTGTGCGACTGTACCTTCGCTCATGATTACTCCGCCTCTCAACGTGAAAATATTTTTAATGTTAATTTTATTTTAACGTATGATATACGAAAATCAACCCTTTCGTGAAAATATTTTTAACGTTGTGTATATCCCTATAAAACAAAAGAACAGACCGAAGGGTCTGTTCTCTTTGCACCAATATTTGCTGTTATGATTTATAGTTAATGTACTAGTCCTCAGTCTTGAATTGAAATCCAATACTCTCTTCATCCGCCTCCAGCATCAACTGGTACACCTTCTCTGCCTCACTACCCAGCCGTTCCTTGCTGACCTGGTAGTTCGTCCAGGTTAATTCAAGCGGCAGCTCAATCATGCCTGTAAGGCAGTCCCACAAGGCGTCCAGATTTGCACCGTAAAAGTCTGGCAGTTCAAGCTTTTGCTTCAATAGCTCATGCAGCTCTGTCGTGCTGTAAAAGTCCTCACCGTTAAGTACTACCCTCTTCATGTCTGTCCTGTCCTTCCTTATTTCAAGCGAGTAAAGGATGCATAGTGGTCAGTCGTTTTGTAAATCAAGCCATCATTGGAGTATAGGATGCGGTCAGAATTACGGAAACCGGAAGTGTAGTTGATATCCGCTTCACGCCAAGTACGGCCACTCGCTGCTGGAAGCAAGCCTTCCCGGTTGCTAAACACGTCTCCACCGATACTTTTGCCCGGAGCAACCGTAGCGAGGTTGCCTTGGGAAGATACCCAGCCCAGTGCTGTTGCCTGTGCTTTGGTAATGTAGTTGCATGGCAGTTTCCCGTTGGCGCTGAGATAGTTGGCCACACCAGTAAACGTGTTGATAATGGTACACGTTGCAGCTGAAGCCTTCTGCTGTCCAACCGGAGCGATCTGTGAACCCGTGAAGAAAACAATCGTTAACATAACCGCGAGCAGAGCCGTAGACAAAAACTTTTTCATAAATCCAGCCTCCCAATGACTTAAAATGGATGAACGTTGCCACTATGTAAGTAGTATGAGATATAAATTCTGCCTGGATGTACGTTCTGCTAGATTATAGTGAACAAGCCATCTATTTACTATTTATATCACATCATTTTGGAGGAAATATCAAATTAAACTGCTATTTTTGTAAAAATATATAAATATAACATTTAAATATAACAAAAGACTCACATCCCGGCGGATGGAGTCTACCATTTCGATCATTCTTATCATCTATCATGCTATCATATTAGCTCTTGCTTTAATCTATAATTGCACCCGTTGACGGGTTCTTGCCGATTCCAGACATGCATCAATAACACGCATATTCTGAATGGTATTTTGCGGACTAAACGGTAACGCTTTTCCTTCAAGCACTGCGGCTGCAAAGGTCTCCACCTGCAAAACATAGGAGTTCGATACCGATACACGTTCCTCACGGCTGACGGAATCGGTGTGCACGATAATCTGTGGTGGAATATCACTATTCTCCCAACCGAACACCTTGGGCAGTTCAATCCGTCCATCGGTACCAAGAATTTCCATCTCAGCTCGTCCAGAAGCCCACATACCGCAGTCAAACGTTAACGCTACTGAATTGGGAAACTCCACAAGTCCTGAAGCCATCATATCAACGCCATCATGCTCTTCCGAAAATAGAGCGTGTACCGTTACAGCTTCCGGCTCCTGCCCAAGATACATGCGGGCTGCCGAGATAGGATATACGCCAAGATCAAATAATGATCCTCCGCCCATCTCCCTTTTGAACCTTACATTATCTTTATCGTCAGCGGTATTACAAGTGAAATTGCCGTGGAGGGCTCTGACCTTACCAATCTCCCCACTGGCTATAATCTCTTGCACACGTCTATGCTTGGGATGATATCGATACATAATGGCTTCTGCAAACAATACGCCGTGCTGTTGACATACCTCAATCATTTCCGCCGCTTCATCCGAATTCAGAGCAGCCGGTTTCTCACACAATACATGTTTTCCAGCCTGAGCAGCCTTAATTGTCCACTCTTTGTGCATGTGGTTCGGCAGAGGGATATACACAGCTTCAATATCCGGGTCCGCAATGAGTTCATCATAGCTGCCATACGCTCTGGCAATGTCGAGTTCATTCGCAAGAGCTTCCGCCTTCTCCTTGCTGCGGCTGGCTATCGCCAAGACTTCACCACGTTCGGATTGTTGAATTGCCGGAATGACTGCATTTTTCGCGATTGTGGATGTACCAAGTACACCCCACTGTAAGTGTCTATCCATGCTTATCTTCCTTTCACTCCGTAATTGTCCTCTTCTGCCTTGTGTAACATGCCGAGACAACGATCGAGATCGGCTTTGACCTGTTTTTTATATAATTCGGCTTTCTCCGCACCATCATCCGTGAAGTGATATAAAACGATTTCCTGAAAATCGACTTTGGGATCACTGCCCTTCAGCTTCTTCGTACGATAAAAGACACCCTGTTGAACCAATTCATGCAGCGCCCGGTATATCTCGCTCTGGGGTGGTACATAACCGTAGGCCTTGAATTCCTGCTTCATTGCCTCCAGCATCTCATAACCGTATCCCCTGTGCTGTTCGACCATCGTAATCAGATACAGCTTAATAAATGCCCGTTGCGCAATCATAAAAGCCACGTTCATTCCCCTCCTGTCAGCTCTATATATCTAGTATTATAAAACTTATGTTCCCCTTCTGCCATCTTTATCCGTCTTCCTCCCTTTAATCCATGGGCGTTAGAAGGCAAGAAGGAAAAATGATGGATAGGCAGGAACACAAGGAAGAGCGAGAATTCGGGTTTTCTATTATGAATTTTTCATGTAATGAAATTTTAAAAATTATTTCAAAAAGGGTTCGTCATGGTATTGGCGTCATTTTTTTTCAGGTTGTTGCTTACATTTTCATTGGCCGTCAACTCACTGTTGTTCTGAATTTTTCATATAATGATGTATTCACCTGTTAATCAGGTTTGGACTTTGGTACGGTTCCCACAATCCACTTGCCCCAGCTTGCGCGAGAGATGAGCCATGTAAGAACACAGGATAACGTGAGCGCCAGCAGCCAGGTGATGATCATGCGCACTACGGGGTTTAAACCCAATGCCACATAAAACTGTTCATCCGGAATGTAGCTGTAACGCAACATCAGCATGTGTATCAGGTAGCCCCCGTATGAAACCCCGCCAATCCATGCCAGCAATCGTGTTACTTTGATATTGTGGAGCTTGCCAGCCAGTTGGTACATCACCATGATGGAAGCAATGAGGAATAAGATCATATCTGGCCGGATGAGACTGACAGTATAGAACGTAATCTGTATACCCTCCGGCTTCTGGAACTCCTGCATTAACTTATATATAAACCGAAGACCCAGCACAATAAACACGGTCCAATATCCCCAGCGCAAACGTTGAATCCACTCATTCCAGCGTTGAACCGATAGCCCGGCTGCCGCACCAAGCACAAAATAAAAAAAGAAATACAGGAAATTTCGATCCGCATAGGTTGTAAAGGCATCGGTCAGCACCGGGACATTCAACCATTCCATGAACCTGGCGATATTTCGCAATTGATCCGCGAGCACAAGGTACACCACACCGGAAATCAGAAGAGCTATTGTGCGCCCCTTCGCCTCATATCGGTTATAGACATAACGGATTGCTCGCAAAAACAGGGGAAACAACAGATAAAACTGAATAAGCATAATAATGTACCAAAAATGCGAGGTCGTTTTACCCGTGATTAATTTTAAACCAAGGTCAGGGATATCCTGCCAACCAAATCCGTTCCAGCCGCGAGGCGCGAGTGTGAAGTAGATCAGTGACCAGATCATATAGGGGACGATGACATCGGTTAAACGCTTTTGCATGAAACGTCCATAATGCAACTTGTCTCCTGTATTATAGAAAAGCACCATGCCTGTGATGAAAATAAACAGGGGTACTGCAAATTTGGATAGCATCAGCAGGATGGCGAGCAATACGCCGTCTTCCAGTCCCGCTTCTGGGACCACGGAATAATGAGCTATGGAGTGCTGAAGGACGACTGCCGCAAAAGCAATTCCCCTCAGACTCTCAATTTCTGTAATTCGTTCTTTACGAGGCAAAATAGACAGCCTCCTTTCTTGGTTTTGCCATGAAAACGACGTACAATGAAGCCATATATTGATGAACGGGGTGATTCACATCTCAGATACATACCAAAGCATAACTACCATTGACTCAAAATATGTACAACAGCATTTGGCTAACGAGCGGACCTTTTTGGCCTGGGTTCGTACCGGCATTGCCATGGTTGGCATTGGCTTTCTCGCAGCCGGCTTCGGCTTCAGTTCAACGGCCTATGATCGGATGGCCCATATCGCAGCAATCATCATTGGTATTACTTCCTTGGTCAGCGGCATTCTAATCATCCTGTGCTCTGCCTCTGCTTACCACCGAAAACGCAATCAGATTAATTCACAGACATTCCAGGCATCCACGAAATTGATTCGGTTCCTGACGCTGATGCTACTGGTGATCGGACTGGCCCTGGCCGTATTACTGTATGTATTGTTATTCCCTGCCTGGCAGGTTTAACACCTGAACCTTGCTACAGCAGGAAGTTAAAACAGGGACAAAAGCCGGCTTCCTCTAAAGGAAACCGGCTGATGACCACCTGGTGGCTCACTTATGTCATTCCAGTTGAAGATTCCTGTCTTTACTGAACCGATTTATTATAGAAAAGTATTGTTGCCAAGTCGAGCGGCCTTATCCCGAGCTTCCAATCTTTGATTTTCCATATCGAGATCCGTGCGCTCAACCGTAACATCATCCCGATTGACATCGATTCTGTCCCGGTTCACATAACTGTTACTGCTAAACACGTCATAAACATCCGTGTCCCGATCCGTAGAGTCCACGAGTAGCAGGATTTTACCACTTTGCACGTATTCCTCATACTGTCTTGCATCCTCTTCCGGAATGCCGAGACCCACGAGTCCACCTACAAGTCCGCCTGCTCCTGCACCTACAGCTGCACCCGTAAAGGCTGCGGCAATAGGACCTGCCGCCAGAATAGGACCTATGCCCGGAATCGCCAATGCGCCAATGCCAGCGAGCAATCCAGCTACTCCACCTAGCACCCCGCCTGTTGCCGCACCTGCAGCTACACCTTCGGGTGCTTTTGTACCCGTCTCTTCGCGAATAGCTTTCAGTTCATCCCGATCCTGTGTAACTACCGAGATTTCATCTGAAGTGAATCCTTGCGCTTTCAGTCCCTCGATTGCGGATGATGCCTCACGTTCTGTATTAAACACACCTACGATTTTCTTTTGCATAGTGAATCCCTCCTCATCTAATTGAGTGGTTCGCTATGTTATTACCCGCCTTGTTTTCTTTCAAACCCTTCCACCGCAATATCAGAGCGCGTTCAGCTCAACTTTTAGACCAAGGTTGGCAAACACATTCTAGCTAAATTCGTGGTTTAGCCCGGTTAGTCGCTATCGCTTCGAGCGGATCATCAGGCCAATAATGTTTGGGATAACGGCCTTTCAAGTCTTTCTTGACCTCAAAATAAGTTTCCCGCCAAAAGTTCGCCAAATCTCGTGTGACCTGGACAGGCCGCTGCGCCGGGGAAAGCAAATGTATGGTCAGTGGTACTCGGCCACCGCCAATACGCGGGGTCTCCTGCTGTCCAAACATCTCCTGCAGTCTCACCGCGAGCGTAGGATCTTCAGGTCGGCTATAATCCACAGGAATGCGCGAACCACTAGGCACCTGAATATGTGTAGGAGCTTCACGATCCAATTGCTGTCGCTGTTCCCAGCTCAGTCCGCCGAGTAGCACATCCTGCATCGACAATCTCTTGAGATCCGCAGCAGATCGCATACCTGTTAGAAAAGGGCTGAGATGCTCTGCCAGTTCTTCGGTCAGATGATCTTCGATGAGATCAGGCCATTCCGGCAAATGATGATGTAAAAAGCGCATCCTATCCGCCAGCTGTCGCGATGATTTTGTCCAGGGCAGGCAATCCAGACCTTCGATACGTATTCCTGAGAGTAATGCTTCGAGCACCTGATCTTCGGGTGGCTGTGCAATACTGCTCTCTTTCAACGTAATGGCTCCAATTTGCACCCTTCTATGTGCACGCACACTGCGAGTGTTTCGGTCCCAGGCCACCTGAACCTCTTCATGCAGCAGATGTGGACCAAAGTCCAGCAATCTCTTCTCCTGCACTGGCGCAGCCAGCAGGATACGCGCATCCGCGCCCTGGTCGTCGGCTTCGGCTGCGACCAGATAGGCTGAACGGCTCAGCGATTCTGTCGCTGCGAGCCGTACCCCTCGGCCGCTGCTCAGCAGATAGCGGCCGTCCTCCCGGCGTTGCCCGATCCGGTCCGGATAAGCGAAGGACAGCAGCCATCCGCAGCTGTCCTCATCCGGCCGTACCGGATCGGCCGCCGGGCCGAGCGCCAAGCGCAGCTGGCAGCTCTCCTGGAGCATGCGCCGCACGGCAGCACCGTCTGCGACAGACGCTGCCGCTTGCGGCATGCCGCTGCTGTCCGCAGTCAGCAGCGCTTCCACGCGCGGGCGCAGATCGGTGCCCGCGCCTGCACTGCCACTGCTGCGGAGGCCGGCAGGCTCCTGCAGCAGTGCCGCCAGCATGCTGGCGTAGCTGGCCAGCCCAAGCTCCGCCGCGCGGAGCAGCATGCTGGCCAGTCGCGGATGCACGCCAAGCGTGTTCATCCGCCGCCCGAAGGGCGTGATGCGGCCTGCCTCGTCCAGGCCGCCCAGCTGGCGCAGCAGCGCCTGTGCCTGGCCGTAGGCTGCGGCAGGCGGGGTGTCCAGCCACTGCAGCTCTGCAGGGGACTGGACACCCCAGGCGGCAAGCTCCAGCGCCAGCGGCGCAAGGTCCGCGGAGGCAATCTCCGGCTTTGCTGCATCAGGCAGCACGCCATGTGCCTCTTCGCTCCATAGCCGGTAACACACGCCCGGGGCAATTCGCCCCGCGCGCCCCCGCCGCTGATCGGCTGACGCCTTGGACACCGGCAGGGTGACGAGCCGACTCATGCCGGTCCGCGGCGAGAATACGGACGCACGGCTCAGTCCTGCATCCACCACGACTTTAACTCCAGCCAAGGTAAGACTGGATTCGGCAATGGACGTGGACAGCACAACCTTCCGTTTACCTTTATCAGCGGGTCGCACAGCTTCATCCTGCCGTTCTACAGGCATGCTGCCATATAGAGCATGTACCTCAACATGAGCAGGAATCATACGGTTGGACAGCTCTCGCTCTGTGCGATGGATTTCTTTTGCACCCGGTAGGAAAACCAGCACATCCCCTTCCTGTTCTGCCAGTGCCTTAACGACGGCCTGAGCTGTAAAAGTCTCGATCTGCTCGGATGCCGGTTTGGATACATATCGGGTTTCCACCGGGAACGTGCGCCCAGGACAGTCAATCCATATGGTTCCCTCACCAAGCAGCGCACAGACAGGAGCTGGGTCCAGCGTTGCCGACATCACCAGCAGTTTCAGATCAGGACGCAGCATGGCCCGGGATTCAAGCGCAAGCGCCAAACCAAGGTCACCATGTAGATGCCGCTCATGAAATTCATCAAAGATAATCATCGCCGTGTCTTCCAGTCCCTGGTCCTGTTGAAGCATCCGGGTCAATACACCCTCCGTCACCACTTCAATGCGAGTGGACTGACTTACACGAGTATCCATCCGAACCCGATACCCTACGGTCAGTCCCACCTTTTCACCTAGTGAAGCCGCCATTCGTGCAGCTGCCGAGCGAGCAGCGAGTCTGCGGGGCTCCAGCATAATGATTTTCCGTCCAGCAACCCATGGCTCCTCCAGCAGTGCCAGCGGTACTACGGTCGTTTTACCCGCACCTGGCTCCGCAATTAACACACCCGTATCCTTCTCCTGAAATAACTGCCTTAGCTCAGGAATAATCTGTTGTATCGGTAAATCCGTCTTCATCTCATCTCTCCTAATTAATGTTCCACGTGTCTATGCGAATGTTAGCATTATAACAAAAAAAGCCGTTCCAGAGGAACGACTTCATAGATACATCCATTTCAACATTTTACATACTTCCATTTAACTTGCTCACGACGCTGATTGAAAGTCGCTCTATGGATGGATACAAAATGCTCATTTAGCTCAGCAGAGATTCTGCACCGTCAATGACAATTTCCGCACCTGTAATGTGTCTGGACTCCGCAGAAGCCAGGAAAGCTACCAAATCAGCGACATGCTCTGGCTGACCCGGTCCGTCCGCAAGCGGTTGCTGGCCTTCCGGGAATTCCATCGGAATGACGATTTGATCCAACTCATCCGTTTTGACCGTACTTTGGTCAATATTCGTTGCAATGGCTCCAGGACAGATGACATTGACACGAATCTTGAACTTCGCCAATTCCAGCGCAGCCATCTTAGCAAAAGCAACCTGCCCCGCCTTAGATGTACTGTACGCCGACATGCCGAAGCTAGAGAAGCGCTGATTACCATTAATGGAGCTCGTGATAATGATACTGCCGCCACCACGTTTCTTCATATGAGGCAGTGCATACTTGATCGTAAAAAAAGTCCCGTTCAGATTCGTCGTAATAATCTGCTGCCAATCCTCAACCTGAATTTCTTCAATCGGTGCCGATACACCATTAATACCAGCGTTGGCAAAAACGATATCCAGACCGCCGAATAATTCGATGGTCTCCAGAACTGCTTTTTCCACCCGGGCAGGATCGGAAATATCTACATCGAATGCTCTTGCCGCACCTTCACGCAGCTTATTAATTTCGGCTTCCGTCTCCGAAATCCGATCATTAACCAGATCGAGCAGTGCAACACGTGCTCCCTCACTCGCCAGTTTGAGTGCTGCCGCTTTGCCAATCCCCGAACCAGCACCTGTAATAATGGCGACTTTGCCTTCGAATCTTGGTTTGCCGTTATGTTGTGTCATTATCCATTCCACTCCTTCTCGCTCAGTAATTATGTAAGAATGTACGTTCATGCAATATCTGTAAGTAGATTCTTCACAAGATTACCCAAAAAGAGTGTCTTTTAAATCAATACGGACAAGTTTTTTTCGCAGTTGAGGCTCACCATTTTTAGCATCATGATCAGATCATCACGTAATGCTTCACCCGACCTTACCATTCCAGCTCAATGAAAGCGGCATCATCCTCAAGCCCACCTGTATGTCTGGCATCGAGGAGTACCTGGATGTGCTCATCCGGTATATAAGCATGAATAGCATCCAGGTCATTCAGGCCATCCGTGTACAGTTGAAGACGAACTAATTCATTGGCAGACAGTTTAGCCTCATAGATATGCGGTTTGCCACCAACCGGACCCTCGAGTGTAGACCAACGTTCATTCGTACGGCAGTTCACCTGAAATGCTGCCGATTGCTCCTGACCGTTACGCCAAAGACGGATACGGGAGTCCCCCTGCCAGGCTAGCCACACCTTGCTTTTTCGATTGCCCGCAGAGAGCTCGATGCGTCCACACACATACATGGCTTGACTTCCCTTGCTCCGCTTCTCCATCAGCACTTCCCGCAGCAGTACAGGCGAATTTTCCAGAGGCTGCAACTTCTCCAGCTGTTCGGATGCCGGACTGGTCAAATCATGAAGCAGACGCTCCATAACATCCAAAGAAGGATGCTGAGTCGTTTCCAGCCATTCCAGCAAGGCGTTCCCCAGAAAGCGTGCGGCAAAATCCCCAAGGTAACTCATGCCTACCCCATCACATAATACGAAAGTACATACATTACCATTCATGCGAACAGCAGCAAAATCCTGTCCGGTGTCTCCCTGATTAACGGTCTCCGCCGCTCTTCCATAACCGTACCTGCACTTGAATGTACCTTGATAACGGGTCAACGGCTGTTCCCCCGTCTGGACACTCACATACCGGAAGTTGCCCTGATAGTGGTCCGCACGGCTCCCCTTATCTCCAGCAGACAATGTTGCCAAACGCATCGATCTCATGATTCCCCTCCTATCTCACAGGCGTAGCAGCGGACATCTGAAACCCGATGGATACCAGTTCTGCACAAGTACCAGGAAGCATCATCAGTGCACCAGGTGAAAGCAAATAATCCGCCTCAACCAGCATTTCACGATAACTTTCCGGCAGAACCGAGGACATATTGCGCAGCTTTTCCCCGTGTTCATCCTGAAGAACCGTCTCCTGGGATATTCCCTTCCATCTTCGCGGCTCCGGAATGGGGCCCTCCAGCAGATGATCGGATATAAAAATATTCTCGACGAGTACATTGCCATCAGGCACGCTCATACCCATGATTCTTTTGGCAATGGGCTCCGGATCTTCGCCTGTAGCTACCCCATCGGTCATATGACAGACAAGCGGTGCAGGACAATCCTGCATATTTGGAATTTCAGCCTGCAGAATTTTCTCGGCCTGCAAGAAAGCTTTCGCTGAATCCGAGAATCTTTTCGGCGTTAAGTCGGGTAAGGAACCTACAGCAGCGATTTCGTCGATTCCCTTTATCCCGTTCAACAGATCGTACACATCGTCGCTGTATGCCAGAATAGCGATCCTGTAACGGGGTGTCAGTCGGTTGCCCTTGGTCGAACGAAACACCATTTGGCGAATAGCCAGAGATAAGGCATCATAGACGACATCAATCCGCCGACGGTTGTCCAGAACCATGTTCATGGAGGCGCTAATATCAATTAGATAGATAATCAGTGCGGGTGTGCGCTGGGATGCTTGAATAGTATAGTTCATCTGAGATGTGTCACCTCCGTCGTTCACGTTATTTTACAAGTTGGGTAATGTATAATCCGTATTGCTTAGGAATTTATTGATTGCATTCATTCGTGCTGCTACTTTACCTACACCTTTGAAATAGGTAGCATCGGTGTTGTACAGATTTTTGAAATCACGCGCGTAGGATTCGGCATTCTCAATTTTTCTGCCTTTTTGCGCATTATACGCTTTATTGTAATGGGCAATCAGTGTGACGACATTCTGGGCACGTTTTTTCTTGAGCGCAGCTTTCTGAGCCGCCTCCTGTTTGCGCTGAGCCTCGGCTGCTGCCTTACGCTCCGCTTCCTGCTTCGCAATTTTGGCGTCATTTTCTTTTTTCCAGACTAGATAAGCCTCATATTTCGCCTGTTTGTCGTACTTTTCCTGTTCAGCCTTCTTGGCTGCTTCAAGCTTCTGTTGTTTCTGCTTGGCCAGATAAGCCTCATATTTCGCTTGCTTATCATACTTGGCCTGAAGCGCTTTACGCTCTTCTTCTTTCTTCTTGGCCTCTGCCTGCTTTTTCTCCGCTTCAGCCAGCTTTTTCTTTTCCTCTGCATCCAGTTTCGCCGCATCTGCCGCTTTTTGTTTCTTTTCTTCTTCCTGCTGCTTCAGAGCAGTCAGCCTCGCAGCTTCGGCCTCTTCCGCAGCCTTTTGTTCGGCCTGCTTGGCAGCCGCCTCCTGCTCCTTTTGTTTAACCTCAGCCTGATCGGCCAATATTTTAACCGTTGGTACGGTTCCAGCTAGCAGAACAATCAGCACCGCCGAAGAAATCATAAACTTTTTGGATCGGTAAAAAGGTATCTTGGCTGGCTGAGCTGCATCATCATGCTTGGGATTTAGCTTCGCGTCCAGCTCTTGAATCGCAGCCTCAACTTCCATCTGCATCGCACTGTTATCCGGAATGAAATGATGTAGTGAACGATACACTTCGAGCGCCGCAGCCGGTTTGCCTTCATCCTCCAATGCTCTCGCCTGAAGGAAGAGACGATTTACTACCGCTTCCTGACCAGGTGAGGGTTCCGCGGCGGGCACGTTCTGATCCGTATTTCCCTGTTTATCCGATATACCGCTTGCTGCTCCTGTCCATTTAATCGGGTTCGTCTCGACTGCATTTGTCTGGTCTGAAACCTTAACTTCAGATTCTTCAACAGATGCTGCGCCTGCCAGATGGATATCCACAGCAGCCAGCGCCACAAACCATTCGCCAAACGTAGGGCAGCTGCTGAGATCATGACTCTCCCAGGCACGAATAAACAGGTCTGACACCTTGGACCCCCAGCGCTTCTGGAGCGATTCTCTCATGGCATAATAACGTTCATTTACCGTCTGCATTTCGTGCTGGTCAAAATAACTTTCTCCCCATGCTTTTTCCACAATCGCTGCATCAGACCAACTTAACATCTCAGCAATGATAACTGCTCCGGCAAAACGATCGGCATACGCACTCCACAAACCGCTATGCACTGTCCGATGGGCCGCATACCCCGGTGAACCGGCGAGCAAAGCATCTGGACGATCCATTCTGGAACCGTACATCTGCTCAACGTCTACCAGTTCAACTGCTGAAACCCCACTCAGGTTCTCCACTTCGGAAAAAAACGGAATCATCACATTGGGTGCGGACAAATCACAATGAGCCAGCCCACGCTGTTCCATGGCCGAACCGGTCCCAGCCAGAGCTCTCGCCAGCTTCAGACTTTCCTCTGCTGTCAGCTGCTTTTGATCGCTGATTACATCGAACCAGGTCAGACCATGCACCCACGGCATCAATACCGCATACAACAGATCAGGATGTTCTCCAATGAGCGCTCCGTTTCTTTCCGGAGTGAGCACATCACGCTTGCATACCTGCAAACCTGGCAGTTCACTATAAGACTCCATATGCTCAGACTGATACACCATAGCCGGGATACGGAATTTAGGAAAAAATACTTTTAGTGCTTTGGCCCCACTTATGGAACCGTTACGGGGTAACAACTGATAGACGATACCCTGCCTTCCAGCTTGGGCGTAAGCCAGACCAGGTGCAGCCGGATGCTGCCCAATGATATAGGCAATGTCGTTAATCACCACTTCATCCCCGGGATTTGGTTGAAAAGACATGCTCATCCCTCTCTCTGTCATTCTGTCATAGTGCAACAAAAACCGGGTGTTGTGAAAACGCCCGGTTTTTGCTGTAGTTGTACATTCTCAGCTTGCTTCCCGCATATGATTCTGGGCAAATTCGGAAATGGAACCTGCCCGAACTATGTATCGCAGATTAGCGAGCTTGGTCAGCCGTACGGAATTTGTTGGCAATAGCCGTCAGTTCCGCGCTGATGCTATTCAGCGTCTGAACGAAAGATTGCATTTGTTTGCTGGCTTCCTGGAATTCCTGGAAGAAGCGTTGTTTCGTCATACCTTCCCATTGTCCTTCCATGCTTGTGATGGATTGAGTCAATGTAGATACGATTTGCTGACTTTGCTCACCGCTTTGTTTAAATTGGTTGGAAACCTGATCAAGCTGTTCTGGGGTAACTAAAATACGTCCTGCCATTTGTAAATTCCTCCTTGGTTTGTGCAATTAAATTCGCTTGTTCAAATTGTACTATACAAGGATCAATCGGACAAAAGCCGAAGGACCTAATCCTATTTACCCCATTTTTGGCATTCGAAACTTCCCCTAACAGCCTATTTATAAAAAAATTCACTTTCTGCTGTCTTGCTTATTCAGCCTTGTACCCCGTGAAGTCAGGAAACCACAGGTTCGGTTCCCCTTCTCCCACGAAAGGAGGGATCTGTGAATCTCCATGCCACAGGTTCAGGCTGCATGGCCTGAATCAGGGTCGCTGGCGAGCCATCAGGCGGTGCGGCATCCTGTACACGGTACACTGCCGCTACTGCGGAAAATGGATCGGATACAACAGCAGCAGTTGCCGAATGCGCAGGCATAATCTCTCCTGCACGCTCCGTCTGAAGAACATTCAACATATTGACCGCATTGCCATAGGCTGTGTTCACATGACTCAACACTGTACGATACTCCATGTCCACCTGCTGGAATAACAAGGCCTTGCGTCCCAGCTGTACGCTCAAGTCCATAAAACGACGTACTGCTGCTTCGCAGAGTCGCTTGCTGTGATTCCATTCATTCATGATCGCGGCGCGGGCTTCAAGATCCCACTCCAACGAATGAATGGCCTGATCCAATACTGTCATCTTTTGTTGTATTTGCTCCGCCGCATACTGAATCTGCCTGCTCAGTGCCCGAAGCACATCCGGTTCCACACGAATGCGCATTTACCATCACCTTTCCTCTTCCCCTGCAGGCTGTTTAAGCCAGTCCAGCAGCATCTCGTGAAACTGTTCTCTCGTCGTCAGTGCTGCAACAAGCCAATCATCCGAAGCCGCAGTACTCATGCGAAACAGCCAGTTGGATACCGTACTTGCTGCGAAAGCCGCAGACTGTGATTTCCATCCTTCTCCGTTCCATACAAGCAACCGCAGTTCCCCTTCTGATTCCTTGTTCACCAGACAGCGCGCAAGCGCAAGTGACCCCTCGGGATCGCTCGTCTCTTGTACCAACTCATCAGCCACTGCCTGTAATTCTTTGTTCTTCAGATCATTCATCACATCATAGAATTTTTTCTTGGAGCACATCAGAGCCGGCTTTTCCGCCGGAGAATGACCACTCCAATTCATTCTTTGAATCAGAAAATCAATCGCTTCACGAACATTCCCCAAATCACTCAGCCGGAACGAATCCGGTTCGTCTGCAACACGGGATACTTCAACGACCCGTTCATCCGTGCAGTGCACATAACTTTCATACGACTTGCCGCTGTGCGTGTAGCGAATCCAGCAAGCCCTGTCGGACAGTCCCGCAATGGCTACCCTGGAGAAAACGGTCGGTGTCATGATCAGCTCATTGCTGTCCTGATCCTGAATCAGATATCCTTTGTCAAGCAGGGATGTTTTTACACGTTCCCACTCCAAAGCAATGTCTTCCGCCATATATCCGCGGAACGGATCTTCCACGCCAAGCAATCGGTCTGAACCGAGAATCCCGGCCAGGAAAAAAAGCTCTTTTATTTGCAAAGTGACTACCTTTTGCTTGGAATCATGAACCGTCAACATTATGAGCCACCTCCCCTCAAACTACAACATGCCATCGGTCACGAATTTCAGAAATCCAATCAGTCATTTTCCAGGTGCCATCACATGGAATTGCACCTTTAACCCTGGAATATTTACGTTTAACATAATAACCTTGACCCGGAGGCAGTACCTTCAGCCCAGTTGAACTCCCACCGGATTCCGAATAAGGAATACGGAAGAACGAGAGATCATTAGGGTCTAAAGTCCCGAACAACAATCCGCTCTGGGAAGCCTTCACATCGTTCACCCAGTCAGAACCAAAGGTTGGAAAGTCTGCCGGAACTCCTGACAGAATCACATGTATGCCTCGATCCCTGCCTTGACGAACGATCGCTCCCAATTGATCCTTCACATTAAAATCATTTAATTGCTTGGATAACGTATCCGCATCGTCAATAACAAGAACGATCTCCGGTCCACCGGTTAACTCGCCTCTTTTTAGAACTTCATCGTACAACTGTTGGATCACAGGTGCAAGCTGTTCTTCACGGGATACATGTCCGCGGACATGGGGCAAACTGCTGATTTCCCCCAGTCCTCCGGAACCATATCGCATATCTACCGTGTATATTTGCACGTCTTCAGGAGACGCATGATAGGCAAGTGATAACATCCAGGTCAGCAAAAATGTTGTTTTGCCACCTTCCATCGGACTCGTAACCATGAAATGTGGCCCTTCACGCAAATTCAGCTGGAAGGGTTCCAGATCATCAGTCAGCAAACCTACGGGTACTGTTAAGGATGATACGTCTCCGACTTGCCCGAAGGTTCCTGTACGGATAAGCACATCTTTGAGCTTTACCTCTTCCGGGAGCGGCGCAATCTGCGGCGCTTCTTCTCCGTTCCAGCTTTCTCTGATCTCTGCAATCATGTGGCGTAGAGCGGAAGAACGCTTGCCTTCATCTGCGCCGGATGACGGCAAAGCCGCCTGGAACATCAATGGAGGAACCTGTCCTTTGACCAGTCCTCTTCCAGGTGGAAGCTGGCTAGGCGCCTTGGACGGCCGACCCACTGCGTAATAATAGTCGCTTGGATCAGATAATTCAAACGAAACCGCATTGGGAATATTGCTTCTGAATTTCTCAAATACATCCGTAACACGGTTGGCCGTGAGGATAAATGTGATTCCCAGACTGCCGCCTTCACGAAGAATCGTTTCCAGAAGCTCATTCTCCTCGGGATATGCATTTCGGAAAGAAAGATAACCATCGATAACAACTACAATCTGCGGCACGGCTGCATGGGCTGTACGACGATAGGCTGATATTGTCTTAACCCCGGCTTCCGAGATCATGTCCTTGCGTTGTGCTGACAGTTTCAGGATATATCGGAATAACCGCTTGATCCGATCTTCCTCTTCAGACATCATTACCGCACCGATCTGAGGCAAACCTGCGAAATCCTTCATCATCCGCCCCATATCAATAATATAGCCATGCCAAGGTTCAGTCCGTTTAGAACGGGCCAGTGACATCAACAAGGTTTGTACAAACGTCGTTTTCCCCAGACCAGGCATACCGTATACAACCAGATGTCCCTGATCCACCGGAAGTGCGAGCGGCTGCTGTCGTTGATTAGGCAGATCATCCAGCAGGCCAACTATAGGTTTCAGGCCAGCGGCACCGCCGTCAAGCAATACTTCACGATTCTCTTCTTCCTGCCAGTCATTGAGGCTTTCCCATTCCAGTGTCTCAGGCAAGGGTGGCAACCAGGGCCCAGGTAATCGGGTGATCCCCGCCTCTGCTGCCGCTTCTGCCACATAATCAATAAATACCTGAAGCTGCTTGGGCGCATCCTCCCCTTTGAGCACAGCCCTGCGCTCTCCAGTCAATAGTGGTTCCCGTTTCCCATTCAAACGAACTTCCATAACAGGCAGTACCGTCGTTGTATCTTCCTGCTGATTATACGGCGCACCGCTCCATGCGAATTGCATTTCCTCAAACACTTCATCACTGCCTACCTGGAAATATCCACGACCCGGCTTGGTGATCCAGGCCGCATTCGGAATTTTGATCATATCCCGACTATCCCCCTCGCTTTGAACGCGAAGACAGATACGGAAACGCGAATTGCTCCAGATTTTATCATCGACCACACCTGCAGGCTTCTGAGTTGCCAATATAAGATGTACACCCAGTGTCCGACCGATGGCCGCTATGCTGATTAATTCATCCATGAACTCCGGCTGATCCCGCTTCAATTGCGCAAACTCATCAATGATGATAACTAAGTGCGGCAACGGCTGTTCATGTCTGGAACGCAGAATTTTGTAATACTCATCAATGTGCTGGAGATTTCCAGCATCATTTAATATTTTTTGCCTTCTGACCAGTTCGGCCCGCAGTGAGATATTGGCTCGTTCAATCAAATTCCCATCCAGATTGGTGATCGTGCCGACAACGTGAGGCAAGCCCACAAATGTATTCGACATGCCTCCGCCCTTATAGTCAATCAACATAAAAGCCAGATCATGTGGATGGAACTCGGCAGCCAGAGAAGCCACAATTGACTGGATGACTTCACTTTTGCCCGAACCCGTTGTCCCTGCGATCAGACCATGAGGGCCGTGCCCCTGACGTTCGATTTTATCATGTAAGTTAATCGCAATTTTCTTGCCGCCAGCTCGCACACCCATAGGTACGGGAAGTGTGTCCGGATATCGTGTCTGGCTCCAGCGTGTGACCACATCCAGATCCTCTACTCGTGATGTGCTTAACATGTCGAACAACGGAAGCACCTGAGGTATATCCGAAGCGGATGAACGTTTCAGACGAATCGGTGACATATAACGCGAGAGCGCCTCTGCGGACTCTCTGGAAATCACATCTGGCGTGTATGTTTGCCTGATCACGTCAGCATCCTCGGTTTTTTTGATATAAAGCCCCTTGCCTTTGGAAGCCTCCATAATTAACTGACAATGCATGGGTAGCGATTCCTTACGGTTTGCCAATATGATGGTACATACATCGATCTCCTGAGCTGATTCCAGCAGCAGGGGAAGCAGCGGCTCTTCTTCTATTAATTGCGTATCCGAGAGAACCACCACATAACAAGGAGTTTGCACGGTTTTCTTGTAGCGATCTTCCTTATTATTGCGCCGTCGGTTCAACACGGAAAACAAGCTGTCCGCCAATTGATGCGCACCGCTGTGCCTGTCGGCCATATAGCGTTGTCCCTGATCTTCATCCCAAATGTGGGGCAACCAGCGCAGCCAATCCCATTCCTTGGATTCCTTTTCTTCATAAAAGGCAGCAATCTTTAATTCATCCGGTGAATGACGGACCGTCAGTTGTGAAATAATTACGCGCAATGAAGCGAGTACTTCCTCACGATTGCCGACCAACCCCATCACTTTCGACTGAAATAAGGGCAGTGTAATCGATGCTTCGGACACCGTCTCGAACTCAGCTGCCAATTCATGAGCCGCTTCAATTAACTCATCCTTTTCATAACCGTCCACACGAGGAACCTGAAGTTTGATTCGAAACGGATTTTCGCCTGTGCCGATTCGCACCTGCAAGAAGTCATCATCTTCCGGAGAACGTTCCCATAACGAACTGTTTCGATTCTTCACCAACTGAAGACATACATTGGGATCCCCATGAATTTCATACAGACTCTTCACTTGCTCCGCTTGAGCTTCCTTCAGCTCTTCACGATGTTTCTCCAGTTGTGCACGATACATGGTAGTACGCTCTTCCAACTTTTTGCGATAGGACTTCTTGTTGCTCAGATATACAAAAAACGGAATCGTGTATGAAGTAAGCATCATCATAACCGTCATCATCTGAAACATCATATAATTGCTATTGTTCATTTTGCCGCTCATATTGATATATACGTAGAAACCGATGCTGACCATCGTCATCATGATCGGTACAATAATAGAAATCAT
Organism: Paenibacillus sp. ALJ109b; assembly: GCF_010747435.1. Taxonomy (NCBI): domain Bacteria; kingdom Bacillati; phylum Bacillota; class Bacilli; order Caryophanales; family Paenibacillaceae; genus Paenibacillus; species Paenibacillus sp. ALJ109b. Next base: position 51,313 of record NZ_JAAIFP010000028.1, read on the forward strand.
TGAAAATGTAGGTTTGTTTGGTTCTGCAGGAGGCCTTAGAATTTCCAGCCTTTCTTCCTTGAGAACCGGTGTCATTCTTGGAGAACGCTGATATAACACATTCACGAAGAGAAGACCTCCTTATATTTCATTGCCGTAAACAATATATACGTTCAGATTGTTCATTCGTTGCTGTCCTGCTGAAACAATGAACGTCTTCCATACACCGGCGCTTCTTCAGAAGTGGTGGAAAACGCCCGCTGGACCCGTACACAACTTCCTTGACGCAGCCCTGTTTCCATTAACTGTTGTGTGTTCTGTGGCGAGAACCACAACCCTTCCGGAAATTTGGCTTCAAGGATGTACTGAATGCCCTCTCCCGGTGCCTGACCGAAAATACGGACCCCCAGCAATGTCTTCAGATGTTCAATAGTACATTCATCCGGGACCTCGATGTCGAACCACTCGCCTTCCTCCCGGCCGGAATACACGGTAAGAATCAAAATAATCCCTCCCATGGTCTCATATGTAAATTGTCCTAGTGTCAAATTAAATCAAAATAATGCAGATGAAACGCTATTCCATCCCTATTTTCTTACATAAACACCCTGTTTGCAATGTGCAACCTGTAATTTTGTTACATATGACCCACGTATATATTAAAATATCGTCCATTCGACTCAGAACTTTCGAGGCAGTAGTCACGTTAATTATTGCAAGGATGCGAAACCATGCGTGTTTCTTCCATATAAATGGGAGCTGTGAATTGATTTTTCGGGACTTTTTAATGCTTCGCCCACAATTGAATTGTGAACACTTTTCAAACATTGCTCACCTTTATGTTTTCATAAGCTGATTTTAAGGTAATTTTAAGCATTGGAATTTAATATAACCAGTAAGAAATAACTCTCGTGAGGTGATTTCTAGTGAGAACACTAATAACTTTTCAAAACAAATCAATCCCTGTATATTTCAATCAAGAAAACAAACAACCTGTACAAAAGACACTACGATTGCTTAGCAGTGCACTTGAGAACAAGATTAGCAATGGTAAACGTGCTTTACAGAAATGTCTGCAATCATTGATTAGTATTGAGATTGTCGGTGGTGAAGCCATTCTTCACAGCCGTAGCGAAAATGACTCCCTCGCCTTATCGCTTTATTAAGATGAGTCAGTTGTTTAATTCAACATGGAAACTGCGAATTCATTCATTCGCGAACATAAGGAAAAGGAAGCTTGCCGCTAAGGACAAGCTTCCTTTTTTTGTGTACCACATCTTTTTTATCTATTTCTAATGCAATCGGCTGACGACATAAGCATTTTCATGTTCTTCTTCCATCTCGGCCTTTTGGATTCGAATGACAAACAACCGTACCAGATTATCACGCGTATTTTCTTCCTGACAAGTATTCAGCTTTCTCAGAATGAAACGGTCAATGGACATGAAGTTCAGGCCCCTTTACCTATTGGATTTACGGATCTGTTCTGCCCGTGTATCCATAAATAACCAGATTACAGGTATACCAAACAGCTTATTCACACCATTTCCTCGCCTGTTTTTCAAACGTGTAAAAAGATGCAAAAGTCCGCCTCATCAAGTATGTGGCGGACTCTGCGCAATCTTTGTCACTCTTTCTCGAACCCTAGCTGATTATAAAATAGAACGTTTTCTAATCCATGTTCACTGTCGAATTATTGAATTCCCGGATATTCCCGATACTGATGCTGAATGCTGATCCAGCGAGTCCGTGTGAACTTCTCAATCGCCCAATCGCCACCGAAACGACCAATACCCGATGATTTCTCACCACCAAACATCACATGCGCCTCATCGTTCACGGATTGATCATTTACATGCACCATGCCCGATTCAATCTGCTGGGCAACTTGAGACCCTCTCTCCAGATTTCCGGTAAATACGGACCCGCTCAATCCATAAGGCGTATCATTCGCCAAACGCACGGCCTCCTGCTCATCCTGCGCTTTCATTAATACCGCGACAGGTCCAAACAGTTCCTGTTGTACAATATGCTGCTCCGGTTTCACGTCTGCGAGTACGGTGGGCTCCAGCACACTGCCTTTGCTAGTACCACCCAGCAGCAATCTTGCTCCTTCCGCCTTGGCTCCCTTAATCAAGTCAAGCAGGCGCTCCACTTCCTTCTCACGAATGAGCGGACCTACCAGCGTTTGGGAATCCGAAGGATCACCAGCTTGAATTTTTTTCGTTTTGGCGACAAAGGACTCCACAAACTTATCGTAAATATCAGCATGCACAATAATACGATTAAGTGCCATACAGATCTGCCCCTGATGCAGGAATTTACCGAACACCGCAGATTCTGTAGCACGTTCAATATCCGCATCTTCCAGGACAACCATCGCATTGTTGCCACCAAGTTCAAGCGCAGTTTCTTTCAAATGCTCACCCGCTAGTTTGCCGATGCCCTGCCCCACCTCTGTGGAGCCTGTAAAGGAAATTACTTTGGGTACCGGATGTGCTACAAAATAATCTCCAATCTCACTCCCGCTCCCAGCTACTACATTAAGTACACCTTCAGGCAATCCAGCCTGCTCAAATAGATCAGCAATAAGCCAACCAGCCGTAATCGGCGTATCGGACGCAGGCTTAATAACGACTCCATTACCCAAAGCAATAGCCGGAGCTACGGAACGCAGACACAGGTGCAAAGGAAAATTCCAAGGGCCGATAACGCCGATAACTCCCTTGGGCTCACGCAAAACTCGATTTTCTTTCCCTGGTGTATTTGAGGGCAGAATCTCCCCCTTCATCCGATAAGGGAACGAAGCAGCCTCATCCACAATTCGTTTCGCAGAAGCAAACTCCGCCTCGGCCTTGATCCGTGTGCTCCCGGATTCCGTAATCAGCAATTTTATAATTTCCTCTTTGCGCTCTACCATTAAAGCCGAAACTTTGCGGAGCACACCCTCTTTTACGGCGGGCATGGATTTCTTCCATTCCACCGAACTCTTTTGAGCCACCTCATATGCTCGATCTATATCTTCCTTGTTCGAGGATCGCCAGGTTGCGATGACCTCTCCCGTGTAAGGATTTTTATTTTCAACTATCTTCTCGCCGGAGCCTTCTACCCATTCGCCATTAATAAATTGTTTCATCCATGTTGTATGTTCTGTCTCCATTAAAGTCATCTGAATAACGCCTCCCAATCAAGATTGAATGTCTCACCACAAAACGGTGTAGTAGTTCATTAACCTTGTTAAGGATTGCGCAAACGTGAAGAACAGCTGAATCCTTTCATCCTCTGACGGGAAAATGCTCCTCAATGCCCAACACATAATCTAAATTTGCATTTATTTAACTACCGGGAATCGTCTTTTCTCCAAAAAGAGTCAAGTCCTCCCAACCATAAGCAACCTCTAACAGATCTTGACCGCCAATCCTGATTTGCTGTGTTTGGACAGGGATTCCGCCCATTTTTTCATAGAAACGACAGGCTGAATTTTGCTCCAGTGCCCAGATCAGCAAGTTCCTCATGTCCAGGGAATGGAGATAACGAACGACGTGTTTCGCCAGCTGCTTGCCAATACCCGTTTGTTGCACTTCTTTCAGCAAATAAATAGCATACAACTCAGCATCGTAAGGCAATTTGCCTTCACGTTCCTTTCCACCGCAGGCGAATCCGACAATTTTCCCATCTTCCTGCTCAGCCACCACCAGAATCTGATCCTTTTCGCCAGAACGGATATTTCGTTCCCATTGGGACAACCTTGATTCCGTAGTCAGATTGTCCAAAAAATCATCCGGCACGATCCCTCGATATGTCGTCTTCCAACTCTCTGTATGTACATGGGCTACGGCTTCTGCATCCCCTTCACGCGCTGGTCTGATTCGCATGTTATTACTCCCTTTCTCTCGGCCAAGCCGTGACTTTACAATCCCCTTCATCAGATAAATCCGGCCCTAGGGCCGGATCGTTACTTGTGTGCCGACTGACACTTTGGAAGACAGGTCCAGCACATCCGAGTTATACATGCGTATGCATCCATGAGAAACGGACTTGCCAATGGATGAAGGATCATTGGTTCCATGAATCCCATAATGCGGCGCCGACAACCCCATCCAAAGAACACCAAATGGTCCTCCAGGGTTCTCTTGTTTGTTAATAATCGTAAACACGCCGTTAGGCGTCTGTGTGAGCACCTTGCCTATAGCGACAGGATAGCCCTTAACCACCTGTGAGCCATCCAAAAGATATAACATATGATCCGACAGGTCTACGATGATGCTGTAATCTGGCATGATGACATCCCTCCTGACTTATCCTATGCAGGATATAGAGGGATGCCCACCTGGTCTCAGGCCTCTTCCCAGTCTTTTGTACTGCGGACATGTTTCGGTTTGCGGGAATTGACGGGTTTGCTTGAAGCGGTCCGTCGTTTGGATGCGGCCTCTTCCTTACGCTGCTGAAATTTCAGTTCCTTTTGCATTTTCAAGTAGTTGCCCAGCCTTTTTTCATCCAACGAACCTTCCTGAATAGCCTCCTTCACGGCGCAACCGGCTTCCCGGGTATGCGTGCAATCCTGAAACCTGCATTCCGTTGCAAACTGCTCAATTTCACCAAAGGCATGTGACAAACCATCCTGACCTTCATCCCACAGATTGAGTTCACGCATTCCTGGCGTGTCAATTAATACCGCTCCCTGCGGCAGTACAAATATTTCCCGATGAGTGGTCGTATGTCGTCCACGGCTGTCGTCCTCACGAACGGCCTGCGTGAGCTGTACACTCTCGCCCATCATCCAGTTGACCAGGGTAGACTTGCCACTACCGGAAGAACCCGTCAAGGCGACCGTTGTGCCTGGAGACAGAAATTTTTCAAGTAAAGATTTGCCCTGGTCCTGAACAGCCGATATTGCCAACACTTCAATCCCGGGAGCAATGCCTTCCACCAGCGAAATTTGTTCTTCCACATTCTCGCTCAGATCACTTTTGCTTAGAATGATGACAGGTCTCACTCCACCATTCCAGGCCATCATAATGTATCTTTCGAGCCGTCTCAGATTAAAATCATGATTAAGAGCGGCAACAATCAGCAATGTATCCACATTCGCCGCAATCAATTGTTCTTTGGTCACTGGACCGGCGGCTTGTCTGGATACCCTGCTCTGACGTGGCACAATGCTGTGAATGATGGCTTCTTCTCCAGCTTGCCCTGTAACAGCCACCCAATCCCCAACGGCTGGTACAATGCCAGTCTCTTCATTATCATGACGCATCCGTCCCGATATCCGCCCCCAGCACTCTCCCTCAGCCGTAATCAGGCGAAGCAATTGCCCATGATCCGCAATAATTCTTGCTGGTTTTCTTAATTGTTCTTCCATACCCGTCTGCTGCCACAACTCCTGCCACTTTGCAGACCAGCCGTATTTCTCCATCGTGTTATTCAAAATAAAAATTCCTCCCGATAAATGGTGTGTTATTCATTGACATTGACAACAATCAACAATGAACGCTCCGGTCCGGCATCAAAACCAAATAAACCACGAGCAGCACTGCACCCGCGGCAATAAGAAGTTAGCCGAATGAAAGATTGTTCTTATGGCATTCATATCAGACGCATCATTACGCAAATCCGATACTCTTTACCTAGAAACAACCCATTTTCGGCATACAAAAAGCCACGGGGTACGTCACCCGTGGCTTCATCTGTGCATGTTATTCTGTGTTACGTACATATGGACAATATTGCCAACAATACTGCCCAACTGCCGTAAAATTTACATGCATTGATCCGTTCCGGAGACGCTGTTCATATTCAAATTAACGTATACTGCCATTAGATTTGTCATTTAACATCGCCTCCCTTGTAGAATTATCCATCATGTTACACAGCTGCAACCGCTTTTGTCAAGCTTAATTATTTTTCAATTATTTCACTTGATCCCATCTTGTCCACATTTCCTTCGGATTCAGTTCATAGATCCCATCTTCCCGGTACATGAACTGGTGCATGATAAACTCCCGACGAATAGTGGCAAAATCCTCATGATAGTTTTGAATGAATGCATTGATCTCTTTCTCCGTATATTTCCGTCCGAATTCCAGCTGCTCTACCAAATGACCCAGTACAATCAGCTTTTTCTTATATTGAGCCGGGATCTGACGCAATCGTCCATCCTTCGAGAAGAAATTCCGCATTACAGATGCCTTCAGCGTCTCATTCACATCACTCATATCGGCAACCTCCTCTTGTCTAAAAATAAAATCAACTGAAGCCTGCGCGTGCTCCCGGATAAAATAGGGATTGAGCGAGAAAAACACCGTATTTTTCTCTCTGCGTTCCTTGATTAGCGCTGCTTCTCTTAGCTTGGATGCATGATGTGTAACGGTTGGCTGAGACAAGTTAAGCTTCTCGGCAAGCGCTTGACCATGCAATTCTCCCTGGGATAACAGCAGCAGTATCCGAAGTCGGGTCGGATCAGCCAGGGCTTTATGGTAAGCCACAATCTTCTCCAGTTGCATTTCGTTCAACTCACTTTCGTTAGATGATCATCTAATTTGATACTAATCTTTTTTGTTTCCCAAGTCAATTCCCTATGATCAAGATCATTTCTTCACGTCCGTATCCTTCTTGAACTGGCATTGAACCCATATTTACGGTAGGATTATATTGCTTGAAATAAGGAGGATTAAGAACATGGAAGATGTCATTATTATCGGCGGAGGCCCATGCGGTCTATCTGCTGCCATTGAATGCGAGCGGCTGGGACTGTCCGCTGTAATTGTTGAGAAGTACAATATCGTCCAATCTATTTATCTGTATCCAACCCATATGCAGTTTTTCAGTACAGCGGAATTACTTGAGATCGGGAATGTTCCGTTCAGCACACCGAACGACAAACCTTTTCGTTACGAGGCACTCGCCTATTATCGCAAGGTAGCCGAACATTTCGGCCTGCGTGTTCATAACTATGAGGAAGCCCAAGAAATCAAACGCAAAGACGATGGCACGTTCGAGGTACATACGGTCAATCGGCGTGGGCAGACAATCGTTCATGAAGGACGAAATGTCGTTGTTGCTACAGGTTATTTTGACCACCCTAACTATCTTGGCATTCCCGGAGAAGACAAAGATAAAGTCAGTCATTATTTCCGTGAAGCTCATCCTTACACACGCACACGTGTCGCCATTATTGGAGGCAGTAACTCAGCTGTCGATGCTGCGATGGAACTGGTTCGTGTCGGCGCACATATTGACATGGTTTATCGTGGGAGCGGTGTTTCGGAACACATTAAACCATGGGTTCGTCCATTGTTCGAAAGCATGGTGCAAAAAGGCAAAATCTCACTTCACCTTGGCTCACGTGTAAATGAAATTTTGGACGATTCCATTCGTTTGCTCCATTCTGATGGCTCCACAAGTGAACTCGACAATGATTTTGTGCTAGCCTTGACGGGTTTCCGTCCTGACCGCAAACTGCTTTCTTCCGTAGGTGTGGAGATGTCTGCGGATATGGATAAACCCGTATATGACCCACAGACAATGGAGAGCAGTGTACCAGGCATATACGTTGGTGGAGTAATCGCTTCAGGCCGCAATGCCAATGAAGTGTTTATTGAATCCGGGCGCTGGCATGGAAGATATATTGCAGAACATATTGTAGGTCGTCATCGCGGGCAGACCGAAGGGGAATGAAATCGATGGATATGACCTCACTGCTGTTGCTCGTGTTTGCCGCGCTAGGTATTATCAGCAGTAATACACCCGTAACCGTAGCCATGGTATTTCTGTTGTTGCTGCGGGTACTGAACCTTAATCAGGCTTTTCCGTGGCTGGAAAAGTATGGACTTACGATCGGTATCATCGTCCTGACCATTGGTGTTATGGCACCTCTCGCCAGTGGCAAAATCAGTTTGCAGACGATCGGAGAGTCTTTTCTGCACTGGAAATCGCTGCTCGCCATCGGTGTAGGATTACTTGTCGCCCATCTGGGAGGACGAGGAGCTACGCTGATGAGTACACAGCCTACCGTCGTTGCCGGGCTGCTTATTGGTACGGTGCTTGGGGTTGCCTTGTTCAAAGGTGTACCGGTTGGTCCCCTGATTGCAGCAGGAATTTTATCCTTACTGCTCGGAAAATCATGATCAAAGTTGGGACTTGACATCCTTCTGCGGACTGGCTGTTTTTCCCACCGTTGTATGATATACTTCTATTCATGCAATTCAAGCACCCAAGTCCATAGCAGAGAAATCAATTTGATGATCCATCATACAAAAGAAAATTGATTCACCTCGCAACTATTAATGGCCGCAGGAGGATTCAGGAACCCATGTCACGTCAGTTTGTTACAGAAGCCGTGATGGTGGCAATTTACGGTCAATTACTCGCGCCGCCGGCGCCTGTTGAATATATTGTTCCTTACACCACCATCCTGGAGTTATATGAATTTCAGACCAGCCCTGACCCTTTGATGGATAATCCGGCGGATGACCAGCATGTGAAATCCAAGATTAATGAAATGATTTCTTATTTTGAAGAACCGTTGAATAAGAAAAAAATAGAGCGCGCCCTGGCTGTTCCCTGGGCCAAAAGTCCATCCATTTTGTTTGGTGACCAGGTCTCCATCGCCATTATTAATGCGGTTGATACCGCACAATATGGTGAATATTTTGATCCCATTGAGACCGAGCTCCTTCTCACTTCACAGCGCCTGGATACCCCCATACTTACCGATCAGGTCGAATTGATCGCACGTATTATTGAATCGGCATCTCCCGTGCAGGTCTTCGATATTGACGATTTTGATTTTGCGATGGATGATGAAGAACCGCTTGATCAAGTCTAGGTATGACAGGAGCCTGCTGGTTAACGAGAGTGATCATCGTACTCATGGACATCGGTCTATAAAATACTGATTGCCGCAATAAAGAAGACGCCTTCCCGTCAGGAAAGGCGTCTTCTTTGTTCGGTTTATTCAATTCCGGAAGACCTGAGCAGCAAGCGACTAAGATCATTCAGCCTGGGCAATGATTTGAGATCAAAAAACTTCAGCCCAGCCTCGCTATTTACTCGTGATTCTACGAGCGAATCCTGAACAATTTTTGCCCTGAACATGGCAATGACAAAATATTCTTCATCCCCACTGGCATGCAAATGTCTCAGATTCGGACCGGAATGCAAACCTTCAAGTATCATATGATTGGTGGTCCACCCCGTCTCTTCCCACAGTTCCCTGTGCGCGGTGTCCTCAATGGCTTCTCCCGGGCGCATCTGTCCCGCAGGAATACGCCAATGTCCGTGTTCAGCATGCTGGATCAGCAATAATTCACCTTGTTCATTCTCGGCCCGAACCGCCGCCTTAACAACAATATGAGAGCGATTCGCGATATACTGGGCCAAATCTCGGGCTGGCGGATTCATGTGGTATCTCCTCCTGTTCGAAAATCGGTGCGACCGGTGATGAGCCATTCTATATACGCAGAGATATTACGTTAAATCTCGGTGTAGCGATATTCGATATCCTGTCCTTCTTCAACAACATCTACATGAAGTTGATGACCTTTCAGATACCAGTAATCATGATCTTCCATAAAAAATTGGATACCCGATACCTTCGTTTGATCAGCAGGATGTCTCGGTTCCTCCACGGCGATTCCGAGGGAGAAGCCAGGATGAAGACCTCCGCCGGAGCTATAACGGGCGAAGAATCGAATGCTGTCTCCTTCGTTCAAATTCAGTTCTTCCTTATACCAGCGAGCAGCGCGGTCAGATACATGTATGGTACTCATTTGGTGTCAGCTCCTTCTCTATATATATGTTCCATCATATCGCTACAATGGCCTGATTACAAACCTCAACCACCCTAAATACGCAAAAAAAGTTCATTTACTTGTCATAATTCCATCACATTGCGTTGCATCTTCTGTTTTGGAAAAACGTTTGACAGATTGTAAAAGTCGGTGTTAAGATGCAAACATACGAGATCCACATGCAATTTATTACCAAAAAAGAAAGGGTGGTTACGGTGTTTAACAATGACGATCTACATCAATTCAGCATACAACTAAATACCGGAGCACCCATGAAATCGTTATTCCGTTCATAAGACCGCATCACAGAAGCCTCTACTCAGGTTTGCTGTTTTGTACTCTCACAATCGAACTTTATCTACGGTGGTGGCTCTGCTCTCGGAGCCATGCTGCCGTATGAATGATACCCAAGACATACCGCCTGCGTGCGGTATGTCTTTTTTTGTGGGCTCAAATGGCTAAACATGAACGGAACATGCATTTCACGAACTTGAAAGGAAGGGATACCACTTGTTCTCTGTACTTAAAAATCTGGCCTGGTTTTTCCGGCTGGAACGCAAACGATACCTCATTGGTGTCACCTTGCTTATTATGGTGGGCATCATTGAACTGCTGCCACCTCGTCTTCTGGGCAATGCCATTGACGAGATTGTACGCGGTTCCATCACCGGCGCCTCACTCACACGTTACATTTTACTTATTCTAGGATCGGTCATCATTATCTATTTGACAACGTACATATGGATGCACAAACTGTTTGGCGGTGCCAATCTGGTTGAACGCTTGCTGCGGTCACGCTTTATGGACCATTTGCTGCGAATGACCCCGCCCTTTTTTGAGAAAAACAGAACCGGCGATCTGATGGCGCGTGCCACAAATGATCTTCGTTCCATTGCTACCACAGCAGGCTTCGGCATGCTGACGTTAACCGACTCTACTGCTTTTCTGGCAACCGTATTATTCGCCATGGGTTTTCTGGTTAGCTGGAAACTGACCCTGGCCGCAATTCTGCCTCTGCCTTTTATCGCTATCGCCATGATGATCTATGGTAAAGCCGTCCATCAACGATACACACTGGCACAGGATGCATTCGGGGATATGAACGATCAGGTGCTTGAGTCTATTGCCGGCATTCGAGTCGTGCGTGCCTATGTTCAGGAACGTCTGGATGAGAAAAGGTTCGCTGATGTCACTGAAGATGTGTACCGCAAAAATCTGGCCGTTGCCAAGATGGATGCACTGTTTGAACCTACCATCCGGTTATGTGTCGGACTCAGTTATGTGATTGCACTTGCCTATGGCATTTATCTTGTTTTTCATAATGAAATTACCCTAGGGGATCTCGTATCGTTCAATATGTACCTGGGGATGATGATCTGGCCAATGTTTGCGATTGGCGAATTGATTAACCTGATGCAGCGTGGTAGTGCCTCACTCGATCGTGTTAACGAGACGCTATCTGTAGAACCTGCCGTGAAAGATGTTGAGCAGCCTGCTCATATTACGAATCCGGAAGAAATCGCCATGCAGGATGTTACCTTCCGTTATCCTAGTTCTACTGTAGACAATCTCAGTCATGTCAGCTTTTCACTTCGCCGCGGGCAGACACTGGGTATCGTGGGACGTACAGGTAGCGGCAAGTCCACCCTGCTCAAACAATTGCTTCATGAATACCCGGCCGGATCGGGTAAATTAAGCATCTCCGGTCATCCGATTCAGGATATCGCCAAAGATGACCTGCACAGCTGGATTGGATATGTTCCACAGGAACAGGTGTTGTTCTCCAAATCAGTCCGTCAGAACATTCAATTCGGTAAGCCAGGTGCTGATGATAATGTAATTATGGAAGCGATTCGCACCGCAGCCTTTGACGGAGATCTGGGCACTTTATCCGATGGTCTGGACACACTCGTTGGTGAAAAAGGAATTGCGCTGTCCGGTGGACAGAAACAGCGTGTATCGCTGGCGCGTGCCTTTATCGCCGATCCAGACATTTTGATTTTGGATGATGCTTTATCCGCCGTCGATGCAAGAACCGAAGCTAAAATTATCGAAAATATACGCAACAAACGCTCGGGCAAAACTACGCTGATTTCGACTCACCGCCTGTCCGCTATTGAACACGCAGACCGAATCATCGTACTGGAGCACGGGAAAATAACGGAAGAAGGAACCCATCAGGAACTGCTTGCTATGAACGGCTGGTACCGTGAACAGTATGAACGGCAGCAGGTGGAGTCTAATTTGTCCACGTAGGAGGTCAACGCTTTGAAGTCTAATACAGGCAAACGGCTGCTTCAATACGCCCTAAAAGCCAAAGGTACGTTTATTGCCGCTTTAATTATGCTTACGATTGGAGTTGCGGCTGAACTTGCCGGCCCTTTCATCGCCAAGTCCATGATCGACAATCATTTGCTCGCCATTGAGCAACCTTTCTATGAGACTACAGCTTCAAGCGAAGCGGCGGTCTACAATGGAAAGAACTACAAACGTGAAGGCCGGTTTGAACCGGAAGAAACGAAAGGTACCGAGGTACGCGTACTGCAAGCCGGTAGAAGTTTTTATTTTGTAAATGAACCCGTTAGTGCCCCCGATGGGGATCGAACATACGCGAACGGAACACTGACGGTTACACGCGCAGGCGAAGTGACGGGTCAATATGCGGCGGTGCCTTTATCCGCTGGTGAACTCTTTGCCTTTTACAAACCGGAAATGCCAAGCATCTATCAGCTGATTGTGTATTACATGATCTTCCTTGTCATCTCAGTCATTATGGAGTTTGGTAAAACATACTGGCTGCAATCATCTGCCAACAAAGTCATCCAAAGACTTCGTAACGATGTGTATGCACACATCCAGCGATTGCCCGTACATTTTTTCGACAATCTACCTGCAGGGAAAGTAGTCTCTCGGGTCACCAACGATACTGAAGCTGTCAAGGATCTGTTCGTTGCAGTTCTGTCGAACTTTTTCTCTGGCATCATTACGATTACTGGAGTGTACGTTGCGCTCTTCCTGCTGGATTTCCGCCTCGGATTGATCTCTCTGTTCGTTGTGCCGATGCTGGTTCTGTGGATTGTGCTTTATCGTAAAATCGCTACTCGGTACAACACGATCATTCGTTCACGTCTGAGTGAAATTAATGCGATTATTAACGAGTCCATTCAGGGGATGTCCATTATCCGGGTATTCCGTCATCAGAAACAGACCAAGCAGGAATTCGAGGATCTGAATGATGATTATATGAAACACCAGAACAAAATGCTCAACCTGAACGCTTTCACCTCACACAATCTGGTTAACGTCCTGCGGAATATGGCTTTTGCGGTCGTCCTGTGGTACTTCGGATCTAGTGTGCTGGACGGCACAAGTATCATCTCGCTGGGTGTACTGTATGCATTCGTTGACGTTCTCGGACGTTTGTTCCAGCCAATTACAGGTATGGTCAACCAACTCGCGAACCTGGACTCCTCTATGGTATCCGCCGGACGTGTATTTGAACTGATGGATGAGAAAGGTGAACCGGTAACCGATGGCTCGATGCCGAGGTACAAAGGAAATGTCGTGTTTGACGATGTATCGTTTGCCTATAAAAAAGATTATGTGCTGAACAACATCTCGTTCAAAGCCTCACAAGGTCAAACGGTCGCCCTGGTGGGCCATACCGGTTCCGGTAAAAGCTCGATCATCAACTTGCTGTTCCGGTTCTATGATCCACAGAAAGGCAAGATCACGATTGACGGTCAGAACGTGAAGGATCTGCCTAAACAGTGGATTCGCAAACATATGGGCATTGTACTGCAAGATCCGTACCTGTTCACGGGTACCGTTGCTTCCAATGTCAGTCTCGGGGATGAGCAGATTACTCGTGCACAGATTGAACAGGCGCTGCGCGATGTAGGTGCTGAGCGAATTCTCGCCCATCTACCGCAAGGATTCGACGAGCCGGTTATCGAAAAAGGAAGCACATTATCTGCCGGACAACGGCAATTGATCTCCTTTGCTCGTGCACTGGCATTCGATCCAGCCATTCTGATTCTGGATGAAGCTACGGCGAATATTGATACCGAAACGGAAGCATTAATTCAAAATGCGCTCGAAGTCCTCAAAAAAGGACGGACCACTTTCATCATCGCCCACCGTCTGTCCACCATTCGTTCAGCAGACCAGATTTTGGTTCTGCATCGCGGACGGATCGTTGAACAAGGTGCTCATGATGAATTGATGGAACTTAAAGGTCGCTATTATCAGATGTATCAGCTACAGCAAGGTGCTCAAGCAGCACCGGATACGAATGGGAACAACCCAATAGGCGAGGCCATTCGAACCACTTCCTCCTTTGCTGGGGGCGGCGTGTAAGTAAAACGGGAATAAATGTAATTATATTTCAACAACCAACCGATATGCCCGCGGACCTCTTGGTCTGTAGGCATATCGGTTTTATTTTGTCCATGACCCAAATCCGAAAGAAGGTTGGTTGCTCTATCTACTTTATTCTGGTCCCCACTTCACTTTTCTCCGCTCTTATTTATCTTTTCTTGATCCTACCTTTACTCAATTAACTCAGATTTGATCGATATAAACTTCCTTCGTGTATCACTTATTCCGATTTCCTCTTATTGACAATGGAAACATCTCTCTGTATTATACATACCAACGGTCGGTATCTAAAATATAAGGAGGTTATTATGTCCAGAAACAAGCACCCTGAACAGACGGTACAGCAGATTCTGAACGTCGCTGCGCAGTTGTTCACAGATAAAGGATTTGAAAAGACGAGTATCCAGGACATCATTGTTGCCCTAGGCATGTCCAAGGGAGCTGTGTATCATCACTTTAGATCCAAAGAGGAAATACTGGACGCGGTCATGGAACAACAGTTCAACTATTCCGCTCAAATGCTGGATCAATTAGTTACAAATACAACGACTACACCAGCACGAGAGAAGTTAGTTCAGATTTTGGAGTATGTCGTCTCTGATCAACAGGCCCATTCTCTGGATCACGTACTTCGAACCCAGATCAAAAATCCAGTATTCATTGTACGAGGGATTCAACAGGCTGTGCGGATTGATGCCCCGGTGATTGCAGCGATTTTGCGTGAAGGCATTACAGATGGATCTATTCATACCGAAGATCCCGAAGCTTGTGCAGAAGTATTCATGATGCTGGTCAATATATGGATTAATCCAACACTGTTCGGCCGCAATTCGAGCGAAACAAAGCAACGTCTTTATTTTTTACAGCGGTTGATGAACATGCTTGGTGCCGATATTGTGAGTGAATCACTAATTGAACGTATTCTAGACCAACATGCTGCGATGGATGCTTATCCTATTCTGGATGAAGATGTTGACAGAAATGAGGGATAACCATTTTGAAACCTAATAGACACATGATTTGCAAAGAATGGTTGTACGAAGAACCCCTTCTCGCCCTTTCTCTGGAATGGATGCAAGGTGAAGTGCATATTAGCCGGGGCACAGAAGCGGTTATTCGTGTTACTCAATGGGGCTCCGCTCGTTTTCCAAGAACTCGATGTTTTGAAGCTAACGTCAGCCACGGTTTATTACATCTGATCGATGGACGAAAACAAGCTTTTCCGCTGGGCATTAACTTCCACCGCACATCGCTCCACATTGTACTGCCGATTACAGTCTTGAAAAGGCTGTCGATCAACGGAGTTGGTTCCCACTTTCTTGTAGATAACGTTTCTTCGGAACAATGGAATTGTGACTGTACATCCGGCAAGCTCACCTTAACTGGCCATGCCCAGCATATCCGTCTACGATCAGTAGGCAGTCGGGTTACAGCAACAGACCTCCATGCAGAACAAATGCAACTGCAATCCACTTCTTCACCTGTTCAGTTATCCGGTCAGTTCACCCATATTCAATCTAAAGTGACAGGCAGCCAACTCACTATTCACTCCTCAACGATGCTTCAATCTCTGGATATTCGCTCCACAGGTTGTAACGTTGAAGTGCGAATCCCAGCAGATAACGATGGATTCAAGTTAGACTTCAAGCAGGCTGGGGGCCGATTCAACAGTGATCTCCCGCTTCACTCCGATCATAATCAACATACGTATCGTAACGGTACTTATCCATTTCAAGCAGAGGTCAGAGGTGGGAAGCTCACCATAGGGAGCTCTTCTTAACATTCCATATAGAGGAGGTAAACATATGAGCATTGGCTGGATTGTTGGCAGCAGCTTAGCTACCGTGGTATTACTCGCGGGGATCATCCGTTTGTTCATCGGTATACGTAGAAGCAATCATCGGCGCTGGCCTTGGTGGTTCATCGGTTTTGGGGTGGCCGCACTGGTTAGTGCAGCGATTAATTATCCCGGAACATAGAAACGCCGCATCACCATGCGCAAAAAAAGACAATCACGCAGACCAGTCACTTTTCGTGCTGCTGCGGATTGTCTATCCATCTATCCATCCTTTGACCATATATCCCATATATAATATCGTTTCTCTTGCCAGAAAAGGAAATTGGCTGCGCCAGGTCTGGTAAGCCGTCGTTCGTGTTGGGGACGGAACAGCATCCATGCCGAGTCCCTTAGCGAGCTTCATCGCCCGTTTCATGTGTAGCGGGTCACTTACAATGGTGTAGGTGTGAAACCCCGCCTGTTTCCCAACGGAAAGCGAGTTCACCAGATTCTCCTCCGTAATTCTCGACTCTGTCTCCATTTGAATATCTGAAGGATCTACACCATGTGCAACAGCATAATCTCGTCCTACTTCAGCTTCGGTTCGTTCTCCTGCACTGCCAGAACCACCAGTAAAGAGCAGATGGCTGATCGTCCCCTGGCGATATAATAAAATGGCATGCTCAATACGTTCGCGAAATACGGGTGAAGGGTTATCCCCATCTACGGCTGCACCGAGGATAATAGCCGCATCACTCTGTCTGGATGATTCCTCATCGGTGTAGGTCCAGATGAGCGAGGCCGTAGTTATCGTCCATATAACCCCAAGCAACACGAGCAATGTAATGGAGATTACAAGCCAGCGTCTGCTTTTTATTTTACGTATCCGGGACTTGCCTTCTATCACAATGATTCATCCTCTTCCAGTGCCCGGGCGTGCATGCTCTCTGCATGCATACGTTCGAGTGTCTGCAACGCCGCCGCGGATTCAGCATCCAACCCCAGCTCTGCAATCCAGGCACCTGTGTACTGCTGAAGACTAATCTCCAGTTTCTGTGCACGGTCTTTGAAATCTTCCAGCTCCTTGATCATGCGTGATCGTCCTTCAGGACTGAATGTCTCATGAATTCGTTCCTTGAAATAGTGATGTACAATGCTATTACGCTGCTTCCATAGTTCATTCAACTGCCGAGTCTCTTCCTCCGAAAAGGTAAAATGATGGCGCACCTCATGAATGAGTTGTCCGAGTGAACTGCTCATCTTCCGTTCGTACAGATCTTCCAGATCTTCTTCGGATACAACTTTTCCCTGAGACATTTTCATTAATAAAATCAGATTGACCAGTTGCTGTTCAAGCGCCTGTCCATAATATACAGCCAATCCGTAATATGCAAACAATTCCCTGGAGTGTTCGCTGTCCAGCATGTCACCATGCTGCATGTCTGTATTTTGCATAAGCGAGCGCCCCCTTTATCTCCGTACAATACATTCCATTCTAACGTCCCTCTATGGTAACGAAACATAGACTAACATTCAAGTTAAGCGGAATAATAGCATCTAACTCCGTAAATCCCTTCTTCCTGATAACCATACATGAATGATAAGTAGAACTATGGCATAAAGTACAGCCCACACTGTCGTCAGTACAACGGCCCCCAACTTCAAATTTTCAAATAACATCATCTCACGCACGAGATAAAATGCCGGTGGCAGAATCTTGACAACCCACTGTATGGATTCAGGCAAACGTCCGCTTAATGAACCTTGGACAAACGATAATAACATCACCACAATGAAAGGCGGCATGCTGCGGCTCAGCATGGGAATGTATGATTTTTGGAAGAAAACACTGAGCCCCAGACCCAGGAGCGACAACGCCAAATGTCCGGCCCAAGCCATAATCCACTCCCCAGTACTTGGTACCCTTCCAAACATGCCCGTAACAACCGGATATAACACGGTAATTGCAGTCAGACCAAACTGCATGATCAACGCACAGATCAGTTGTGCGAAGACAGCCTTGCGTTTGCTTCCTGCATGGAGAACAAGCAATTGATACTGACCCGCAGGTTCCGTATTCATTACCGTCAGGCCCAGCCAGGCCGCACCAAAAAAGAGCAGCATGGCCGTAACGCTGTAACTGTCCGCAACCGGATTAGGTTTGTAGGAATAGATAAGCAGCATCGTAATAATATAAAAGATCACCGGCGCAACATATTTCTGTGAACGTATGTAATGTTTTAACAAATAACGAGTCAAGTAGATCATTGGAGGTCGCCTCCTGCCGTAGATATAGAGGAAAGGTTCTCAGCAACTTCCCTGCTTATAGCCTCACCTGGGTGCCGCCCCTCCATCAATCCTTCCATATTTAATCGGCTCTCTTCCGGCTGTACAGATACAATGGAACCGCCAGCTGCCAGAATCATTCCAATAATCCGATCTGCCGAACTGCGTGACACCTTCCAATCCCATACTTCTCGACCATAATCCTGACGAACCATACTGCGATGGGATGCAATGATTCCCGGTTGATCAACAAGCAGCGCATCGATAACGGATTGTTCCAGCCCTTCCATCACACTTTGAATACTCACGGCGGGCTCACCAGCTTGCTGCAAATCTTCCTGACTCCATCGACGCAGCACCGTCCCCTTCTGTAACACGATGACCTGATCCGCGAGACGTTCAATCAGCAATGGCTCATGGCAAGCTGTAACGATCTGGCTTCCTTCCTGTTTCCACTGTCTGAGCAAAGCTACAATTGCTTCCTGTGCCGGAACGTCCAGTCCGGACAATGGTTCATCAAGCAGCAATAACCCATCAGGTCCAGGCAGTAAAGCCTGAATCAAATTCACCTTCTGCAAAGTACCTTTGGATAACTGAGGCAGGTTCTGATCCAGCGCCGCGCCCACGAATAACAGCTCACTTAATTCCCCTATCCGTTGACGCAATATCTCAGGTCTCATGCCACGAATACGTCCCATTTCCCAAAGGTACTCTCTTGATGTGAAGGGCAGGCGTGACAGTCCATCCAGTGCATACATAATCCGCCCATGCCTGTGCTTGCGCAGCGAGCCTGAGTCAGGCAGTAACATACCTGCCAGCACACGCAGCAATGTGCTTTTGCCTGAGCCATTCCTGCCCACCAGGACGATACACTCCCCCTGACCTACTTCCAGATTGATATCATTCAATACCTGCACATCCCCAAGTCGTTTGCTCACCTGTTGTAGCGATATGATTCGTCCGTTTGAGCCTGCTGCTGCTTTTCCTGCTTTATCGAAGAATCTACTTGTCCTCCATCCCATAGAATCACATCCGTTCAGGAGCCTGAACGCCCAGTAAATATAGGCTGTAGGCAAGACGCTCCGCCGTACGCTCTGTTAACGCCACCCGGAAGGGTTTGACGTCAGCCGGCGCATCCGCAATCCGTTCCGCATGGTAAAAGCGGTTGAACGCTTGGGCAACATCTATCGCATACTTGGCAATGACCGAAGGCTCGTTGCGATGAATTGCTTTTTCCAAATGCTGCGGATAATCCGCCAGCAGTTTCAGCAATGCCCATGAAGTGTCACCGACCATGACCGGCTTGTTCTCTGAATTTGCCGCAGTATTGTTACTACTACTGCTACGAACATCGTCCAATTGATTATCATTTTCCACGCGCTCTGCCTCTACTGCCTTCGCAAGCACACTGTTAATCCGGGCATGTGTGTATTGCACATAAGGTCCTGTCTCCCCTTCAAAGCTCACCGCATCTTCGAGCGAGAAATCGACGTCGTTCAACCGGTTATTGCGCAGATCTCCGAATACAATCGCACCTACACCAACCGCTTCCGCAACCTCCTGCGAATTCGGCAGATCCGGATTTTTCTCCTGAATAATCTGTAATGCCCGAGCGACCGCCTCGTCCAGTACTTCCTGCAAAAAGACAACCTTCCCCCGGCGAGTAGACATCTTCCGTCCTTCGAAACGCATCAAACCAAACGGAATATGTTCACAAATCTCAGACCACGCATACCCCATCCGGGATAATACCGCAAATACTTGACGGAAATGAAGCTTCTGCTCACCCCCGACCACATACAGCATTTTATCTGCCTTCATCACATCATGACGATAAACGGCTGTTGCCAAATCCCGTGTAGGATAGATGGTTGTTCCATCGGTTTTGATAATCAGGCAAGGTGGCATATTCTCCTCCTCCAAACGGACCACCAATGCGCCTTCGCTCTCTTCGAGCAAACCTTTGGATTTCAGTTCTTCAACTATTGCACCCATCTTGTCGTTATAAAAGCTCTCACCCAGCGTATGGTCAAACTGTACATTTAGACGCTCATACATCCGGTTGAATTCTTTCATGCTCACTTCTACAAAAAAGGTCCATAACCGCTGCGCCTCTTCATCGCCTTGCTCCAGCTTTCGAAACCAATCTCGTGCCTCGATCTCCAGAGATGGATCACTCTCCGCCTCATCGTGAAAACGCACATACAGCTCCAATGATGTACGAATTGGCTCAGCCTGTAGTGCTTCATCATTACCCCAACGTTTATAGGCTGCAATCTGCTTGCCGAATTGCGTTCCCCAATCCCCCAGATGATTCACACTGACCGAAGTATAGCCTGCCTCGTTATATAACCGATACAATGCTGCCCCAATTACGGTGGAGCGCAGATGACCGATTCCGAATGGCTTGGCAATGTTAGGCGACGACATGTCGATCACAACACGTGCACCTGCCCCCAATTGCAACTTGCCAAATGTTTTATGTCCCAGTTCATGCAGCAGCTTCGGCGCCAGATCTTCCCGATTGAAACGTATGTTTACATAGGGTCCTGCTGGTGAAGCATCCAGCCCAACGGTCTGTAATTCGGCAGCGATATCCGCGGCGATAACCGCGGGTGCTTTTTTCAACGACTTGGCCAGAATAAAGCAGGGAAACGCCGCATCTCCCATCTCCGCCTGTGGTGGAACCTCCAGTAATCTCAACACCTCATCTTGCTTCAATCCCGTTAACGGAGCAAGTTGTGCTGCTGCCTGATTCATCAACATGTTGAACACTCCTAATCATTATCGTATTTAGCCATGCTATAGATAACAAAAAAAGCCCTCGTCTCTATATCAGAGACGAGAGCTGATCTTCACAGTTCCCGCGGTACCACTCTAGGTGAGCAGATGGCGAATGCACATCAAAGTACATTCATTGTCTGCTCCGCTCGGTGCGATTAACGGCCGCCTGCCGGATTGCCCTCCATGACCTGCTCTGCATCCTCTCAAGGATGTAAACATTCCTTCGGACAACCATCTCACGGGTGCGCTTCACTCAGGTCATGTCATACCGGCTTCCACCTGCCCCGGCTCGCTGTCATGCATGGATTCTGGCTACTCTCCCGATCATGGATATTCATCGTTTTAATTCATTTCCATCATTATACAGATCAAGCTCTGCTTTGGCAACCTGTTACATGCATTTCCCAATGGAGAGCCTACTGGCGATAGAAGTTCTCGCCTGCTGATGGTGAAGAATGTTACTATGCTGTATCCATAAAAAATCCCCTCGAGCAGACAACGTTGAAGTACATCTTATCGGATGTCTTATCGTTGTCTTCTGTGAGGGGATTAGCCTGGCATCTTTGCAGATTGCCCGGGCTTTTTATTTTTCAATTCAATTTAATTCAATGGAGTTATATTTACGCTACTGCGGCCATCAGGCGGCAAGCCTCTGCACATTTGCGGCAAGCTTCTGCGCAAGCCTGGCAGTGATCATGTTGATGTTTGCCACACTCAGCAGCACAAGCTTCACATGCTTTCACACACAGTGCGCAAATTTCGGCGATGAAATCACTTCCGCGTGTCATGGCTTGAGCAGCAAAACTGCAGATTTCGGCACATTCCCGATCCAAACGAATGCAATCACGCAGCATTGCCAGATCATATTCTTTCAGACTCGATATGTAACATACGTTGCAAGCATTCATACACTCCAGGCAAGCATCGATACATTGTTGATATTGTTGTTGTGTCATTTAAAGTTACCTCCCAGACTAAGTTTGCTATGCTTCTTAATACCCCGTCTGGAGGAACCTTGAATCATTAAACCTGATTTGCCGCCTCTAATTCCAGCAATTGGTTGCGAATAACCGACTGATCGAAATGTTCACCTATAAACACAGCTACGTTAGGCACATCCCCCTGAGGCGTGATCTTCATATAATCCGATTCCCGGTAAGCATATTGGAACCAAAACCGGCTGGACGTATCGCTAAAGAATAAAATCCCTTTTGCCCGATACACATCGCGTGGTAACTCAGCTATCAAACGCTCGAAGGCCTCACTGTTTACCGGCTGGGTGAAATAGTGTGTATATACCATGACATGTTCATGCGAAGCATGGGGATGGGCATGATTATGATTATGGTTGTGGTCATGTGGAGGTTCGTGGTCATTCCCCTGAGAATGTTGATCTTCTTCGTAATCATGATCCACATGCTCATGATGTTCATGTCCATGATCATGGCTGCATCCATGCTCTGCGCAAGCCTCGGAATGCACGTGATGTTCCTTCTCCGCGTGTTTACTCGTTTCCTCAACAGATTGATAGGCATGCACATTGTCTCCGCTACGAAGCAGAACATCCATATCGACTTCACACTTCACCGTAGGCAGTACCGGAGCGAAACCGTTCCAGCGTGCCAACAGGTCCTGCAGATCTGCCAGCTGCTGCTCGTTCACCCGGTCCATTTTGTTCAGGAGAAGTACAGACGCACAGCGAATCTGCTCCTGCATCAGCTTGAAGGTTTGTCCCTTCTGCTCCTGGTACAGCCCTGACAGATGCGCGGCGTCTACTACAGTAATCAGGCTTCTCAGTTCCAGTCGCATATAGAGGGATGTTTCCGTTACTGCATCCAGAATCTCCATCGGGTTTGCTGCTCCCGTTGCTTCGATGATAATGACATCAGGCGATTCCTCCTGCACAAGATCAGCAAGTTGCAGCCCCAAGTCACCGCGCACAGTACAGCAGATGCATCCTCCTAACATTTCCGTCATGGGCACGGAAGCATCCACAATTTGACCATCCAGATTGACTTCACCCAATTCATTCATGACCACGGCGGGCCGGAGACCTTGCTGCTGCCAATGTTCAATCAGCTGAACAAGCAGTGTCGTTTTGCCACTGCCCAAGAAGCCTGACAATATATATACAGGTATGGATGATTCATTTGTTTTTAATTCACTCATCGTTGTTCACCTCTCTATTTGTCCAATGGAACTGGTCTATCTCTATCCTAGCGAGTGTACACTATCCTGCAATCTTTGCGCAATCCTGGCCTTCTATTTGCAAGTCCATTGCCTCATTCTACTGAATGGTCTATGCTATGAGAACATGTTGATTGGGGGAGGATGTATTATGACCAATTCAGTGGAACAACATCGTCAGGAAGCCCCTGACACGGTATCCTGTATGATTGTAACCGTATCAGATACCCGCACCAAGGACACCGATACAAGCGGACAACTTATGCATAAGCTGCTGACTGATTCAGGCTACCAGATCGTCGAATATATCATTACACCGGATGAAACTGAAACCATTCGAAGCATCCTGCAGGATGCAGCCGTTCGTGACGATATCGAAGCCGTGCTGCTCAGCGGTGGGACCGGAATTGCACCCCGAGATACAACATACGAGGCAGTGTCTTCACTACTCGATAAGGAGCTGCCGGGGTTTGGAGAAATCTTCCGCTTCCTAAGCTATACCGAGGATATCGGTTCTGCTGCCATTCTAAGCCGAGCGGTAGCCGGAACGATTGGGCGTACAGCCGTATTCTCCATGCCAGGTTCCAAGGGAGCTGTCAAACTGGCAATGGAAAAACTCATTTTGCCTGAACTAAGGCATGTCATGCGTGAAATATATAAACCCGTCTGAATAATCAGACGGGTTTTTCGGATTTATTTTAGTGGAGTCGATTACTTCAGTTGCTCAAGCACATGCTGGAATACCTGCATAACGTCTTCTTCATAATCGTCCTTTTCTCCACCTGAAGCCGTATAGACCAGTGACACGTAGTCTTTGCTGCGAATCGTTGTTTTGCCAAGTACATTTTCCATCACAGCCTCATCGCCATCATTACCGTACATTTCGTTCATCCGGGCTAGTCTTGTAGGGGCATCACTGAAAATGTGGACCTTTACAATATGTCTGCCACTTCCATTCAGCAAGTACATATATGATATTCCGTCCTCACCATCGTCCGCAGACATATTATTCATCAACTTTATGCCTTTTGCAGCAAAAGCTTCATCCAGCTCCTGAATTAATGGACCATTTAACCCGTGACCTTGACTCTTTGCCCTTACATTTCCTTCATCCGTCGCTTGTCGGGTATATATTTTCCGTTCCTGCTCAACATTCGATGCTGAACACGCTATTACCGATATTGTACATAGCACCACGACCATACGGACCAGCACAGACTTCACACGTCCAGATCTATGATGCAATCCTTTTTCGTTAACACGCATACTCATCCTTCCTTTCCCGCCACATGTACGGTGACGCTCTCAGGTAGAGTTAGCATGTCTAGGAGAAAAGAATCTTATTCGGCAGGCGTATCGGACATCGTATTAACTACAGTACGGCCTACAGCACCGCCCTTGAGGATCGTTTCCAGTGTCTGAGGCAGTTGTGACCATGAGATTTCCTGAATCCCCAGCTCCAGCGCCCGATTCGGCTTCCATTCTCCGCCAAGCAGCTTCCATATTCGTTCCCGCCGTTCCATCGGACAATAGACTGAATCAATCCCAATCAATTGAACCCCCCGCAAAATAAATGGAAATACGGTAGACTCGAACGCAGCTCCTCCGGTTAAGCCTGATACGGCGACAGCGCCTCCGTATTGAATCTGTTTCAGACGCTCAGCCAGTGCCGGACCTGCTGCCGGATCAATAACGCCTGCCCAGAGCTGTTTGCCCATTGCTCCTTTGGCTGGCGCATCCGCTTCTTCGCGTGAAATGACATGTGAGGCACCTAGATTCCGAAGCAGCTGCTCCTGTTGATCTTTTTTGCCTGTACTTGCTGTCACTTCAAATCCCAGCTTCGCCAGAATAGCCACCGCCATAATGCCTACTCCTCCGGTAGCTCCCGTCACGAGAATCTTGCCCATCTTCGGAGTTACTCCAGCCTGCAACAAAGCATCTACCGAAAGTGCTGCCGTGAACCCTGCTGTCCCAATCGCCATCGCTTCCTTCTCACTGAGTCCATGCGGCAAAGGAACAAGCCATTCGCTGCGCAGACGCGCATATTGACTATACCCTCCAAAATGAGACACGCCCGGCTCGAAGCCAGTGCTGATCACCCGATCCCCCGGTGCAAATCGGCCGCTCACGGATTCCTCTACAATCCCTGCAAGATCGATCCCCGGTACGATCGGATACTCGCGAACCACACCACCCTTTTCTGTTGTGGCAAGCCCATCTTTAAAATTGACGCTTGAGTATTGAACCTGTAGGGTTACGTCACCATTAGGCAAGTCTTCTTTCGTCAACTGCTCCATAGCAGCCTTCACGCCACCCTTTTCTTCTTTACGCACAACATAGGCAGGAAAAGTATTTTTCATTCGTTATCCTCTCCTTAATTAATATTTACATATTTTTCTATTCATATCATGAATTGTTCGCCTTCAGATTAAACAAGTATAAGGGCGGCCTCCGTCAAACTCAATCTCTCCGTGCTGTCATTAAATAAATGAGAGGGCCTATCAATGGGATCAACCCTGCAACGGCCCACCCACGAGAACGACGATTGAGAGAAGCATCCCTAAACAATGCGATCACGGAAAGCAACGTCAGGATGACGAAATCAATCGTCATAATATGTAAAAAGGAAGACTCTCTGAACGCTTCCATGTATACATCAGAATTGCCTTGAGTCACTGCATAGAAGCCTGTGCCCAATGTAAGCAGCAAAAGAACCATATGGGTCAGCTTATGAGCTGCCACACGTCCGATACCTGATTCACGTTGACTGCCAAAAGACAATTGTTCGTACCCCGAATCTCTGTGTGTTTGCGAGGACCACGCAAAATAAGCCAGCAGCGCAAAGGCTCCTAATGCAAAAGACAGCAATACAAAGGGCCAAGCAGATACACGAGATC
This sequence comes from Paenibacillus sp. ALJ109b, assembly GCF_010747435.1. Taxonomy (NCBI): domain Bacteria; kingdom Bacillati; phylum Bacillota; class Bacilli; order Caryophanales; family Paenibacillaceae; genus Paenibacillus; species Paenibacillus sp. ALJ109b. Next base: position 77,394 of record NZ_JAAIFP010000028.1, read on the forward strand.
CTCTCGCTTTCCCTGACCTCCTTAACAGCAGGCAAGCAAAAATGGCCGGGAAAATCCCAAGCCACGAAAATACGGTTAGTAGCCAGGGCTCTTTGCTTTGCAGTGTGACCAGCTCTTTAAACACAGGGTCACTCCCAAGAGGCTGCCCAGGTACCCAAATCCAGGGCATACGCAATGAAAGCCAGCCAGATCAGTGCCAAAATCCATCTCATGGTTGCACCTCCTCTTTCATTCATCCCCGGCCGATGCGCAGTTGAAACAGCCACTGAAACGGATCCTGTCGAAAGGCAGGCTCGGAAAGATGCAGCATTTGACGTCTCCTGCGCTTTCCCGAGAAATAATTGGTTCATTTCCCTTATGAACCTGTGTCCTTTGAAGGTACAGTATACCTCAGTTCATGGACTGTCCGTCCATGATGTTTCACACACAGTCATTCGTCATGTGGGACAATTAGCAGCTAAAAGGAAACCAAAAAGGCATAACCCGGCCTACTTGCTTCCGGTTATGCCCCTTTATTTGATTTATTCTTCGGTGGATTGCACGTGCTCAGCAATGAGCTTCTGCTTCATATTCCAGGCCGCAGGGCTGATATTTACGCGGTAAATCTCAGGATTAAGTTTACGCAGATATTCCGGCCAGAACAGATCCATCTGCTCGCGGTGATAACTGCGAATCTCATCCAGGGTAGGCAGTTCATACACTTTGCGCCCATTCACAAAGATCGGTTCCAGCATGTTCACTGCTTCGTAGCGGGTTACCGTCTTTTTCAGATAGGGGTGTAGCGGGTTGAACAACTTGAGCGGCCCACCCTGTATCGGCTGCTCTTCTCCTGGATAGCAGATATAATCTGCAATCGCCTTGCCATGTTTCGGATCAATGATTCGGAAGACTTCTTTTTTACCTGGTGTGGAGACTTTTTCGGGATTCGCCGAAATTTTGATCGTAGGCAGCATGGCACCGTCCACTTCACGCTCCACCAATTTGTACACGCCACCCAAAGAAGGCTGGTCGGAAGCGGTAATTAGCTGTGTACCTACTCCCCATGTATCGATGCGAGCTCCTTGCGCCTTAAGGTTGAAAATCGTATTTTCATCTAGGTCGTTGGAAGCTACAATCTTGACGTAATCCAATCCAGCGTCGTCCAGCATCTGCCGAGCTTGAATGGATAGATACGCAAGGTCCCCACTATCCAGACGAATGGCGTTCATTTTTTTGCCTTGGCTTTCCAGCTTCTTGGCGGTCTTGATTGCATGAGGAACACCACTGTTCAATGTATCAAAGGTATCCACCAGCAGTGTCACTTGATCTGGCAGCACCTTGGCATAGACGTCAAACGCCTCCTGCTCACTCATAAAACTCTGCACCCAAGAATGGGCATGTGTCCCTGCTGTCGGAATTCCAAAGCGTTCTCCAGCCAGCATATTAGACGTTGCATGGAATCCTGCCACATACGAGGCACGCGCCCCCCAAATGGCCGCATCCGCTTCCTGTGCACGCCGTGTTCCGAATTCGAGCAAAGTATCCTGACTTGCCACCTGTTTGATCCGAGAAGCCTTGGTTGCAATTAACGTCTGATAATTCATGAAGTTAAGTATCGCCGTCTCCACCAGTTGTGTCTCCATAATGGAGCCTTCTACCCGAATGAGCGGTTCATCAGGGAAAACGAGCGCCCCTTCCTTCATGGAATGAATCGTCCCCTGAAATGAAAACTGGAGCAACTCTTCCAGAAAGACCGGATCGTAATTTTCCTCTTGTTTGGATAAATATTTGATGTCCTCCATCGTAAAACGAAGCTGGCTGATATAATTCACAATGCGTTCCAATCCGGCAAAAACGGCATATCCGTTGCCAAAAGGAAGCTTGCGGAAATAGGCTTCAAACACCGCTTTCCGTTTGTGAGTTCCATTCACCCAATGGGCGTACATCATATTGATTTGATACTTATCCGTATGTAAAGCCAGGCTAGTCGTCTGCATTTGTCTCATCCTCTCTGACTTCCGCTTGTGCCGGCAGGCCCTGCCTGCTGACACGGGTCAACATGTGGAGACTCATTGCTCATGAGTCATGATTATGGTTACGTACCATTGCATAAGTCTCCGGTTTATTCCTATTCACCATATTCCCCTGCAACATAACACTTGTTCAACAGGGTATGATGGATATAATCACAGGTTCGTTTATAGGTTCAAGCCTGCGAGAACGGTATCGCTCGCTTTGACCACCTGAGCCCCAAGGCTTGCACGAAAATGTCCAAGCGCCCAATCATGTCCTGCTTGATTGAAGCTAGCCACGGCGTCTTCATATACCGTTATGTGAAAACCTTTATTATAAGCATCCACTGCCGTGTGCAGTACGCAAATATCTGTACATACACCGATCAGTGCAATGTCTGTTATTCCACGTTCACGCAGCCGCAGTTCCAGATCTGTACCGCAGAATGCGCTGTATCTTGTTTTATCCATCCAGCGAATCTGGGATTCCCGTTCTTCCATAACCTGGGCCAGACGACCGTAAAGTTGTCTTCCCTCCGTACCCCTGATGTTATGAGGCGGAAAAAGAGCCGTTTCCGGATGGTAAGGATCATTCTCTTCATGTAAGTCCACAGCCATAACAACCTCATGTTTGTTATGGCAATAAGCCTCCGTTATCGCTGCAATCGTCTCCTCAATCTCCACAGCAGGCTGGCCTACAGGCAACGAACCTGTCACAAAATCACGTGTAAAATCGATTACAATCAGTGCTTTCATCGTCCACACTCCCTTTTTGAGAATAGGTTGATCCTGATTCAATCCATCATGATTCGCTTGCGAATTAAGTATAGATGGAAAGACGAGGTACAAGCTCGGTAAAACGGTATAGCTGCGCTGGACGCTGTGAGTATTGATTGGAGCTTAGCAGGTTGCCCTCTTCATCCCGAACCTCTTCCACAATGCCTTTGCGGCTGCGAGTTGAAGTGATCTTCCGAATGAAATTCGGTTCTTCAAAGTCAGGTACAACACTCTGAATCACTTGGTATAACTCGCTTAATGTAAAATCACGAGGCAGGAACTGTCGTGCAATTGTCGTTTCCAGCATTTGCTGTTGAATACGCCGGTATGCATCTTCTATAATCGTCCGATGATCAAAGGCAAGCTCGAGTTCTTGCAAAGCTTCCTGAATTGTAAATAATCCAACATCCTCTGCATCGTCCGCCGCCTGACGGTGTTCCAGCATCCATTCCTCTACCAGTGCAAAAAACGCATGTGAGATAATCCATCCTCTGGGATCACGCCCAGGCTGACTATATACATTCAAATACTCCAGATGTCCGCCGTCCACACCTGTCTCTTCCATCAACTCGCGCTTTGCAGCACCATAAATGGATTCATTCTCCTGACAAAATCCACCTGGCAACGCCCATCTTCCCGCAAAAGGCCATCCTTTGCGTTTGATCAGCATGACCTTCAACTCCCGGATGGGGAGTGTCTTGGTTACCGTCTTACGCTCCCGCTTGGTCAAGGTGAACATGACGATATCCGCGGGAACACCATCGGGTGTACGATATTTCTTGGAACTATAGGCACGTGCTGCCTGTTCATCGCTTTCAGCATTGAATTGTTCGTAGTTTTCGCTCATGGGCACCACCGACTATTCTCATTTTGATATTTTCATTATGACATAATAATATCTTTTGTCAACCTTGGGATTCCGTGTTTTGCACTTTTACTCGCGCTATACGGAATGTAGCTGTTGCCATACACCCCAACGTACCAGATGCATCCCGGACCTCAGATTGTGCCGTCACACTACGCCCCGCTTGATGCAGGATCGTTGATGTCACGATTAATTCCCCTTGTTTCATGGGTGCCAAGAAATGAACATTCAGATTGGTGGTCACACAACTGTCTACTGCCATTGCGGCTGTAGCTACCATGCCCATCGCCTGATCCATCAGAGACGTCAGCACTCCACCATGAATAATCCCCATGGAGTTTGTGTGGTGTTCGCCCGCTGTCAGCGCGATCTGTACTTCTTCTCCGTCACCTTTAATAAACCGACAACCGAGAAAGCCCCAAAATCTTCCGTTTCCTTCTGCAACCATTTTGTCCAAAATACCCATATTGATTTCCCCTTTAGTGCACTTTAAGTATAAAGCCCATGATGTATGTTGTTGTTGATTTTACCAGCATTGGTTCTTTTCGTAGTTGATCTAAAGTGCTTGGTTATTATATTAAGCCTGCTCTTACGGAACAGGTCTTATCCAGTGAAGTTGTCTTGATCAAGCCCACCACACAAAATAACCCCACCACGTGGAGTCTGAGATGATCAAAAAAGGCGCGGACTGCGTCCGCACCCTTCCGTTCACTTACCCGCAGCTAGTCGGAGGTGAATCCGTACCTGCCTCCACGTTCACTTTCTCGGAGACGGTATCCCGGATTACAGAAATAACAAGCTGAAGCAAATAATTGATATCGCTTTGACTTTGCTGGAATTCTGTAACGAGTGGAATGCCGTCCAACTCTGCCTGCAGATCTTCAATTTCCTGTTCAATTTTGCTGACCATGTCTGCATTTTTGAAGCTTTCAAAAGCAACAATTTCCTTTTGTTTCTTCTTAATCGTTGCAATCAATTGCTGGATGCGTTCATGATCACGAATTTTGGACTCAGCCTGTTGGAACTGTTTAACTTCTTCGCTCGTTCCAAGCATATCAGCCAATTCTTTGGCTTTTCCCATAATGTCGTCGCGTATGACCAGATTGCGCGTATCGTAGGTAGGCATTCCATAATGGTTGTACTGCACTTCTTCCTGCGCCACTCGAAATCGCTCCATTCTATGAGATGATATAAGATGAACTACTCGATGTTGCACTAAGCTCAGTTGACTGCTCGAGTGACCGCTACGGTTACGGATCGTTCTTTTGATCGCTGTTGTCTCCAAATTTTTCTGATTGTGATGGTCCTTGGTTAAAATTTGGAGACAAAGGCGAACGCTTCGCTTCTACAGAATCGATTCCGTCACCTTCGCTACGCAGGGCCGTAACCCGCCAAGTGCAAAAAGACATTCATCTTATTAGGTTTGTGTATTACTGATTGGCGGCTACTGGCTCTGTGAGCAGGTTGCCCCGAATATAGAAAGTCATTGGATCGGTGATTTCTACATTTACAAAAGTACCGATCAATTCTTTAGGTCCTTCAAAATGCACCAGCTTGTTGCTGCGTGTACGTCCTGCCAGAACATTGGAATTCCGTTTGCTCTCACCTTCAACAAGCACTTCAACAACCTTGCCTCGTTGTTTCTCATTGCTGCTATGGCTGTATGCGTTGATCGTCTCGTTCAAGCGTTTCAAACGTTCCTTCTTCACGTCCATCGGCACGTTGTCCTCCATCACCGCAGCAGGTGTACCTTCGCGCGGAGAGTAGATAAATGTATAAGCAAAGTCGTAGCCAACTTCCTTGACTAGTGACAGCGTATCTTCGAACTGCTCTTCCGTTTCCCCCGGGAAACCAACGATAATATCAGTGGTTAACACGACATCTGGAATTGCAGTTTTAATTTTGTCGGCGAGCTTTAGGTAGTGTTCCCGACTGTACTTGCGGCTCATACGTTTCAGCACTTCCGTGCTGCCAGACTGTACAGGCAGATGGATATGTTCCACCAGGTTCCCGCCCTTCGCAAGCACCTCAATCAGATGATCATCGAAGTCACGTGGATGACTGGTTGTAAACCGAACCCGTGGAATATCGATTTTGCGGATATCATCCATCAGGTCACCGAAGCTGTACTTCAGATCTGTGAAATCCTTGCCATAAGCATTGACGTTCTGGCCAAGCAGCGTGATTTCCTTGAAGCCTTGTCTTGCCAGTTCGCGAACTTCGGCAATGACATCTTCCGGACGTCGACTGCGCTCTTTTCCCCGTGTGAACGGAACGATGCAATATGTACAGAACTTGTCGCAACCATACATAATGTTCACCCAGCCACGCATGCCCTCACGTTTTTTCGGTAGGTTCTCAATGATGTCGCCTTCCTTGGACCATACCTCAACAACCATTTCTTTACTAAACAGCGCTTCCTGAATCAGATGCGGCAGCCGATGCACGTTGTGTGTACCAAAAATCATATCCACAAAGCCATGCTTCTGCATGATCCGGTTCACGACGCCTTCTTCCTGCGACATACACCCACACACACCCAGCAATAAGCCTGGACGTTCGGTTTTTAGGGTTTTCAGATGGCCCAGCTCACCAAACACTTTATCTTCCGCATTTTCCCGAATCGCACATGTGTTTAACAGAATGATATCTGCCTCTTTGCGATCCTCGGTAGCCTGATACCCCATTGATTCAAGTAACCCTTTAATGGTCTCCGAATCATGCTCGTTCATCTGGCATCCATACGTATATACGATATAGTGTTTGCCTATCCCCACATTTTTCAGTTCATCGGGTACGGCCGTTTCATAAAGCACCTGGACGTCTTCCTTGCCCCGTTGTTTCTCCTGACGATGATTGGGTTCCGACTTGATGTTAATCTCCCGGCCCCGGATTCTTATCTTTTTGCTGAATTCATCTTGCGAAATTACTTTGGCATCGGAGAAATCAAAATATTGGGAGTAATCCTTTTTTGAGTCTTTAGCCATTTCCTTCGGTCACTCCTTACAGCCTCTATTAATAAAAAATCGTTATTTCATCTTGTTTCACGTGATTTGCACGCTTTATACATCAAAAGAGCATTACAGCAAATTATAACATGAATTGGGCTGTAGTTCCACATCCAAAGCCGCTGTCCCTTCCCTAATCCGAAATCCACGCTGGTCTGCTAAACAGCCCGAAAACACACAAAAACCTGAGCTATCCTCAGGTCGAATGTAGCGACGCTGTGGATACTCAGGTTTATACGTTCATTCAAACCGTCAGGATCACGGCTGAAGATGGTTCCATGTGATTAGTCGATGATTTCAGCAGTATCGCCGTTACGAGCGCCAGCTGCATTAGCTTCATCCGTATCAATATGCATGTCCAGTGCAAAGGAATCCGATACACGAGCCAGTACATTTTCCAGTACCAGACCACGATCTCCACCCAGACGAACTTTCAGCAATTGTTTATCCTCAATACCCCATTTAGCGGCATCAGAAGTATGGAAGTGGATGTGACGAGCAGCAACGATAACACCTTTATCGATTGTAACTTCACCAGCAGGTCCTTTAATCGTGATACCAGGAGTACCTTCGATGCTTCCGGATTCACGTACAGGTGCCTTAACACCAATAGCGAAAGAGTCCGTCATCGAGATTTCCAGTTGCGTTTCCGGACGAACAGGTCCAAGGATACGCACTTTATCAAACTGTCCTTTTGAACCAATAACCGCTACTGTTTCGTTAGCAGCATATTGTCCTGGTTGGGACAGAGGTTTAAACTCAGTCAATTCGTAGCCTTTACCAAACAAAATTTCAACGTGCTCTTGAGATACATGAATGTGACGGGCAGATACGCCCACAGGTACTGTTTTGCTCATTGTGAATTTCACTCCTTGTTTATCTATGGCCTGTAGCCAGGCTCTTAACAATCCTATGGTATTATACCCCTTTTTGAAGTGAAATGAAAACGAACTGCTGAAAATTCATGAAATACACTTATTTTGCAATCATAAATCTCCTGCATTTGGTAAATCCGTCTGAACATGTACGACTTTTGCCTTCAGCTCGTCTTATTCAGATGGCCAACAGTATCATGATTTCCCATGTTCCATCTTCAAGTTTTTCGACGGCAAGTTTTCTTCTAAATAACTCATCGCATTACCCCACATCCAACCTCGAACGAGTGATTCGTCGTAGTGCTTAAGCAGCGTATTTATCAGCTTTGGATACTGCCCGGTATGTTCAAGGTCGTGGATATACGTAGCAATTCCGTCAAAATCAGACCCCATCATCAGATGATGCTCACCACCCAGAGAACATATCCGCTCAATATGAGGCAATAGATCTTCAATACATACTTCGCCTTCTCGCTTCACAAACCACGGCACAAACGTCAGTCCGATGCGCCCTTCCCGGGCAATAATAGCTAGAATCTGATCATCCTTCAAATTACGCACATGCGGGCAGATGGCATAACTGTTGGAATGCGAAGCGATAAAAGGGCGTTCACTAAGGTCAGCAAGTTCCCAAAAGCCTTTCTCGGTCAGATGCGAAACATCCAACAGCATGCCGATTTGGTTACATAAGTGAACCAGCTCCCTGCCCTTCTCCGTAAGTCCCGCCCCACGTTTCTCCAATACACCATCAGCTGCCCAATTGGCATAGTTCCAGGTAAGCCCAACGATCCGCACACCCATTTGATAACATAACTCCAGATAAAAAAGATTGCCCTCCAGTCCATCGACACCCTCAAGTGTAAGCAGTCCCCACGGTCTATCCGTCTGCCCGATCTGCGTAAGCTGTTCTCGCCATAATAATGTATGTGTGCCTTCAGTTCGTTCTTTGGTTATCTCCACTCGCTTGCGGTAGATGTCCAACTGGCCCATCACATGTTCAAACTTGCCTCTGCCAAGCACTTCGGGCAAATAGATTGCAAAGGCCTGTAAACCAATGTTACCTTCCCTCATACGTTCCAGATTCACATCCAGCTGTGAAGCATTTTCAAATGAATGGCTAGGGTTCATCAGCATTTTACTCAAAGCATCACAATGAAAATCGGCTACTCGCCAGTTGTGCATCACAATCTCTCCTTCTACACGGTTATGTTATGGAATTAAAACGCAAAAAAACCTGTCTACTTCGTAAACAGGTTCAATGCATAAGCGCATGTATTATCTGGGCTCCACAATCAGCTTAATGGCCGTTCGGTCCTCGCCGTCGATCACAATGTCTGTAAAAGCTGGAATACAAATCAAGTCAACTCCGCTTGGTGCTACAAATCCCCGGGCTATCGCTACCGCTTTAATGGCTTGGTTCAGTGCTCCCGCTCCAATTGCCTGCAGTTCAGCATTTCCACGTTCACGAAGAACACCTGCAAGAGCGCCGGCTACGGAATTGGGATTGGACTTTGCTGAAACTTTTAATACTTCCATGGTAAGTACCTCCCTGGGAATGTTGAATGTTTGTTTCCACTTACTAGATGTTATTCGCGGGAGGCAAAAAAATTCCTTCTTTTTAGATGGGTTTCCCTGCAAAATGGGACAATACCCCTATTCCATGCGCCACTCGTCCTCCATCAGACGAATTTTCTCAATGCGTGTTGCAGCACCTGTGGCTTCATCAATCTCCACAAATACACCGTGGAAATGCCATTTGCCATCATCAACAACAAATCGTACCGGAAGCTGAGTGTAGAACTTGCGAAGCACCGCTTCACGCTCCATGCCCAATATGCCGTCACGCGGCCCTACCATACCAGCATCGGTTAAATAAGCTGTTCCTCCAGGCAAAATACGATCATCGTTGCTCTGCACATGTGTATGTGTACCTACGACCAGCGATGCACGTCCATCCAAATGCCAGCCCATAGCAATCTTCTCTGATGTGGCTTCAGCATGCATATCGACCAGAATGCATTTATGGTCCTGACGCAGTTCATCCACAATTTCATCGGCGACGCGGAATGGACAATCCAGAGCAGGCAGGAACGTCCGGCCCTGCAGGTTGACAATCGCCAGCTCCTTGCCTTCTCCTTTGACTACCGTGTACCCGCGCCCTGGTGTTCCTGGAGGAAAGTTCGCAGGACGAATCATACGTGGCTCATCATCTATAAAATCAAATATGTCCTTATTGTCCCAGGTATGGTTACCAAGGGTGATGCCATGCACACCCCAGTTAAAAAATTCATTCGCAATTGCCCCGGTGATTCCCCGGCCTGCCGCTGCATTTTCCCCATTTACAATGACCACATGTGGCTTATACTTCGTTTTGAGGTAGGGCAGGTTTTCCTTCAGTGCCTTACGCCCCACATTCCCCACAATATCACCAATAAACAAAACTTTCATTTTACCGCCTCCTTAATCCCTACCAAGCGCAGCTTTTCTTCAAAGCATCCGAAACTTCGCAGGACCTCTATCTCTTGCTCATCAATTTTATTATAAAAATGCCTTTTAACAGGCTATCAACAGGAAAAGTGGCCCACTACTGCGGCCACTTTTCCGTAATGCTCTATTTTGCGTATTCAACCGCACGGGTTTCCCGGATGACGGTGACCTTGATGTGACCCGGATAATCGAGTTCGTTCTCGATCATCTTCGTGATGTCACGCGCGAGGCGGAAGGCTTCAGCATCGTCGATTTTTTCAGGCTGTACCATAACGCGAACTTCGCGTCCGGCCTGAATGGCATATGATTTCTCGACACCTTCGAACGATTCCGAAATTTCTTCCAGCTTCTCCAGTCGTTTGATATACGTTTCCAGCGTTTCGCGGCGTGCGCCTGGTCTTGCTGCGGAGAGCGCATCTGCTGCACCAACCAACATGGCAATAACCGAAGTCGCTTCGCAATCCCCGTGATGGGACGCGATACTGTTGATTACAACCGGATGTTCTTTGTATTTCTTCGCTAGTTCCACGCCGATTTCGACGTGTGATCCTTCCACTTCGTGATCCAGCGCTTTACCAATGTCATGCAATAGACCTGCACGTCTTGCTAGGGTTACGTCTTCTCCGAGTTCGCCAGCCATCAATCCAGCCAGATAAGCGACTTCCATCGAATGTTTCAAGACGTTTTGACCGTAGCTTGTACGGAACTTCAACCGGCCCAGAATTTTAATCAAGTCCGGATGCAGACCATGCACGCCCACTTCAAAGGTAGCTTGCTCACCGTATTCACGGATACGCTCATCCACTTCTTTGCGGGATTTCTCCACCATCTCTTCAATCCGTGCCGGGTGAATACGTCCATCAGCCACCAGTTTTTCGAGGGCAGTACGGGCGATTTCACGGCGAATCGGGTCAAAGCCCGACAGAATAACAGCTTCTGGCGTATCATCGATAATGAGGTCAATCCCTGTAAGGGTTTCAAGCGCACGGATGTTACGTCCTTCACGACCGATAATCCGGCCTTTCATTTCTTCATTTGGCAAAGTAACAACGGATACCGTTGTTTCCGCCACGTGATCAGCCGCACAGCGTTGGATGGCGAGTGTAATAATCTCGCGGGACTTTTTGTCCGCTTCTTCCTTCGCTTGCTGTTCAATGTCCTTGATCATTTGAGCCGTCTCATGACGAACTTCCTGTTCTACGTTGGACAGTATGATACTGCGTGCGTCTTCCATGGTGAGGTTGGATATGCGCTCCAGCTCCGTCACCTGGTTTTTGTAGATCATCTCGATTTGCTGCTGTGTCTCATCAATTCGTTTCTCTTTGTTAGCCACTTGCTCTTCTTTACGTTCGAGTGATTCCAATTTTTTATCCAGCGACTCTTCTTTTTGCAACAATCGTCTTTCTTGTCGTTGAATTTCGTTCCGACGTTCACGAGTGTCTTTTTCAGCTTCGGCGCGAATGCGATGGATTTCGTCCTTCGCTTCCAGCACCGTTTCTTTCTTCAGTGCCTCTGCCTCTTTCTTCGCGTTCTCCACGATTTGCACGGCAGCTTGTTCCGCACTGGAGATCTTAGCCTCTGCAAGAGATTTGCGAATAAAATACCCTACTCCGAACCCAATAACGAGCGCGGCCACAACGAGAACGATCGTGATTACGATGTCCATACTGTTCACCTCCTCGTTGGTTCCTCCAAGGCACTCCTTGGGTCAATTTGTTGTTTTCAAGCCTTACATATTTTTGGGAATAACGAATACTCACGGCGATCCCCCGCCGATTTTCATTTCACATGTACATGCTTCCATGTACTATTCACCGTTTCCAGCGAACCCATAATCATGAATGGTATAAATCTTAAAAAACAGAAACCGCTTTTTTGGAAGGAAAAAGGGTTGTCCATTTCTTACAGACTCATGTCCATTTTAGTATTTGACGAAAGAAATTGTCAAGAGAATGCAGTATAGTGAGTCCAGTCTGCTAATCCCATAACAACGCTTCGTCATCTTCAAGGTCTTTAGCCTCGTCTTCTTCAATTAAACAATTCACGACCCGACGCACCATATCCATGGAAAAACCTCGTCGCATCAAGAAGGGAAGCGTTTTACGTTTCTTCTCCTGGATGTCTCCTTTGACCTGATTCCATTTTTTGCGTCCGGCGGTTAGAGCCGTCTCATATTCCGCATCTGTACTTACACCTTCTAGCGCTTCAGCAATCAGCTCATTGGCAATGCCTTTCTGACGAAGCTCTTGCCTTATCCACAGTTTCCCCTTCCGCTGGCCCTCCATACGCTGACGAGTCCATTCCTTCGCAAACAGTTCGTCATCGACCAAATTCTCTCGCTCAAGCCGGTCCAGGGCCTCTTCAATCAACGGTGCAGCAAACTCTTTCTGACGAAGCTTCTGACTTAATTCGTGGCGTGTGCGGGGTTTATGCTCCAGATATCGCAAAGACTGCACATACGTTCGCTGTCGCTCGTCAGCTACTATGATATCTTCCAAGTCTTTTTTCAGAAACGTATTTCCCCGGGTCATCCGATATTTAATCATTACATCTTCAAGCACTGTAATTGAATATAAACCAAAGGTAATTCGGTAACGAGCTTCCCTGCTCTTCGTTCGTTCAACTCGTGTAATGATAAGTTCTTCGTTATCCGGGAATTGGGAGATTCCCTCCAGCTCGGCTTCTTCATATAAATCATCTTCATGTTGATCCATTTCGGTCTCCCCTTCCACATCAATTGATACTTGTATCACAGGTGTCTAACTGAAAGCAGACAATAAAACAATGATTAGCAGATCTCCGACGGAGATAAGCAGCTAAACTGCATACGTTTAGAGCGTAACTTCACAGAGACATCAGATGCTAATACAAAAGGCCGGAAACAATGTCCGGCCTCTCCCTAACAGAAAACGTACCAACAGCCCCTGCCCATTCGGACAGAGGCTGTTGGACAGCGCGAGCGCACACCTTACCCCATTAGCTAGATCTAGATCGAGCCAAGCTCAATCAGACAAGTTTCGGGGATTCAGAGCATTACTCGTTAATTTCAAACAATTCTTGTTCTTCTGCCGCTTCTTTTTGTTGATCTTCAGTCGTAGGCACAGGAACTGCAGTAGTCAAGTTGCTGGCTACACGGATTTTTTGCTCGATTACTTGAGCAATATCTTGATGCTCTTTCATGAACTGCTTGGCGTTTTCACGTCCTTGACCTAAACGCTCGCCTTCGTAAGAGTACCACGCACCACTTTTGTTAACGATGTCCAGCTCTGTACCAATATCAATGATACTGCCTTCTCTCGAAATACCTTCACCGTACATAATGTCCACTTCCGCTTGTTTAAACGGTGGTGCCACTTTGTTTTTTACAACTTTGATACGAGTACGGTTTCCGATGATGTCATTACCTGATTTAATACTCTCAATACGACGTACATCCAGACGTACTGTAGAGTAGAATTTCAGGGCACGACCACCAGGTGTTGTCTCCGGGTTACCAAACATAACACCGACTTTTTCACGAAGCTGGTTAATGAAGATTGCGATGGTTTTGGATTTGCTGATTGCCCCAGACAGTTTACGCAATGCCTGAGACATCAGACGTGCTTGCAAACCGACATGGGAATCACCCATTTCGCCTTCGATTTCCGCTTTTGGTACCAATGCAGCAACGGAGTCAATAACGACAATATCCACAGCGCCACTACGTACAAGTGCTTCTGCAATTTCAAGCCCTTGCTCACCCGTATCTGGCTGGGACAGAAGCAACTCATCAATGTTAACACCCAGTTTGCTTGCGTATTGCGGGTCAAGAGCATGCTCTGCATCGATAAATGCAGCTTGTCCACCCACCCGTTGTACTTCAGCAATCGCATGCAATGCTACAGTTGTTTTACCGGAAGATTCTGGTCCATATATTTCAACAATACGGCCTTTGGGCAAGCCGCCTGTTCCTAATGCAATATCCAGAGCCAAGGAACCGCTGGGTATGATTTCCACTTGCATGTGAGTCGACTCACCCAGTTTCATGATGGATCCTTTACCAAATTGCTTCTCTATTTGACGGAGCGCCATATCAAGCGCGGCACGACGGTCTGACAATAAGCTCACACCCTTTACTGTTTATAAGATAATGATACCTTGTTTTAACACGTTTGCCAAGCTTTTTTTCGAACATACATTCGTTTTTTTTGTGAAGGCCGAGGCGCCTCTTCCTCAAGCAAACTTTCCATTAAACAGAAAAAAGAACCGTAAACAAGGCTGTAAAGCCTGATTCTACGGTTCTTCCGTCTTCCTTTATTATACTTGCTTGCTTTGGCAAATGCAATCCGAGCCGTGAACTAGTCCATCTCCACAAGTTTACGCCACAAACGGTAAAGAATCGCCTTCGCTGAACGGATCCGAACCGTCTCCCGATTGCCATTAATGCGCAGTTCATGAATTTCTGTCTCTTTACCACGTTGAGCCAGAGCGATGAAAACAAGTCCTGGCGGTTTGCGTTCAGAATAACCAGGTCCCGCTACACCTGTAACCGACAGACCGAAGTCGGCATCCCCAATCATGCGAATCTGTTCTGCCAGCACTTTGGCGACTTCGGGACTCACTGCGCCCGGTGCATCTTCACCTTCCAGGTAGGCATGTGGCACATGGAGCAGCTTCTCCTTAATTTCATTGGAGTAACATACTATTCCGCCCTTAAGCATCGAAGCACTGCCAGGGACTGACGTCAGACTTTGCATGACGAGCCCTCCTGTGCAGCTCTCAGCCGCGCTAAGGGTCAGACCCATATCAGACATCATCGTTACGATTGTGTACTCTATAGGCACATCCTCGTTCGCGTAGAGATGCTCTGGCAATCGTTCCCGGATCTGAACTTCCATTGCGTCCAGCTTCAGCTTCGCCTCACTCTCACTTGGAGCCTTTGTAGATACACGTACCGTAACTTCTCCCTCACTGGCATAAGGAGCAATCGTTGGATCTGTCTGCGTATCAATCAGATCCAGGAGTCGGTCTTCCAATGCTGATTCTCCGATTCCTGCAAACTTCAGCATTTTCGAGTAAATCGGCATTTCTTCTGTCAGTACATGCTGGAACAGCCAAGGCTTAACTTCCTGTTCAAACATTGGAATCAGCTCTTTCGGTGGTCCAGGCATCACTACATAATGCTTGCCATTGTCGGAAATCGCATTTCCTGCGGCAAGGCCTGTTTCGTTCGCCAGCGGTGTCCCACCTTCTATAACGATTGCCTGACGGCGATTATTTTCGGTCATGTCCACATTGCGATCTCGGAAGAAGCTCTCGATTTTGTCCATAGCCATTCGATCTATATGAAGCTTGCGGTTCAAGACCGCCGCGATCGCATCCTTGGTCAGATCATCCCGTGTGGGACCGATGCCCCCGGAAAATAAAATGACGTCTGCACGACCTTGAGCGATGCGAATAGCGTCACTAAGTCGATTAAGATTATCACCAACCACCGTTTGGAAATATACATCAATCCCGATCGCAGCCAATTCACGGGATAGATATCGGGCATTGGTATTCACAATTTGTCCAAGCAACAATTCTGTGCCAACTGCAATAATTTCTGCCTTCATTCAGCATCCTCCTGTACACGTGATGAGTGATCAAAGGGCAATAGGATAATTCCCTATTGCCCTTCGTACAAATGATTTCTTCATGCTTCCCCATTTAACCTCAAAAACGTTACGCTTTCGATAAATGAAGCAAATTTTTGTTTTTAATAAAGTAATCAATACCTGACCAAATCGTAATGATTGCTGCAGCCCAAACGGCAATAACGTCCATGTGAATACCCGTAAATGAGAACGGGAAATTATTCAACAACAGCAGCACAATCGCCACAATTTGCACGACGGTTTTCAGTTTGCCCCAGGCACTTGCAGCAACAACCGAACCATCCAATAATGCAATCTGACGCAAGCCGGTAACCGCAAACTCACGACTAATAATGACCACGGCAATCCAGGAATCCAACTTGCCCATTTCCACAAGCGAAATCAGTACCGCAGTAACCAACAACTTGTCAGCCAGCGGATCAAGCAATTTCCCTAGGTTGGTGACCATATTATTTTTCCGCGCCAGATAGCCATCAATTCCATCCGTGCTTGCTGCAATGATAAAAATGACAGCAGCAATCAACTGATTATACGGAAGTGATAAGCTTCCCAATTGCAACGGCTCTGGGTAAAACGGAAAATCTACGAGCAGGAACACCATCAAAAAAGGGATTAAGCAAATTCGTGCAAGCGTAATCCGGTTGGGTAAATTCACAAGACGCCCTCCCTCTTATCCTCCATTACTCCAAACATTCATCTTAATCCCGTATTCATCATCCGGAACATGAAATTTACAGTTTCACTGTCAATCAGCACTAAAGTGCTCTCACTATGTAAAAACGCAAAAAATAAAGTCAACCGTTCAAACGCAAAACCGTTTTAAACGTTCCGGTGACTTTCAGAAGATGTACTGCTTTTCACAAAGTCAGCAAACGATGATGACTGGGCTTTGATGCTTATCTGCCAGCAATGCACACTTAGTATAATATACGCCAATTGCAGTGTCAAAAAACATACCTAGCTACAATAAGGAGATATTACTTAAAGTTTGTATATTGCAGATCCAGAGGTAGATTGGCACCGTTCAACAACTGCATGACTGCCTGCAAATCATTCTTACTTTTACCTGTTACCCGGAGCTGATCTCCCTGAATCTGACTCTTCACCTTAATCTTGGAGTCACGAATCAGAATATTAATTTTTTTAGCGATATCCTGATCAATCCCCTGTTTGAAATTCAAACGCTGGCGGACTGTACCTGAAGAAGCTGGTTCTACTTTTGCATAATCAATGTTTTTTAGAGGTAAACCCCGCTTAGCCATCTTGGATTGCAGTACATCGATAACAGCCTTGAGTTTGGTCTCATCATCAGATACGATCGTTAACGCATCCTTATCCAGTTTCAGACTGCTCTTGCTGCCCTTGAAGTCATAACGCGTGCCAATTTCCTTTTCCGTTTGTGTAACGGCATTTGTCAATTCCTGCAAGTCCATTTTGGACACGATATCAAATGAATTTTCTGAACTCAAACCAGTCACCCTTTCAGTTAATCATATATTCTGTAACATTATAGAGGATACGCCAAGCAAAAGTCTAATTTTATGAGGTTTTTCAGAATAAAAAAGCATTTTTGGCTACCACTTAAGATGGTTACCAAAAATGCTTTTCATGCGGCTGTCCTTCTAATAACGGCTGCGATTAGGCTGTCTGAACATGTCAAGCACACCCAGAAGTACATGTGCAAGTCCAAAACCCAAAATTCCGTAACCCCAAGCAGTTGGAGTCAAGTAATAACCCAGGAGGCTGACAATGATCCCCAAACCTGTTACGATCCAGCTGACTGTCACAGCCATCCACCTCACTTCACCAAAAGTTGACTGCAAGTTGAAGACAAGGTTAGTGTCTCCCGCAGAAACTTTGGTTATTCGCCGCTAGTGCCGTTGCTTCCTTCGGTATTGCTTTCTGTTTCATTCGTCGTTGTGGCTTCAGTACCAGTGGAGGACGTATCCTCACCAAGTCTTAACCGAATGCGGTTTGTCGCTTTCCCGTCTGTCACAACCTGCCCTGCAACCTCAATTGTGGTCGCTGCAGCGTAACCGGACTTAATGTACATTCCTGCACTGTCCAATTCAAAAGTATAACTGTCTCCCTCAGCGGTGTTGCCGTATTCCAACTTCTCGCCACTAGAGTTCTCGCCCTTGTATACTTCCAGCCAACTATGCCCCGTTGCTTTAATTGTAACCGTCACAGGCTGCCCTGCACTGCCGTTCACTTTGAAGTTCGTAATATTGCCTGATTTTCCGTCTTCAGCAACAGTTACAGAAGCTGGCTGATTATCCGTTGGGTTCTCTTCATTTTCACCCGTTGTTTGCCCATCCGTCTGTCCATCAGTTTGTCTGTCAGTCTGCCCCTCTGCTGTTCCGCCACCGTTACCGCCTGCTTCGCCTTCATTCGTTTCTCCGCTACCTGGTTCATTAGCTGGAGGATTAGAAGCTTGGCCATTATCTGTAGGCTCATCCGGTTTATCTTGAGGTTGCTGCTGGCTGTCTGTGATCTTTGTCTGATCCAGCCCTTGTGTATCCGAATCATCTTTGTTCATCACTACATACACGTACAACAGCACAAGAATTAATACCGGAAAAGTCCACATCAGCGCAACAGACATCCAGCGGTTACTGCGCTCTACAGGGCGGCTTGAACGCTTTTGAATAACTGGCTCCATGGTTGCTTCCGTTTCTTCTGCAGGTACATCTTTCTTATGTCCCTCCAGCAGCTCATCAGGATTTAGTCCCACCGTTTCCGCATAGGTTTTGATAAATGCACGCACATAGAAGCTGCCAGGCAGCACTTTGTAGTCTCCTGCCTCTATTGCCTCCAAATACCTCTTGCGAATTTTAGTCATTTCCTGTACATCGTCAAGACTCATCCCTTTTTGCAGCCGGGCCTCTCTTAACTGCTGACCCAGTTCAGACATGCCATCTCCTCCTTATGTTTATCTCTATGGTTGTTGCTTATCTATTTCATGATCCAGTACGGAGCGTTACAGTTCGTCGGTGTAGCTGGCCGTAAACGTATCATAAATAATTTCTTCATTCGGATTGTTGCGCAGTTCAATAATAATGTCAAAATCATTAAAATCATATTCAGACTCCTGCACAAAAATATCCGGATGTTCAATAACCTTGGTGCTTGGCATCGTCATGATGTCCTGTAACAGATTATAATGCCGTTCGCTTGAACGAATCGTACTGACAATTCCGTCAATGATAAACACATTGTTTGGATTCAATTCGTCCTCTGACATCTGGCTTCTTATGGTCTGACGAAGAAGTGTGGAGGAAACAAACGTCCAGCGCTTCATCGCACATACGCTGCCTGCAATAATGGATTCCGTTTTGCCTACACGCGGCATTCCACGCAAACCAATGACTTGATTGCCTTCCCTCTTAAATACTTCACCCAAAAAGTCCACAAGTAACCCAAGTTCGTCCCGCGTAAAACGAAATGTTTTGCGATCATCCGAATCACGATCAATATAACGACCATGACGCACAGCGAGAATATCTACCAGTTTCGGTTGTCGCAAAGCAGACACCGTTATGCTGTTCACTTTGCCAAGCATTTCACCCAGCAGACGGATCTTCTCATCATCGTCCGATTCCAAAAGCATCCCCCGGGTTTTGCCTTCAACACCGTTGATGGTCAATATATTTACTTCAAGCATCCCCAGCATAGAGGCAATATCCCCTAACAGACCGGGTCTGTTCTTATGTATTTTATACTCCATATACCATTGTTTAGATTCCATTTAAACACCCCGTAAAGCATTATTCCACATTATTCGACAGTAACAGAACGCGTCCATTGGACGACAATCTGAGATATCTTCTAAAAATGGGTCACGTTAATGATATATAAAATGAAAATGAATTACAAGAACAGGTCTGTAATCAATGTGTAATCATTAGAGAAAAGCCCCCTTGCGGGAGCTTTCCATCTGTAATCTTATGCGTTTTGTTTGGCCAATTTGACCATCAGGCACGCGATCGTACGACGCTCATCTGCATCGCCGACTTCCCATAATTCTTT
This sequence comes from Paenibacillus sp. ALJ109b, assembly GCF_010747435.1. NCBI lineage: Bacteria > Bacillati > Bacillota > Bacilli > Caryophanales > Paenibacillaceae > Paenibacillus > Paenibacillus sp. ALJ109b. Next base: position 97,062 of record NZ_JAAIFP010000028.1, read on the forward strand.
CAATGCCCGGTTGGAATGGTTCGCCGGATCGACTTTCTCATCCAGGAAGTCACCGATTTCGTATGCAAGTTTGTTGATGGTATCTTCACTCATCCCCATCTTCTCTGCTTGCAGCACGCGGTCACCCAAAAACTTCTTCCAAGTGTCAAAACTTGAGAGCACTGTTTTTTCTGTTGACATGATAAATCCTCCTTAGCTGACGCATGAGATTTAAAATCAACAGTTGTAATATGTGCTTCCCGGACATTTTATATACGAGCATTTTTGAATTAATCGAAGATCATCTACGAATCATTAATTTCCATCACGAAACTACCCGTATTTAAAAACAAAATTGTTTGCGCGCCCCCCATATATTACGTGAGCCAGCCACCATTTGGACTTATAATCTGCCCATTAATGTATCCAGACTCGGGAAGTGCAAGGAAGTAGACCAGTGATGAGATTTCATCTGGCTGGGCAAGTCTTCCTGCCGGAATTTCCTCTTCCAGCATTTTTAGTTCATCCTGGTCCAGATGGTTCAACATAGATGTTTGAACTGCACCAGGAGCTACAGCATTCACCGTTACGCCAGATGGAGCCAACTCTTTGGCAAGAGCCTTAGTGAATGCATTTACACCGCCTTTGGTTGTAGAATACAACACCTCACAAGAGGCCCCGGACAGTCCCCAGATAGACGACACGTTAATAATTCGGCCATATCTTTGGGAGATCATGTGAGGCATCATTTCCTGTGTACACAAGAACGTGCCTTTCAAGTTGATCGCCATCACTTCATCCCAGATTTCTTCCGTAACATCGGACAGCATTCCATAATGAGATATCCCTGCATTATTCACCAGAATATCCGGCATCAGCCCATGTGATTCCAGCTTCTCACGCATACGTTCAATTTGCTCCCGACTGCGTAGATCAGCAGACACCGTCATGACTTTACCACTGCCTTGTTCCATGCACCTTCTCGCCGCTTCATTAGCTGCTTCATGCGATTTCATATAGTGAATCACTACATTCATGCCCACCTTGGCAAAACGCTCTGCGATAGCTGCTCCAATGCCTCCGCTCGCGCCTGTTACAAGTACTGTCATTTCTCCAATTGGCTTCAATTGTCCTGTTCCCCTCTCCATATTAAGGACTCACGACAAGCGATATCGCCAGTTGATCCCAACGAATATGCTCTTTCAACCTGCGGTTTACCTCTTCCAGTGTGAGCGATTCATACAACGAGAGCATGTTGAAAAAATCGCCACCACGGAATTGCTGACGCGTGAATTCATTCGCAATGTTTTCTGGTGAATTGAGCATACGCAAATATCCACCTATTTTCTTTTTGCGTGCGCGCTCAAAGTCGGTTGCATCAAATCCCTTTTCCACAATAGCATCGACTTCTTCACGGATACGCGCAAGCAGTTGATCAGGGTCTTTGGTATCCCCGCCAATAGCAGAAAAAGCATATTGCCGCGAACTGTTATATTCATGCCCAAAGCTGTCCGAAATCAGGTCTTCATCGTACAATTTTTGAAATAGCGGGGTACTTGAACCAAATAACAGATCCATCATTAGTTTAGTTGTCATATCCCGGCGCAGCAGGTCTTCTCCAGTAAGTCCCACTTCAGTTTCCTTAAAACCAAACAAACATTTGGGCAGGGAAACGGCCAATTTGGATTCACGTCTAGCTTCGCCCACTTGCTTAGGCTCCGGTTCGAAAATCCGCTCGATTTTCCCTTGAGGCTTGTAATTTTTCTTCGCCTGGTTCGAACGAACCATATCGATCACTTCCTGCGGATCTACTCCACCCACGACAAACAGAAGCATATTGCTTGGATGATAAAAAGAATTGTAACATGTGTACAACGTTTCTTTGGTTATAGTACCAATGGATTCAACGGTTCCGGCGATATCAATATGCACAGGATGTTTCTGATACATCGCCTCGATCAGGCCAAAATAAACGCGCCAATCCGGATTATCCGCATACATATTAATTTCCTGTGCGATGATCCCTTTTTCCTTTTCCACATTCTGATCGGTGAAGTAAGGATTTTGCACAAAATCAACTAATGTTTGTATATTTTCATTGACATGTTCCGTCGCCGAAAACAAATAAACCGTCTGATCGAAACTGGTAAAAGCATTGGCAGAAGCTCCATGAGAAGCAAATGTGGCAAAAATATCACCTGTTGGCTCTTCAAACATTTTGTGTTCCAGAAAATGAGCAATTCCGTCCGGGACCTTCACTTCCTCTTGTCCTTCAACCTTAAAATGATTGTCCACCGAGCCGTATTTGGTTGCAAATGTGGCATATGTTTTCTGGAAACCCGGTTTAGGCAGAATATAAACATGCAGCCCGTTATCCATCACTTCGTAATACAGCGTTTCCTGCAAACGATCGTATGTTATGCTCTCCACCGACTATTCCCCCTTCTCATCACGCAAGAAATAAATGGTATCCAGACGGAATTTCTCTGCCGCCTCACGAACATTTTCTTTACTGATTTGTTCTACCTGGGCCAGCAGTTCCTCGGCGGTCCGTTCTTTGCCGGATAACTGTCGATTGAAATCATAAGCAATCAGCTCAAATGCAGAATCCTGCATTTCCTTGAGCAAATTACGGATCATCGCCTTGGTCTGGGACATCTCCAGGTCAGTGATATTCCCATTCTTCATTTCATCCAGCTGCTGCTTGATAATCATGACGGCTTTTTCGTAATTGGGGATTTCTATCCCGGATTGGATCGTTGCAATCCCTTTATGCCCGTCATAACGCGAAGAGGCATAGTACGCCAGACTTTCTTTTTCACGAACATTAACAAACAGCTTGGAATGAGGATATCCTCCGAGAATGCCGTTATACATCAAAGCAGCTGCATACTGAGGGTCACCATAAGTGATAGACGTGCGAAGCCCCATATTGAGCTTACCCTGATTAACATTAAGCCGTTCTACAACGGTTTCCACTTCTTTATCTCCACGAATAGCTTCCTGTGTATGATAGTCAGAAGAGGTCGCTCGTTCTACATTGAAATAACGCTGAACCAGATTCTCTACCTCTTCCAGCGTGGTGTCGCCCACCACATACAAGTCCATACTTGCCTGCTGCAACCATTCCTGATACGAAGCTGTCAATGTATCTGGATCAATGCCCGGCAAATCCTTGCGTTCACCAAGCGGGTGCAAGCGGTAAGGTTCGTTTTTACACATCTCCTCAATACTACGTTCCGCAGCATAACGCATCTTGTCATTGACGATGGACTCCAGCATTTTGCGAACAGTCTCCCGTTCAGCTTGTACATAAGAGGTTCGGAAATGTCCATTCTCCTGTGCAGGGCGTGTGAGGACCTCACCCAGAAAAGCAAAAGAGCGATCCAACAGCTGCTCGTCTCCGCCAACAAAGGAATCATTAATGGTATCCATACGGAACTGTACGATCTGGTAATCGCCACGTTTATAGACATCAAAGCCAAAACCCGCTCCATATAAATGTTCCAATTGTTCACGAAATTGCGTTGTTTCCGGATAGGATTCGGTCCCGCGCCGAAGTACGAAAGGTGTTAAGGCTACTTTGGTAACCGTATCTTCCTGCAGGGGAACCCCTGCGTAAAGCGAGATCGCAAATGTCTTAAAACGTTTCGTAGGAAGAACATGTATGCGGAATTCTTTCCGGTTTCCTCGTTCAAATCCTGATGTATTCAAATGTCAAAACCCCTTTACGGCGTCATTTATCGTGCAATAAGTGAAGCTTAAACGTAACAACCATTTTAACCCATTCAAAAGGCAAGAAGCAACCGAAGTCACGCCTTCTGGTTGCTTCCAAGATCATCACATACAGAATATATGTTGCCCAATTGTTTTTACCTGAGGACGTGTCCAGATCCATTTGGATGTAGCTGTCTTCGGATTAAAATAATAGAGGCATCCACCGGATGGGTCCCAACCATTCATCGCCTGTTCAACTGCTTTTTTAGCTTGTGCATTCGGTTCCAGATAAATCTGGCCGTCTGCAACGGCAGTAAACGCACCCGGCTGGAAAATCACTCCTGACGGTGTGTTCGGGAAACTCGGCGATTTCACACGATTCAGGATAACTGCCGCTACTGCCACTTGACCTTCAAATGGCTCTCCGCGAGATTCACCATATACCGCGTTAGCCATAATTTTGATTTCGTTCTCTGACAATCCCATGGAATTGGCAGAGCCCATATTGTCCTGCTCTTTATCCGCAGTATTGTTATTGTTGCCACTATCTCCTGAGGTTTGATCCTTGTGCAACGGTGTTTCTGTTGGCGACCATTGTTTTGAAGCATTGTAAAGTTTCAGCTTGGTTTTGGCTCCAACCACACCATCTGCCTTCATGCCGAATTCCGATTGAAACCATTTTACTGATTTCAATGTGGTGCTGCCGAAATTACTGTCAATTTTACCATTGTAAAATCCCAAATATTTTAGCCGGCCTTGAAGCTCATATACATCCTGACCGTAACTTCCATATTTCACAGCATTGGTGCTAAAGGTCGGTAACGACTGCTCTTCGACTTGCGAGGTACTTGGGTTTGGACTTTCAGTTGCTGTATTCCCAGGAAGCAAATAACGAATTCCCAATGCGGACATCAGCAAAATAGCAGTGAAAAGCCATATGTTCATTTTTCGCATCGACTGTGCTCTACCTTTCTCTTGTGGGATTAACAGAATCGCTAAGGTTATTATGACAAGCATACTTCGTTCCTATGCACCAAATCCTCCGATCATTGGACATCATGGCAAATCTTCAGTCAAATGGCATGCAAAAAGCCCTCAACCAGTAAGGTTAAGGGCTTGGATCGTTTACACATGCTGTGTATTACGAGCTTATTTTATTCTGTTGATACTGTTCCAGTGAGATCAATACTTCCCTTGGTTTACTGCCCTCGTAAGGACCAATTACACCTCGGGCCTCCATGGAGTCAATCAAACGTGCTGCGCGCGTGTAACCCACTCGCATTCGGCGCTGCAGTAGAGAAACGGAAGCTTGCTTCGCCTCCAAAATAATCTGCACTGCTTGTTCATATAACTCATCCTGCACTTCATCTGCTGCCTGAACGGAATCATCCACCTCAGGAACAATGGATTCGTCATACTGCGCTTCACCTTGACCACGCACGTAATTCACGATATTTTCAACTTCCTCATCACTCATAAAAGCGCCTTGTACACGAACCGGCTTCGAAGCTCCCATAGGCATAAACAGCATATCTCCTCGGCCCAACAACTTCTCGGCCCCACCCATATCCAGAATGGTTCGAGAATCCACTTGAGAGGACACACCAAAGGCAATCCGGGACGGAATGTTGGCTTTGATTACACCAGTGATAACATCCACAGAAGGGCGCTGTGTAGCAATGATCAGATGGATACCCGCTGCACGCGCCATCTGAGCCAATCGAGCAATCGCATCTTCCACGTCACCGGCGGCAACCATCATGAGGTCAGCCAGCTCGTCCACGATAACAACGATGTAAGGCAAAACCGCCGCTGGGTTGTCTTTCATCAGATTGTTATAACCTTCAACGTTACGTGTACCGGATTTGGAGAACAACTCATATCTTTTCTCCATCTCAACAACGATCTTTTTGAGTGCAAGTGAAGCCCTTTTAGGATCCGTTACGACTGGCGCCATCAGATGTGGAATACCGTTATATACGTTTAGCTCGACCATTTTGGGATCGACCATCAAAAATTTCACTTCATCCGGCTTCGCTTTGTACAGGATGCTCGTAATAATACCATTGATACATACTGATTTACCTGAACCCGTCGCACCAGCCACCAGCAAATGGGGCATTCGAGCCAGATTACCGATGATCGTCTGTCCAGAGATATCTCGTCCAAATGCAATGGTCACTTTGGATTCGGCTTCCTGGAATGTGGGTGTCTCCATAACCTCCCGCATTGTTACTACGGATACCTCTCCATTAGGTACTTCAATACCGATTGCGGATTTGCCGGGAATTGGGGCTTCCATTCGGATATCTTTTGCCGCCAGGGCTAAAGCAATATCGTCTGTCAGACTTACAATTCTGCTAACCTTCACACCAATATCCGGTTGGATCTCATACCGTGTAACAGCTGGTCCTCTGACTACTTCAAGTACTTTGGCACGAACACCGAAGCTTTCCAGCGTTGCTTCCAGCTTGCGTGCAGTCTGCATGTAATCCTTCTGGTCGCCACCCTTGCCTCCATTGTTAGGCTTGGAAAGAAGTCTGAATGACGGAAGTTTATAAGGTTTCGGAGGTGGTGGTGGAGGCTTAACTGGCTGCACTTCCTGCCCCTCCGTATCTGAAACAACCGAACCTTGAGCCCCATTGCTCAACGTAGACCCAACGTCTGAACTACCCTCAACAGCATCAATCGTAGCTATTCCAGCATCCGCCGCTTCAGGCCACTCATTGTTATCCACAAGTTCATCTGAGATCTTGATTGGAAGCTCTTCTGCCTGCATGTTATCCGTTAGATCATCCGGGAAAGGATACGCATCATCCAGATCATCATCTTTACCCGCATCCTCGGATCTGACATGTTCAAAGAAGTCACGGATGATTGGAGCCGAATTAGCTCTTGATTGCACAGAAACTGCTGCGGGAGACATTACATCGGATGCGATGCTTGGCTCATCATGCCATGAATCCGCAGGGGTTTCCTGCTCAGCACGGTAGACGACATGTTCCGCTTCTAAAGAATCATCCTCGTCCACTCCACGCTCAGTCTTCGTACGTTCCCGATCAGAACCCCATTTTCCAAATAGTTGGAAAAAAATAGGTGCTTTTCGTTTCGGTAGCTGTTGATTCTGCAGATCATCGTAATCGTCATCATCTTCCTCGTCGTCTACTGGAACAGGTACCACTTTGCGAACATTCCCGTTTTTCTTGCCCGCAGAGCTTGAAGTAGCACGTGCTGCTGGTCTAGCCTCCAGCTTTTTGTACATCGCACTGCCTGCATCCCATATCTTCGTTCTGAAAATACGAATCAGATCGACATAAGAAAGATTGGTAATCAACATGAAACTGATAACGAACATCACGATCATAATCAATCGGGCTCCCAAGCTGCCAAACAACCACAAGAACAAGGCAAACTGCGCCGCTCCTATATAACCGCCGCTAATGTCCTTATTGAGCATCGAATCCCGTTCGCCTGGCGCAGCAGGCGTGAGCAACTCGGTTTGCATATCATTATGTATCTGTGTAAGTACAGCACCTGGCTCAAGGGCTCCAACTGGTATAAGTTTCTGGTGCATGGCAGAGACGGTACTCATCAGTGTTAAAGCAAACACCAGCAATACGAGCCCTGTCTTGCGCGTTGTCCAGCCGCTCGGCCATTTTCGATGAATCATCACCATTAAGCCATAATAGATCCCTATAAGCGGAATCGCAAAATAGAACTTGCCAAGCATCAATCCAAACATCTTGGAAAGCGAGCGCCCTACGGTTGCTTCACCCGACAAAGCAATGACGGCAAGGGTTATAAGCACAATGCCGTAAATTTCATATTTTAAAACGCCGCTAAAAGCTGCGGCCTTTTTTTTCCTCTTTTTTCTTCTGGCCAAAATCAGGTCACCCCCAGAAGAATATTATACCATACAAATATAATCCGTACATATGTTCTTTTTCTGCTCAATTTGTCTTATTCGGTCGCGTTATGTTGGTCCCGGGTTACCCGAAAGTGGAACGATAGATCCGGGCATATTAGCGGGATTCAGATAAGCTTCCAAGGGGCATTCAAGTAAACGTACAATGACAGCCTCATTTTCATTAACAGGTCTGACCAGCATCAATAATCCGTTCATCTTGATCTCACGGGTGTCTTCTCCTTCATTCCACATCCCTGACCACAGCAGTTCAGGTGGCATCACTGTGTAAAGTGTCATTGGGTATACCCACCTGCCTGCAGCGTCTGTCTTTTGTCTCCAATGAGCTGATTCAACTGGGCGATGGCCTGTCCGATCCCGCCTACGGCATCCATCAATCCATATTTAACCGCATCAGCGCTACCCACAGCTGTTCCGATATCGCGGTTGAGTTCACCCGTTTTAAACATCAGTTCCTTGAACATTTCTTCAGAGATATTGGAGTGCGATGTAACAAATCTTACGACACGTTCCTGCATCTTCTCCATGTACTCAAACGTCTGAGGCACGCCTATCACCAGTCCGTTCATACGGATCGGATGAATGGTCATTGTTGCACTACCCGCAATCAGTGAATAGGTTGAGGCAACCGCGATCGGAACCCCGATGCTGTGCCCTCCTCCAATGACGACGGTAACCGTAGGTTTACTAAGTGAAGCAATCATTTCGGCAATAGCCAGGCCCGCCTCCACATCTCCTCCTACCGTATTTAAAATGATCAAGATGCCTTCGATTCGCTGATTCTGCTCTGCTGCAACCAGCTGAGGAATGAGGTGTTCATACTTCGTTGTTTTGTTTTGCGGAGGTAAAATTAAATGCCCTTCCACCTGACCGATAATGGTCATACAGAAAATGTTCGATTCAGCTGCGGGTGACTGCGTCTGTCCAAATTGCTGAATGGCCTCCGTTACAGGTGACATGGCCTTTTCCTCTTGTGCGGGGACTTCCGGTGCCTCGGTGCCCGGTTGTTCCGATTTCGGTGTTTGCTTGTTTTTCATGTTTTCGCTCATTCGATTACTCCCCTTCTCCAGAAACATGTAATGTATTTCCTTAGTATGGGGAATGTTTCAGCTGACTTATACCCTATTACTCATCAATTTCTCCATAATCTGGTGTAGGGCCAGAAAACAACAAAAAAAGCCCCTTCTCTACGAGGAACCGTCCAATATTACTCGTAGAGAAGGGGCGACTGTGTGCCTGAATTTATGTTTTTGTTTGATTTATTTTAAACTTCCATAATGATTGGCAAAATCATCGGTCTACGACGAGTTTGCTCATACAAGAAGCGTCCGAGTGCATCTTTAACATTCGTTTTGAGTGAAGCCCATTCGTTAACGTTCTCACTCATCAACTTCTGCAGTGTGCTGCTGACGATGCGATTGGCTTCATCAAGCAGTCCTTCCGATTCGCGTACATAGACAAATCCACGGGAGATGATGTCCGGACCGGAAACAATTTTGCCATCCTGTTTGCTCAGTGTTACCACGACAACCAGAATGCCATCCTGTGACAGCAATTTACGGTCACGCAATACGATGTTACCTACATCGCCTACACCCAAGCCGTCGATCAACACGTTACCTGCAGTAACTTTACCTGCCTTGCGTGCTGCTCCGCCTTGAATTTCAACCACTTCACCGATATCCGTAATGAAAATGTTGTCTGGATCAATACCTACAGATTCAGCCAATACCGCGTGACGGCGCTGCATACGGAATTCACCGTGAATCGGCAGGAAATATTTCGGTTTCATCAGGTTAAGCATTAGTTTCAGCTCTTCCTGGCTACCGTGACCGGATACGTGAACGCCACTGTTTGCACCGCTGTAATGCACGTTGGCACCCAGACGGAACAGTTCGTCAATCGTACGGCCTACATATTTCTCATTACCTGGAACTGGAGTTGCAGCAATAATTACTGTATCACCAGGCAAAATATCTACTTTACGATGAGTGGAACGAGCCATACGTGTCAATGCTGACATCGGCTCGCCTTGGCTACCTGTGCAGAGAATTACTACACGGTCTGCAGCCATTTTGCCTACTTCTTCCGGCTCAATGATCATGCCGTCTGGAATCTCAAGGTAACCCAGTTCAGAAGCAATACCCACCACATTTACCATACTGCGTCCAATAACTGCGACTTTACGTCCAGTTACTTCAGCTGCATTGATAACCTGTTGAATCCGGTGTACGTTGGAAGCAAATGTTGCTACAACGACACGTTGGCTTGCTTTACGGAAGATATCTTCCAGAACGATACCCACATTTTTCTCCGAAGGTGTAAATCCAGGTTTCTCTGCGTTGGTGCTATCGGACAAGAGGGCGAGTACGCCATTGGTTCCGATCTGTGCCATACGCTGGAGATCTGCATATTGACCATTGACTGGAGTGTGATCAAATTTGAAGTCACCTGTATGAACAACAGCGCCTTCCGGTGTTTCGACACATACGCCGACGGAATCCGGAATACTATGGTTAGTAGCGAAGAACGTTGCTTTCAATACAGAGCCGAGTTGAATCTCGGAATCCGCATCAATCAGGATGCGTTTTGTTTCACCCAGCAAATTGGCTTCTTTCAGCTTGTTCTCCACAAGTCCGAGAGTAAGCTTTGTTCCGTATACAGGAACATTCAAGTGTTTCAGAACATATGGCAGACCACCGATATGATCCTCATGTCCGTGAGTCAAAATAATACCTCTTACTTTGTCACGGTTTTCAGTTAGATAAGAGATGTCAGGAATGACGATATCGATTCCAAGCATATCTTCTTCCGGGAATTTAAGACCAGCATCTACGACTACAATGTCGTTCGCGTATTGGATGACGTACATATTTTTACCAATCTCGCCTACGCCGCCCAAAGCAAAAATCATCAGTTTATCGTTGTTATTTTTCTTAGACAAATGAATCTAAACCTCCTATGGTAGTTGGACGTCGTACCTTATTATTTTATTGTAAGTTAAGAAAAGCAGTCCATCACACCCATGCCCGTAAATAGGGATGAATGCAAAAGAGCACCTTTATTCACGATATTTGGAAGAAGTTCTTCGAAGTTATTCCCCTTCACCAACAAGATGGATTTTGAAATGATCCTTCTTAGCCGTTCCTTCCTTTTTCACCACAAAGCTACACCAAGAAACGATGTCGCTTTCAATTTCAAAAAAATACCGCACCCAGTCACTTGACATCATTATACATGATTAAAAACAAAAAAAACAAGTCACTCTCTCGTTAACCTCTAGGTTTGCCTCCAGTTGTGAAAAGAAACCTAACAATCATCGTCAAAAAAAGAACCGCCTCCTCTTAAATGAGGAGCGGTTCTTCTACAATTTCTATGGGTTTATAAAAGTTAACAAATCAGTTCAATATCGTATTATTGCAAGTTGAACAAGGTACGAATAAAGCCTTGCTCATCCTCTGTTGCAGCTATAAGCGGAAGGCGTACAGTTCCTACATTCAGACCGCGCAATGTCAGAGCGTATTTCACCGCTACAGGGTTCGGTAAAGGCTGTGGGCACTCGAATAGACCTTTGAACACCGGAAACAGCTTCTGATGTATCTGAGCCGCCTGTACAGGTGCACCACCGAAGTAGGAATCAATCATTTGTTTCATCTCAGCGCCTACCACATGGCTAGCAACGCTAACGATCCCGTAAGCACCTACAGCGATGGCTGGCAAGCCAGAAGCATCGTCACCGGAATACACCCTGAAATGTCCCGGTGCACCCGCAGCAATCTGCGTGACTTGCTCCAATGATACACATTCCTTCGTAGCTACTATGTTAGGAATCTGTGCCAAACGAAGCGTTGTTGCAGCCGAAAGACTGGCTGCTGTACGTCCAGGAACGTTATATAACATAATTGGCAGTTTCGTCGCGTTGGCGATCGCTTCAAAGTGTCTAAACATTCCCTCTTGACTTGGTTTGTTGTAATAAGGAACAACCAGCAAAACACCATCTACACCAGCACGTTCAGCGTCCTGAGTCAGATGGATAGAATGAGCGGTGTTATTGCTACCCGTTCCAGCAATGATTTTGCACCGTCCAGCCGCATGTTTTACTGCGAATTCGAATAGTTCTACTTTTTCTTTGTCGCTAAGCGTGGGAGATTCTCCAGTTGTTCCTGAAATAACGAGCGTCTCTGACTTTTGATCATCAATCAAATAGTCAATCAGACGTGCAGTTTCCTCCCAATGGATCTCCCCTTGTTCGTTGAACGGAGTGACCATTGCTGTAATCAATCTTCCAAAGTCCAATTCGATTCCTCCTTCAAAACAGGTCCGGCTCCTCTGACTTCAAAGTACTACAAGTGAAGTTCGAATGAGGCGTGAAGCGCCCTCAGAGCTTGAACCATATCTTCTTTTTTCACAAGTACCCAAATCGTTGTATTGGAATCTGCAGATTGCAGGATCTGGATGTCCGCAAGTGTCAAGGACTCCACGATCCGTGCCATAATGCCTGGCACTCCGTTGATACCTCCGCCGATGACGGAAACTTTGGCACATCCGGAGAGACTTTGCGGTTTAAGACCAATTTCCTGCAGTACCTGTATAGCTTTCTCGGAATCACTATCGAAAACGGTATAGACAACCCCCAGAGGGGTAACATTAATAAAATCTACGCTGATCGAATTTTCAGCCATCGTTTTGAACACTTTCAGCTGCAAACGATCTGCACCGCCCGGCACTTCCACGGTTATTTGCGTAACATTACTCACATAGGCAATCCCTGTTACATAACGGTCGACAATGCCTGTCTGCACATCCTGGAATCCTTCTGGATGCGTTACCAGCGTCCCTTCACTATCTGCAAAGGTAGATCTCACACGCACTGGAATCTGGGATTGCATTGCAATCTCGACTGCACGTGGGTGAATTACCTTGGCTCCTTGATGGGCCATATTACATATCTCGGCATAACTCACAACAGTCAACGGACGAGCATCCTCCACGATACGTGGATCTGCTGTCAGTATCCCATTTACATCTGTGTATATGTCCACCATCTCAGCATGTAATGCTGCACCAAGAGCTGTGGCTGACGTATCACTTCCTCCACGACCAAGGGTCGTAAAGTCACCATTTTCGGTCTGCCCCTGGAACCCTGTAACAATGACAACACGCCCACTCTGTAGCTGCTCCAGCACACGAACAGGACGGACATCCAAAATTCGGGCATTCCCGAAATTGTCGTCCGTCACAAAACCTGCTTGTGCACCGGTCAGCACTGTAGTTGGAATGCCTTCATGTTCGAGCAGACTGCTCAAAGTCGTCGCAGAAATAATTTCACCACAGCACAGCAGTAAATCCTTTTCGCGTGCGGAGAGTGCATTTCCGTTCTGTGCAGCCCAGTCCAGTAACGTATCAGTTGCATAAGGCTCACCACGGCGACCCATCGCTGACACAACAATGACCAGACTTAATCCTGCTTCAAGTTCACGTTTAACATGACGGAGCACATGCTCTCTCGCCTGAACGGTAGAGAGAGATGTACCTCCGAATTTCTGTACCATGATGCGCATCTTTATTCCTCCATTTGTGTACGCAAGAAGACTGGACACGGGTCAAATCAACAAATGGATCACCCTAGGGAGCGTTCCGATGCGATAATTTCAGCATTTTATACGGCATTTCATGCCGCTCCTCATCAAAGATTAGTGAAACAATCCCATATGAAGGCCGCGGTTGTTATCGAGATCATGACGCACACGTTCCCCGTGCACTGATCCCGCTTGCCTAACCTAATCGTTGCAAGCAGGAATTCCCTTTTAATGAAAGGAACGTGGACACAGGTAGCTGTTTATGCCAGCATAACGTCCCTCATGATTTTCTTTGTCTCTCGAACCATCTTCATTTCTTCAAGCGAATAACCGTTATCCCCTTAACTAAGTCTGTACAGAACCATGTCTATAAACAAACTAATGTTACGGAGGACCCAAGAACTATCAAGCCTGTGCAGAACGCTGCACAATCATTGGCTGTAACTGTTTGCCTTCAAGCGCACTCCAGCATGCCTCCGGAATGAGCTCCATTTTGGCCACTAACGAGTTCGGTTTTTTCTCCGGATCATCCTGCCCAAATGGCACAAAATACAGATATTTGGCCACCAACAGTTTGGCGATGTTCGCAGCATTCAACCCAAGGCCATCATTGGTGGAGATGGCGAGTACCAGCGGACGCTGATTTCGCATCTGGGCTTTGGCTGCCATTAAAACCGGACTGTCCGTCATGGCGTTAGCCAGCTTACTCGTCGTGTTGCCTGTGCATGGAGCAATTACGAGCACATCGAGCAACTTGGAAGGACCTAACGGCTCTGCCTCAACAATTGTAGAAATGATATCATTCCCCGTTATATCTTTCAACTGTTTTTGCCAATTTTGCGCGGTCCCAAAGCGTGTATCCGTAGTCAGAACCGAATTGGAAATAATCGGGACAACATTGGCACCTTCGGCCACGAAGCGGCTAATCACCGGCATAACCTCTTCAAACGTACAATGAGAACCTGTAATTGCGTAACCTACCGTTTTTCCCTGCCAGTTCATTGTTCAACCTCCCGTGCGTTTTGTTCTTCCAAAAGCAAACGGATTAACACGTCGGCAATAATGCCGCCAGCCGTTTTGGGAGCAACAATGCCGGGGAGGCCAGGCGCAAGTAGCGCTTTGATACCGCGTTTTTCAGCATACCGGAAATCACAGCCGCCAGGAGCGGATGCGAGGTCGATAATGACTGCTTTTTGCGGCATTTTGGACAGGATTTGTGCTGTGATTATCATAGTCGGTATCGTATTAAAAAGCAAGTCAACTCCCCCGGTTTGAGCGGCCAAATCCGTTGTCATGAAAGGCTTCCAGCCCATTATGGCTGCTCGAGCAGCATCCTCTTCGCGCCTGATTCCCACCCGTACATTTGCCCCAAGTCCCTGAAGCGTTTTGGCCATTGTGAAACCTGTTCGACCCAAGCCAAGCACAATACATTCCGAGCCGTGGATCGTGAAGTCCGTCTCCCGAATCGCCATAGCAATTGCGCCTTCAGCAGTCGGAATGGAGTTGTAGAGCGCGATGTCATCACGATCGAGTACTTCAACAAGCCGTAGACCATTTTCCCGGCACAAATCACGTAAAAAAGGCTTCGCCATACCTGTGAACACAATACAATGCTCCGGCAAGGCCGCAACATGTTCCTTTTTCAGAAAAATCGGTGTATCACTGAACGAAGTGCTCACTTTACCCTGATCATCACACCCGACCACAGGAAGCACCAGCACATCTGCCGAAGCAAATACATCGTCCTCCAATTCCTGGTGTTCGATACCCGGTATGGGACGCTCCAGCTTGTCGAAGCCCACCACACTTACCGTAGCATCCAGCTCTGCGCATTTTTGAATGACTTCAAGCTGCCGCGCATCTCCGCCCAGGACTATAATCCGGACACCGGTCAGCATCGGGACGTCACTCCTTTCACCACATGTATGCCTTATCGTATGCAGTGGCCCACAGGGGGGTGAAACATTAAAATTGAAGCATGCAAAGAAAACATTGTCTCTATCGTTCAAAAAAAAGAAAAAAGAGCCGCCCCTCGGGGACGACTCTTCGAGAACATGCTCAGTAAATCAAACTTTAAAGCTCTAATTACAGATGATGCTCCTATTTACAACTTGGTTTCAGAGCATTTATTTTCCGGTATGACCGAATCCGCCTTCACCACGTACAGTTTCCGACAGTTCAGCGACTTCGGTTAATTCAACTGCAGGAACGGTTTGAAAGACGATTTGGGCAATTCGCTCCCCACGTACAATGGTGAATGGCTCCTGACCCAGATTAATCAAAAGGACCTTAACCTCACCGCGATAATCGGCATCAATGGTGCCAGGTGTGTTCAGACACGTAATCCCATGTTTGAAAGCCAGACCGCTACGCGGGCGAACCTGTGCCTCCAATCCAGCAGGCATTGCCATCGCGAGTCCCGTAGGAATCAACGTACGCTGTCCCGGCTGCAATACAACCTCTTCTTGTAATGCCGCAACTACATCAAAGCCGGAGGCTAGCTCTGACATTTTTTGAGGCAACTTAATATCTTCATTGCCCGGTAACTTTTGAATTTGAACGTAATGCAACAAAATCATCCCTTCTTAATCCAGCGATCGTACGATCCGAAGCACCGACCATAGCAAGCGCAAATGGCTCTGCAAACATCAGGTCCAGCACAGCATCAACATCGTCCATCGTTACTTCTTCAATTTTGGCAATCATTTCGTCCAGCGTGTGGTGTCTGCCCAACATCAGCTCGTTTTTACCCAGACGGTTCATCCGGCTGCCCGTGCTTTCCAAACTGAGGATGAGACTTCCTTTCAGTTGTTCTTTTCCTTTACGAAGTTCATCTTCAGACAATCCATTTACAGCCAGATCGTGTAGAACCTCTTTGGTCAGATCCAGAACTTCTTTCGTCTGTTTCGGCGCTGTACCTGCATAGATGGTGAAGAGTCCACTATCCGCATGGGAACTATGATACGAATAAACGGAATAAGCAAGGCCGCGTTTCTCCCGAATTTCCTGGAAGAGTCTGGAGCTCATGCCTCCGCCAATCGCATTATTCAACACGACCATGGCGAATTGGAGCGGATCTCCGATCTTACATCCCGGGAACGAGATACAGATATGATTCTGTTCCGTTTTCTTTTTGTGAAAGAGTTGTCCGCTCTGGAATGCAGGCAGTGTGACTTGTTCAGCTACACCGTTGACATCAAAAGCACCAAAATGCTTTTCCATCAAATCAATCACACTGTCATCAATGTTACCCGCAATACTAATAACGGTATTCTCAATCGTGTAGTGCTCCTTCATATATGCACGCAAATGGCTGGAGTCCATCGCCTTGAGACGCTCTTCTGTACCCAGAATCGGATAAGCGAGCGGATGCTCACCATAGGCGGCCAAAGCCATAAGATCATGGACCATGTCATCAGGCGTATCCTCATACATCGATATTTCTTCCAGAATGACGTTTTTCTCCTTCAGTAGTTCACCATCATCCATTTTAGAGCGGAAGAACATATCGGACAACACATCGACAGCTATTGGTAGATGTTCATCCAGTACTTTGGCATAATAACAAGTGTATTCTTTTGAAGTGAACGCATTCACGTTACCACCAATGGCATCAAATTGCTCCGCAATCGCTTTGGCATCATAACGATCCGTTCCTTTGAACAGCATGTGCTCAATAAAATGGGACACTCCGTTGCTTGCAGGCTGCTCATTGCGAGAACCCGTCTTGACCCATATTCCAAATGACACGGAACGACAGGTCGGAATTTGTTCCATGACAACTCTGAGGC
Organism: Paenibacillus sp. ALJ109b; assembly: GCF_010747435.1. Lineage (NCBI taxonomy): Bacteria > Bacillati > Bacillota > Bacilli > Caryophanales > Paenibacillaceae > Paenibacillus > Paenibacillus sp. ALJ109b. The sequence goes on from NZ_JAAIFP010000028.1 coordinate 114,053, forward strand.
CATTGCCCAGCTGAATTTTTTTCACGGTTGGCCCTCCTACATCTCTATAATTGCCTGGATTTCAACGCGAAATTGAAATCGACATTTGGTTCCAACTGTTTGATAGTAACAAAAAAACATCATTCACTCAACCGCTGATCCCTTCACGCGCTCGGATGACAACGTTTCGCTAACGGTTCCAAGCGTCAAACCCTTGGCCCGTATGGAATCAATCATTCCTTTTAAAGCTCCTGAAGAAGCAGCTGTGGGGTGCATCAGAATTAATGTACCGGCTTCTACTTTTTTGGCGATCTTGGCTACAACAGATTCAGAAGTCGGTTTGCGCCAATCCACCGTATCCAGTGTCCAAAGTACCGTTTGAAGTCCCATGCCGGAAGCAATGTCGACCGTTTGTTGATTAAAATCACCGGAAGGTGGAGCAAACCAATGGTTCTCCACACCCAACTTTTCTTTGAGCAGGTCCTGGGTTTTGCTGATTTCCAGCTTGGCTCGCTCCGTACTCAACCGACTCATATTCGGATGTGAGTATGCATGATTCGATAACTCATGTCCACGCTTTTGGATTTCCTTGGCCAGTTCCTCGTTTTTGCTCAACCAGCTTCCATCCAGGAAAAAAGTAGCTTTGACTTTTTCGGCGTCAAGCGTATCTAGCATCGGGATAATGAATTCATTGCCCCACGCTACATTAATCATGAAAGACACCATTGGTTTCTCGGCATTCCCACGGTAAATCGGGTGTGCACCCAAATCCTTAAGCTGGATTTCAGGTACAGTCTGCCGATAGACATACGCTATCTTGGTATTCAGCGTGCCACCAAGTGCTTTGCGATACGTGGCTTCCACATCAATTTCTATTCCGTTATACCCGGGTATCGCTTTCCAGACCCGATCCACTCTGGCATTTACCGGAGCGATTTTCGTTTCGGCCGCTTTATCCCGGATCGCCGACAACAGCTGATCTTCTCCGGTTGCCTCTTTGAACATATCAAATGCATTTTGCGTGCCTGGTCCATCACGAATTTCCGTAATGTATGTACGTACACTGCCCACTTGTCCGACCAGTATGACAGCTGCCATACCTACCAGAACAGCCGCCAGCTTTTTGGATTGGTTTCCCACAGCTCCATCCTCCCGCCGTCTTTGTCCCCATCATATGAGGACAAGTGCAAGAATATGAATAAAACAAGCTGTTCATGTAAAGTATCTTCAAAGCTGGATTCAGAGGCCTTATGAGTAGACAATCGATGTCATAAAGATATTTAAACGTTAAAAAAAGAGCCAGAAATTCACATTCTGTCTCTTCATTCAATCTATCTTTTCAAAAAAACGATGGCACGCAACCTATGATTGAGCTGGAGCTTCGGCAGTCAATACGGCTTTGCGGGACAAGTTGATACGGCCTTGTGGGTCAATTTCCGTTACTTTTACCGTAATGGAATCACCGATAGCAACAACATCTTCCACTTTAGCGACACGCTCTGTGGACAATTGTGAGATGTGTACCAGACCTTCTTTGTTCGGCAGCACTTCAACGAATGCACCAAACTTCTCAACACGTTTTACTTTACCTACATAAATTTCACCGACCAGTACTTCACGTACGATGCCTTCGATGATCGATTTGGCTTTATCATTCATCTCTTGGTTGGAAGAAGCGATAAAGACACGTCCATCCTGTTCAATATCAATTTTAACACCGGTTTCCTCGATGATTTTATTGATAATTTTACCACCTGCACCGATAACATCACGGATTTTGTCCGGATTGATATGCATGGTTGTAATTTTAGGGGCATATTGTGACAACTGCTCACGTGGAGTTTTCATCACTTCGGTCATTTTGCTCAAGATGTGCATACGACCTTCTTTGGCTTGAGCCAATGCTTCAGACAAAATTTGACGATCAATTCCATCAATTTTGATGTCCATTTGAATAGCTGTTACACCATCAGGTGTTCCTGCTACTTTGAAGTCCATGTCACCGAGGTGATCTTCCATACCTTGAATATCACTCAGGATGGATACCTGATCTCCGTCTTTGATCAGACCCATAGCTACACCCGCAACCGGAGCTTTGATTGGTACACCTGCATCCATCATAGCCAATGTGCTGGCACAGATACTTGCCTGTGAAGTTGAACCATTAGATTCCAATACTTCGGATACCAGACGAATCGTGTATGGGAAGTCTGTTTCGGAAGGAATTACTTTAGAAAGAGCACGTTCCCCCAGAGCACCATGTCCGATTTCGCGACGGCCTGGAGCACGCAATGGACGAGCTTCACCTACACTGAACGGTGGGAAGTTATAGTGGTGCATGAAACGTTTCGTTTCTTCAAGACTGATTCCATCCAGAATTTGAACATCACCCAGTGCACCAAGTGTACAAATGCTGAGCGCCTGTGTTTGACCACGAGTGAACAAACCTGAACCATGAGTACGTGGCAGCAGGGAAGTATCACATTCAATTGGACGGATCTCAGCGAGTCCACGTCCATCCGGACGAACTTTATCATGTGTGATAAGGCGACGCACTTCTTCTTTAACGATATCGTGCAGCACTTCTTTCACATCTTTGAGCAGTTCTGGAGTCTCAATATACTTCTCTTCGAAGTGAGCAACGGTTTCGTCATTCACAAGATCGATTGCATCCTGACGTGCATGTTTTTCAGCAATTTTAACAGCTTCAACCAGACGAGCACTGGCGAACTCACGTACACTGCTGTTAACTTCAGCATTAACGGCATGCAATTTAACAGCCATTTTTTCTTTACCGGCCACTTGTACGAGTTGTTCGATGACTGCAACAATGTTCTTGATCTCGTCATGTCCGAACATGATTGCTTCTAGCATTACTTCTTCCGGAACTTCGTTCGCTTCCGCTTCAACCATCATGATGGCATCTTTGGTTCCTGCAACAACGAGTTCTATCTCACTTACCTCAAGCTGTGCAATCGTTGGGTTGATGATGAACTCACCATTAATACGTCCAACTTTTACGCCACCAATCGGTCCGTTAAATGGAACATCCGAAATGCTTAGTGCAGCCGATGTACCGATCATGGCAGCAATTTGCGGTTCGCAGTCCTGATCCACACTCATAACGATATTCAGAACTTGTACATCATTCCGGAAACCTTCCGGGAACAAAGGACGAATCGGACGGTCTGTCAAACGGCTCGAAAGAATCGCTTTCTCACTTGGTCTGCCTTCACGTTTAATAAATCCACCTGGGATTTTACCTACGGCATACAATCTTTCTTCATAGTTTACCGTTAATGGGAAAAAGTCCAGATCTTTAGGCTCACTTGATGCTGTCACGGTACACAATACAACGGTATCCCCGTATGTTACCTTAACGGCAGCATTAGCCTGCTTGGCCAAACGCCCTGTTTCAAGCGTAAGCGTTCTTCCACCAAGCTGCATTTCAACACGCTGTTCCATGAAATCCCTCCTTTTATTCGTTCCTAACACAATGGATTCTGCATTTTCACAGTATTTCCTGCTTGTCCTGCATTCATTAACTCCACAGCAACATGCTCACTTGCAAAACAAAAGCTCCTTGCGGAGCCATCAACTACAAATATATGGCAACATGTTCATCTACAAAACAACCCGGCTGTAAGCTCCGCTTGTCCTTTTAGACAAAGGAATGACGGATAACAGCCAGGTTGATTTTGAAAACATGTACGATAATTAACGACGCAATCCGAGTTTTTCGATCAGTGCGCTGTAACGTTTAACATCTTTGTTTTTCACGTAAGCCAAAAGCTTACGACGTTGACCTACCATTTTCAAAAGTCCACGACGTGAGTGGTGGTCTTTCTTGTGCGTACGCAAGTGGTCTGTCAAACTTCTGATGTTTTCCGTAAGGATAGCAACTTGCACCTCAGGTGATCCAGTATCGGACTCATGAGTTTTGTGCTCGTCGATCAGTTGTTGTTTACGTTCTTGAGTCAATGCCATCCTATTCACCTCCTTCATTATAATCGCCATTAGCCTCGTCACCGCCGGTGAGAGCAAGTAACCAAGCCAAGGTTATGTGTTGTTTCAAACGACAACGTAGTACATTATATCATAGTTGCCCAGACAAAGTAAATGTAAACATCTATTTTGTCCTGAACCTTAAAATAACAGGCGGGCGGCGGTTAATGCATCTTCACGAATCTGACTGATCAAGGCATCAATCGAGTCAAATTTTCGCTCTGCACGAATGTAGTGAACGAGATCAACCTTTAATTCCTGGTCATATATTTGCCCATCAAAATCAAGCAAGTGCACCTCAAACGTAGGTTTCATCCCGTTTTCGTGAAAGGTAGGTTTCACACCAAGGTTCATGACGCCGCGCAGTTCCTGCTCCCCATACTGCACACGAACAGCGTATACGCCTTTCGCCGGCGTAACATAATGATCCGTAAGTTCAAGGTTAGCGGTAGGAAAACCAATGGTCCGCCCACGTTTCTCTCCATGAATTACAATTCCCCTGATGCTATAAGGTCGTCCGAGCCATTGGCTGGCTTCGTCCATTTCTCCACGCTTCAACAGGCCACGAATGAGAGAACTGCTTACCTTCTCACCGTTTAACAGGAATGGAGGTACAGTTTCCACCGTCATTTCACCTTCTCCCAATGTGCGAAGAAGCTGCTCATCCCCTGCTCCCTTGTGACCGAAGCGGAAGTCAAAACCAACTACCGCTGTTCGAGTCTGAAGCGGAAGCAGCAGATCATGTGCAAATTGCTGCGGCGTCAATCTTGAGAACTCCTCATTGAATTCGACCACGTAGAGCACGTCTACACCCATCCCTGCCAGGATGTCTTCTTTATCTCTCAAGGGAGTTAGATAACCCTCGTAATCCCCTTTGCGCATAACTTCCTTCGGATGAGGATGAAAGGTCATCACCGCTGCCTGCATGCCCGTTTCGCGTGCAATGCGGACAGCTGACAAAATGACACTTGCATGTCCGAGATGCAGCCCGTCAAATTGACCGATCGCAAGCACTTGGGGATGTGTGCCCTGAACAGCCGATTGTAACGTCTGCGGATAGGTTAGCATTACGGTTTTCACAATCATTCACCTGCATTTCACTTGATAGGCCAGGCTTGAGTACCACCACTCAAACCAGGAACCTCTTTATTCCGGTAAAAAGACTTTAACAGCTCTCACCGTTGCTTTCAATTCATCCCGCTCAAATATCCCCAGAAACGTCCCATCCTGATCATATAACCGCAGTAGACCAGGTTGCTCTGCAGGCGGTTCGAGCAAACGCGCCGATAATTTCTGGCCCTGAAGGGCTCCCTTGGCCTGATCCGCACCCACCGTATGTGCCGGAATGGAAGAGATCGCTTCATCAACCGGAATCAACACCTCGGCTAACGTTCCATCGATCATGCGTTGTTCCACTTCTTCAAAATGAAGGCAATGATCAGCAGAGATTCCAGCCGATATCGTACGCTCCAGATGTAGCATGGTGGACGGATATCCCAATTTTTTGCCGATATCCACGCATAACGTTCGAATGTAGGTTCCTTTGGAGCATAAAGCACGGAACGATATATCCGTAGTGTCGCCTTGATTCTCAATTCCTGTCAATTCCAGTTCATAGATCGTAACTTCACGACTCTTACGCTCTACTGTTTTTCCTTCACGAGCAAGCTCGTAGAGACGCTTCCCATCCACTTTGACCGCAGAATACATAGGTGGAACCTGTGAGATGGTGCCCATGAATTGCTCCAGCACCTGCTGAACCTGCTCCTGTGTCACCTCAACAGCTGTCTCCGACTGCTCAATAACTTCACCTGTCATATCCTCCGTGTCAGTAGACAGACCCAGTCTTAGCGTTGCCAAGTATTCCTTGGGAAGCTCCTGCATGTACTCCACCACACGTGTTGCCCGTCCTAGGCAAAGCGGTAGTACGCCAGTAACTTGCGGGTCCAATGTGCCTGTATGACCAATACGTTTCATTTTGAGAATACGACGCATTTTAGCCACAACATCATGAGAAGTAAATCCCGCTGGTTTATACACTGGAAGTACACCTTCAAATGGTTTTACCATTGAGCATTCACCTGCTTCAGCACTAGTTCGACGATATCTTCCAACTTGCCCTCTACGCGACATCCAGCTGCAAGTACATGTCCGCCTCCACCAAAGTTCTGTGCAAGCGAGGCAACATCAACCTTACCAGCTGACCGAAGAGATACTTTCACCGCATTGTCATTGATTACTTTAAAAAAGATGCCCACTTCCACACCTTGAATGTTACGTGGGTAATTGACTACCCCTTCAAGATCTTCATTAGCCGCTCCACAAGCAATCATGTCTTCAGGCGTAATGACCACCCAGGCAATCTTGCCATCGTCAGTCATTTGCAGGCTTGAGAGTGCCTGATTCAATATACGGACTTGTGGGAGCGTAACCTGCTCAAGCAAAATCTGTGCAAGATAAGGTCCATCCACACCATGTTCAAGCAATTTGGATGCAGTGGTCATCACATTAGGACTCGTATTCGCATAGCGGAATCCACCTGTATCTGTTAGCAATCCTGTATAGACTGCTGTAGCCACATCTTTATTCCACTTCACTGGGAAAAGATTGAGGAAATCAAACAGAATTTCAGCCGTTGCTGCTGCGTCTGGCTTAATGATGTTTACTGTTCCATACGCGTCATTGGTTGGATGATGATCAATATTTAAAATGACAGCATCTTCTTCGAAATAATGACGAGTCAGGCCTACTCTGGAAAAGTCTGCACAATCCACACAGATAATCGCTTTATATTTCCGCGCCGGTGGTTGTTCGGTCATGTTCACGATCTTGCCAGCTTCCCACAGAAAATTCATGCGTTGTGGAATTTCACCTTCATTAATCATCGTGAATGTCTTGCCCAGACATGACAGCAGCCAGCCCACCGTTACCGTCGAGCTGACTGCGTCACCGTCCGGCTGTACATGCGACACGACCAGGTAATCATCATGCTCCAGCAGAAATTGCTTTCCGTCCTGAAGCGCCTGTTCATAAGTGTGCATTGCCGTCTCCTTTATTCTGTTACTCGGATTCGTTCTTGTCGGTACCGATATCACCAAGCAGCTTCTCAATTCGGCTGCCATATGCAATAGATTCGTCAATCTTGAATATCAACTCGGGAACGTGTCGAAAACGGATACGCTTGCCCAGTTCTGAACGCAAAAATCCATTTGCTTTTGCCAGCGCTTTAAGCGAGTTATCCTTTTGTTCCTGTTCACCGAAGACACTCAGATAAACTTTGGCTTGCGACAAGTCGCCTGTCACTTCGACTCCCGTTACGGTAATAAAGCCGATACGAGGATCTTTCAGTTCAGACTGGATGAGCAGACTTAATTCTTTCTTGATCTGCTCGCCCACTCTACCTGTACGAATCTTAGCCATTGTTGTTCACCTCATGCTTCCTTGCTTATCGTTGTACTGTCTCCATAATGAAGGCTTCGATAACGTCGCCTTCTTTGAGATCATTGTATTTATCCAGCGTGATACCACACTCGTAACCTTGGGCTACTTCTTTGGCATCATCTTTGTAACGTTTCAGGGAATCCAGCTTGCCTTCGTAAAGGACGATACCATCACGAATCAGGCGTGCTTCCGCGGAACGCGTAATTTTACCCGAGGTAACCATACATCCAGCAATGGTACCGACTTTACTGATGGAGAACGTGCTCCGAACTTCAGCATGACCGATTACTTTTTCTTTGTAAATCGGATCAAGCATACCTTTCATTGCTTGTTCAATTTCTTCGATAACGCTGTAGATAACGCGATGCAGACGAATGTCTACTTGCTCTTGATCTGCAGTCGCTTTCGCCTGATTATCAGGACGAACGTTGAAACCAATCACGATGGCATTGGATGCTGCAGCCAAAATGATGTCAGACTCTGTGATTGCACCAGCGCCGCTATGAATAATCTTCACGCGTACACCTTCAACTTCGATCTTCGCAAGGGAACCTTTCAATGCTTCAACCGAACCTTGTACGTCACCTTTGATGATTACGTTCAGGTCTTTGATTTCACCGTCTTTGATGTGTTGGAACAAATCATCCAATGTCACACGTGTGTTTGTACCCAGATCGGATTCACGTTGTGTAATGGCACGTTTGTCGGCGATAGAACGCGCTTTACGCTCATCTTCAAACACCATGAACGGATCTCCCGCACCTGGAACTTCAGTCAGACCCGTAATTTCTACAGGTGTTGAAGGTCCAGCTTCTTTTAAACGGCGACCTTTGTCATTCACCATCGCACGTACACGACCGAAGCAGTTACCTGCAACAAAAGCATCTCCGACTTTCAATGTACCGTGCTGTACGAGAATACGGGCAACTGGGCCACGTCCCTTATCCAGCTCGGCTTCGATCACTGTACCACGGGCACGTTTGTCCGGGTTTGCTTTGTACTCGTTCACTTCTGCAACGAGCAGGATCATTTCAAGCAGACCTTCTAGACCAATTCTTTGTTTCGCCGAAACGTTAACAAAGATGGTGTCGCCGCCCCACTCTTCCGGAACGAGTTCATAGTTGGTCAATTCTTGTTTTACTTTATCCGCATCTGCACCCGGCTTGTCAATTTTGTTGACAGCTACGATAATTGGCAGCCCCGCAGCTTTGGCATGGTTAATCGCCTCAACCGTTTGTGGCATAACACCGTCATCTGCAGCTACAACAATAATTGTAATATCCGTAACCTGTGCTCCACGTGCACGCATAGCAGTAAACGCTTCGTGACCTGGTGTATCCAGGAACGTGATTTTTTTGTTGTTAATTTCAACTTGATAAGCACCGATATGCTGCGTGATACCGCCTGCTTCTCCACCCGTTACATTCGTTGAACGAATCGCATCAAGCAATGTTGTTTTACCATGGTCAACGTGACCCATGATTGTAACTACCGGAGGACGGGACTGCAAGTCAGCAGGATCATCATTCTCTTCAAGTGTTTCGAAGCGGTCATCTTCAAGGACAATTTTCACTTCAACCTCAACACCGAACTCTCCAGCAAGCAGCAGGATTGTTTCGATATCAAGCTCTTGGTTAATCGTTGCCATTACACCCATTGCGATGAGTTTTTTGATAACTTCAGAAGCATCTTTATGGAGCAACTTCGCTGTTTCACCAACAGTCATGTCACCACGTACGATGATTTTCTTAGGTGTGTTATCAATTTTCTCACGTTGTTGGTACTGTTGTTGATTTCTGTTGCGATTGTTCTTGCCACCACGATTACCGCGGAAGTTGCCGCCACGGTTGTCGTCATAACGACGTCCACCGCCACCGCTGTTTGAACGGTTGCCGCTATTGTTGTTATTGCCGGAATTACCTTGGCCGCCTCTGCGTTGGCCTTGTCCTGAGCTCTGTCCTTGGCCACCAGTACGGTTGCCGCCAGTGCCAGTGTTGCCACCGCTGTTCGGTCCTGCACTTCTTGTTTGACCGCCACCGCTATTCGATGGACGTTGACCCGTACTTTGCGGACGGGATGCTGTACTGCTTTGTCCACCTTGAGCTGGTCTTGGACGATTACTTGATTGTCCTCCTTGGCTTGAGCCTTGGGAAGAGTTCGTTCTGTTGCGGCTGTCTTGGCCGCTAGGTCTTTGGGAGCCATTGTTATTGTTGGAATTTGGTCTATTGTTCATACCTACCTGCTTTTCCTGTTGTATTTTTGTTTGTACGGGACTACCGGATGGGTTGCTGCTCTTCGGCGTGTTCACTCCGCCGGCCGGCTTGTTGCTGTCCACTGTTTTGTCACTGCGCACTGACGAAGTAGCAACGGATTTTGCTTCGTTACTTTGTTTGGAAGCGGCAGTGGATTTTATATCTTTAAAAAATTGTTCCACCTTACCGACTGAACCATTCTCCATGACACTCATATGATTGTTTACGGGAATATCCAGCTTTTTAAGAATGGTTATAATTTCTTTACTACTCATATTAAGGGACTTCGCATATTCATAAACTCGCAATTTATCCTTGTTTTCCTGTTTACTCAATATACTCCACCTCCGACATTATACCGACTTGCTTGGAGATCATTTTTGCAAACCCTCGATCCGTTACTGCAAGAACAACCCGCGTTTCTTTACCGATACTTGAACCCAGACTATCCCGGTCAAATCCGATCACCAGTGGAACTTTATATGTCCCGCATTTGTCGCGAAATTTCTTTTGTGTATTGGCCGAGGCGTCACCCGCAACAATAACCATTTTAGCTTCGGAAGAACGGATCGCTTTAAGTACAATTTCTTCACCTGTTACAAGTTTGCCTGCACGCATGGAGAGTCCCAGATAAGACAATGTTTTATTATTCATCATGTTCACGCTCCTGTGCTGCTATGAATTCGTCCTCTACCGCAACGAAATCAGCTGCCAATTGCTCATAAATTTCCGGTGAGACTTTGCCCTTGAGCGCCCGATCCAAAGACCGGTTTTTGAGTGCAAGCTTAAAACAGGACTCTTTGCCGCATAAATAAGCACCACGTCCGGACTTTTTGCCAGTCAAATCGATCAGCACTTCATCCTCTGGCGTTTTAACGATACGGATCAGCTGCTTTTTGGGCATCATTTCCTGACACGCCACACATTTGCGCAGCGGTACTTTTTTAGTTTTCATACGTTAGCGCCCCCCCGTGCTTTACTTTAGTCGACGGAGACGGAATCTTGGTGCATTTCCGAAGAAGAATCTTTCTCTCTGCCGAATTCCTGTTCCGCCTGGCTCTCGCTCTTAATGTCGATTTTCCAGCCGGTCAGTTTGGCTGCCAATCGGGCATTTTGGCCTTTGATCCCAATGGCGAGGGACAGCTGATAGTCAGGAACAATAACCCGAGCCATCTTTTCTTCCTCGAATACTTGAACTTCCAATACTTTGGAAGGACTAAGTGCATTTGCCACATATTCGTCTACCTGGTCGGAGAAACGAACGATGTCAATTTTTTCACCGCGCAGCTCACCCACAATGGTCTGCACGCGCATTCCCTTAGGACCTACACATGATCCAACTGGATCAACTTCCTCATTGCGGGAATGAACAGCAATCTTGGAGCGGAAGCCCGCTTCACGTGCGACGGAGCGGATCTCGACTACACCGTCAAAAATCTCAGGCACTTCCAGTTCAAAGAGACGTTTCAACAAGCCCGGATGTGTACGGGACAAAATGATTTGCGGCCCTTTGGTCGTATTCTCGACCTTGGTGATGTACGCTTTAATACGGTCACCATGAACAAACTTCTCGTTCGGCATCAATTCGGTCAGCGGCAATGCCGCTTCGATTTTGCCCAGATCGATGTAGATATTGCGCAAATCCTGACGCTGCACCACTCCCGTAACGATATCTTCTTCCTTATCAACGAAAGCGTTGTAGATCAGGCCGCGTTCGGCTTCACGAATCCGCTGGGTCACTACCTGTTTGGCAGTTTGTGCGGCGATACGTCCGAAATCACGCGGCGTAACTTCAATCTCCGCAATATCTTCCAGCTGGAAATGTGGGTTGATCTCTCGTGCAGCAGGCAATGAAATTTCGGTACGTGAATCCAGGACTTCTTCCACGATCAATTTGCGGGCATACACCCGGATAACACCCGTATTACGGTTCATGTCAACACGCACATTCTGGGCGGTGTTGAAATTACGCTTGTAGCTGGAGATGAGTGCTGCCTCGATCGCTTCAAACAGCACATCCTTGCTGATCCCTTTTTCCCGCTCCAATTCATTCATTGCTTCAATAAAATCCATACTCATGAATGTTGATCCCCCTTTCAAACATGGCATCTCATACGTAAAACGGCGAAAGGCTCTAAACTCATGAGCACCTTGCCGTTATCGTGAGATGTGTCTTTTTTCATTAATAAGTGAACAAGGCACTTAAAACAGAATGGCCAGGCGCGCACTCGCAACCTTGTCATAAAGAATGGCATGCTGTTTCTTGCCTGCTTCGATCACAAGTTCCCCGTCATCAAAGGAAAGCAGCTTGCCTTCAAATTCCTTTATACCATTTACCGGCTCGTAGGTTGTAACAAATACGTTTTTACCTACGGATTTGGCAACGTCCTCCGGTTTTTTCAGTGGACGCTCCGCACCGGGAGAAGACACTTCAAGGAAATAGATGGTCGGAATCGGATCGTTCTCATCCAGCTTGGCGCTTAGCTTTTCGCTGATCAAGACACAATCATCGATGTCGATGCCACCCTCTTTGTCGACATACACCCGTAAAAACCAGTTGCTGCCTTCTTTGACGTATTCGATGTCAACCAGCTCGAAGCCTTGTTCGTTCAAGTAGGGTTGGATCATTTCTTCCACGGTAGATTTAATGTTCGTTGTGCTCAAAACCGATAACCTCCAACTTAGGTTACACCAGCAAATAATGGCTGGCAATTTCTTCATTACCCAAGATTCTTGTATACCAAAGACTAAAGAGTGGGTTTCCCCACTCTTTAGAAATTCGTACTATCTCGTTCACTTCAAAAATTATAACATAGTCTGGTAATAGTGACAAGTAAGCGATCACTCAGCCATTTTAACCACTAATGAAGAAAAATTTACGTAATCACATTACAGACCATAAATAGATACTCAAAATGCCATTTTAGAACAAGGATAATTGATTGCTTTCCGGCAAACCGCGGAAGCATCCCATGCCCGTCAGCAATTCAACAATTGTTTTACTTGCTTTGGACTTCTGCTGGAAATCTTCAATCGAAAGGAATTCTCCATGCTCTCTTGCCGCAGCGATATTGCGTGCAGCATTATCCCCGATTCCCCCCAGTGCCGAAAACGGAGGAATAAGTGAATTTCCGTCAACGATAAACTTCGTCGCTTCCGAACGATACAGATCAATCGGCTTGAGTGAGAAACCGCGTGCTGCCATTTCCAATGCCATCTCAAGGACAGGAAGCATATTTTTTTCTTTTGGCGGTGCCTGGAAACCTAATTGTTCAATTTCTACGATCTTCCGATAGATGGGCTCATAGCCCTGACATACCAGTTCGATGTCAAATTCATCCGCACGAACTGTGAAGTATGTCGCGTAGTATTCAATTGGGTGATACAGCTTAAAGAAAGCTGTACGTACTGCCGAGATAACATAAGCGGCCGCATGGGCCTTTGGAAACATGTACTGGATTTTAAGACAGGAATCAATGTACCATTGCGGTACCTTGCAATTTTTCATCTCATCAATCCACTCTTGCGGCAAACCACGTCCCTTACGCACACTCTCCGTAATTTTAAAGGCAAGACTGGCGTCCATGCCCGCCTTATAAATCAGGAACAACATGATATCATCCCGGCAACCAATCACCGTTTTGATGTTACAAGTTCCATTTTTAATTAGATCTTGTGCATTACCAAGCCATACCCCCGTACCATGAGACAATCCGGAGATCTGGAGTAGATCGGCAAAAGACGAAGGCTGGGATTCAATAAGCATCTGACGTACAAACTTCGTCCCCATCTCTGGTACACCAAAAGTGGCAACTGGTGAACGAATCTGCTCTGGCGTAACGCCGAGTGCCTCGGTAGAGTTGAACATGCTCATGACCTTAGGATCATTCATCGGAATGGTCGTTGGATCAATACCCGTCAAATCCTGCAGCATCCGCATCATAGTTGGATCATCGTGCCCCAGAATATCGAGTTTTAGCAAGTTCTCTTCGAAGGCGTGATAGTCAAAGTGTGTTGTTTTCCACTCCGCATTAACGTCATCCGCCGGGAATTGTACAGGCGTTACATCTTCCACTTCAATATAATCAGGTACAACAACAATACCACCGGGATGCTGTCCTGTACTACGTTTAACCCCGGTACAACCGGAGGCCAAACGGTTCAGTTCTGCTCCGCGCCATTTTTTATGATGTTCTTCCTCATATTTCTTGGCAAAACCAAACGCCGTTTTCTCAGCTACCGTACCAATTGTGCCTGCACGGAACACACTCTTTTCGCTGAAAAGCACCTTCGTATAGTTATGGGCATGCGGCTGATAATCACCCGAGAAGTTCAAGTCAATATCGGGAACCTTGTCCCCTTTAAAACCAAGGAACGTCTCAAACGGAATATCCTGCCCTTCGCCTTTTAATCGGCCTCCACAATCAGGGCATTCTTTCTCAGGAAGGTCAAATCCACTCGGCACACTTCCGTCAAGGAACCACTCACTGTGCTTACACTCCGGATTCACACAAATATAGTGTGCTGGCAACGGATTAACCTCGGAAATCCCCAGGAAAGTAGCAACTACAGAAGAACCAACTGATCCCCGTGATCCGACAAGGTATCCGTCCTGATTCGATTTTTTAACCAAACGTTCCGAGATCAGATAGTTAGCAGAAAAACCGTATTTGATAATTGGATTTAATTCTTTCTCCAGTCGTGCCACAATGACTTCTGGCAGTTCCTCACCATAAATCGACTTGGCGGTATTATAACAGGTATTACGGATTTCATCGTCTGCGCCTTCCAAAATCGGAGTGAACAGCTTGTCCGGGAACAGCTTGATTTCCTCGAACCGATCCGCCAATTCAACCGTATTCGTAACAACGACTTCGTAGGCTTTATCTTGGCCCAGGTACTGGAACTCTTCCAGCATTTCATCCGTCGTTCTTAGATGAGCATCCGGTTTACGTTGATCTTTGAGCGGGCTGAATCCTGTAATTCCGTGAATCGTGATATCCCGATATAGCTTGTCGCGCGGCTCGAGATAATGCACGTTACCTGTGGCTATTACCGGTTTCCCCAATTTTTGACCAATGTCAACAACTTTACGAACAGCGAGCTTCAATTCCTCTGGCGTAGCCACGAGCCCTTTGTCCACCAAATGCATATACATTGTCAAAGGCTGGATCTCCAGAATGTCATAGAAATGCGCTATCTCTTCCGCCTCTTCAAGCGATTTGTTTAGCACAGCCTCGAAAAACTCACCTTTTTCACAACCTGATAAAATAATGAGACCTTCACGCAAATTGATCAGCTTCGATTTTGGAATACAAGGCACCCGTTTGAAATGCTCCGTATGGGAAAGTGATACCAGTTTATAGAGATTCTTTTTGCCGACATCATTCAAAGCATAGATACCGCAATGGAATGGACGCGTATTTGAAAGATCAACTCCGACATAATCATTAAGCCGATCAAGCATGGTCAGGCCTTTCATCTGGGCGGCATCATTAACCAATCCATTCAGTATACCAGCGAGCGCAATCGTATCATCAATCGCCCGGTGATGACTTTCCAGTGCTACTTTATATTTATCCGCCAACGTATTCAGACGGTGGTTCTTCATTTTTGGATATAACAACCGTGCCAGTTCCAACGTATCGAGTACAGGGTTCTGAAGCTCAGGCATGCCAAGCTGTTTCAGCGAAGCCTGAATAAAGCCCATATCGAATCGCGCATTATGCGCAACCAGTACGCCATCTCCGGCAAACTTCACAAAATCATGAATAACCGGTTCTAGCTCAGGTGCATCCTTCACCATTTCATCGTTAATATTAGTCAACTGCTGAATGTTATATGGGATGCGCTCATGCGGATTTACAAACGTAGCAAAGCGGTCAATTTCTTTACCGTCCTCTACCTTCACTGCCGCAATTTCGATGATCTTGTTCTGGGTTACAGACAGACCTGTGGTCTCAATATCAAAGACGATATATGTCGCTGATTTGAGTTCCAACGGCTGTGGTGCCATAACTACAGCAACCGAATCGTTTACCACATTGGCCTCAAGGCCGTAGATCATTTTAATTCCGTTTTTCTTGGCCGCTTTGGACGCCTCCGGATACACCTGCACACCGCCATGATCACTTACGGCGATTGCCTTATGTCCCCATTCCGCTGCAGTCTTTACGTATTTGTCGATCGAAGTTACAGCATCCATTGTACTCATCGTGGAGTGCAGATGGAACTCAACCCGTTTCTCAGCTGCTTTATCTTTACGGGATGGTGGTGCCTTTACTTCAACCAAATCTGAAGGAATCATGGCAAGTTCCGGAATTTGCATAAACCGGTCGTATTCTACACGACCACGGACTTTTACCCATTTCCCATTGGCCAGCAAGCTCAGGATTTTGACATCCTCTTTTGTTTTGGCAAACATCTTCATTTGCATGGAATCCGTGAAATCCGTCAGATAAAAAGTAAACAGGGTATTTCCGTTACGCAATTCCTTGCGATCCAGACCGAAGACCGTTCCCTGTAACGTAACCTTTTTCTCTTCATCCTGAATTTCCTGCATAGGTACAGGTGGTTCCTTGATATCATATCCCATCTGTAAACGAACATCGCCCTGTTCTTCCTCTTCAGGCATTTCCGAGTCCACTTCACTCATCATCTGCTCAATAACTTGAAGCTCTTCTTCCCGCTTCTTGAGCTGGAATTGTTCCATCGCCTCTTTGTTGCTTTCAACCTCACCAACCAGCAATTTAACCCGCAAGGGCAGCTGAAAATACTTATCATAAAAAGTAGTTATAGCTTGATCGATCTGTTTCTTCTTCGCAAGCTCCATCGACATGGCATCACTCATGGTCAATTGCAGCAGATCTGCTTCACATTCAAACTTGGTGCGGTTCATCCAACCATTAACGGATGGAATTTCCCTTGTAACCCATTCAAGGAACAAGTTCCAATACTCACTGACAATATCACCAATCTCGACCTGATCACTATATTTGAAACCAAACGTGATCTTTGAAATGTGATTCATTTTCTCCTGGATGTGCAGGCAAAATGTTCGATAGATTGGAGCAGGAACCAAGGTATCTTTTGCAATCACAATAGTCCAGTCGCGATTGCTACGGCTTGTCTCCACCCGTTCAATCCATCCATCCAAAAAGTAGGGCTCTATTAGGCCAGCCGGAAGCTCCGTCTGTTTCATCAACAACTCAAACCGTTTTCTCTTCTCCTCGAATCCACTCATCGTGTTCCTCCTTGTACCCCCTTAAAACAGGAAAAGCCTCTGCATTCAAAAATGTCCCCGATCCGAACCCGCACCGACTCATTTTATCCGACAGAAGCTCTCCATTCCTTACTCTTACGGTGAATAAGTGCTGTTAGTCAGGTTATCCTGACTTAGTACGCTCTTGCAAACACTACCGTGTGTTTCGCTTGTTCACCACAAGCCAGGCACGTATGCTTTTCTTCCGCAGGCTGGAACGGAATGTTCCGGCTTGTTGCACCTGTTACTTCTCTTACTTTATCTTCGCAAGCTTCTGAACCGCACCATCCAGCCAGTGTGAACCCGCGTTTGTTTTCCATCAATTCCTTCATCTCATCGAGCGTATCTACAGAGTAGAAGTTGTCCGACATAAACGTGCGAGCACGTTGCAGCATATCGGCTTGCACTTGAGTCAGCATAGTCTGGATTTCTTCCACCAGATTTGCTTGTTCAACGACTTTCTTCTCTCCCGTAATCCGGGAAACGAGAACACACACACCGTTCTCCATATCGCGCGGACCAATTTCGAGACGAATTGGAACACCACGCATCTCATATTCGTTGAATTTCCAGCCTGGACGAACATCACTGCGATCATCCATTTTCACACGAATTCCCGCTTGTTTCAGTTCAGCGAACAACTCGTCCGCACGGCCTACAACGGCATCGCGTGTTTTTGGCGGTCCAATTGGAATCATGACCACTTGTGTTGGTGCAACTTTAGGAGGAAGAACCAGGCCACGGTCATCTCCGTGAACCATAATTAACGCACCGATTAAACGTGTGCTTACCCCCCATGAAGTGGTGTAAGCCAGCTCCAGCACATTATTCCGGCTAAGATACTGAATTTCAAATGCTTTTGCAAAGTTCGTTCCCATGTAGTGTGATGTACCTGCTTGTACAGCACGTCCATCCTTCATCATGGCTTCGATCGAGTACGTATCCACCGCACCCGCAAACTTCTCGGATTTGGTTTTCTGACCCACAATTACCGGAATAGCCAAATACTCTTCAACCACTTCACGATAAATCTGAAGCATTTTCATCGTTTCTTCACGTGCTTCTTCTTCGGTCTCATGCGCAGTGTGACCTTCCTGCCACAGGAACTCACTTGTGCGAAGGAAAGGCAACGTTCTTTTTTCCCAACGGACTACGTTAGCCCACTGGTTGATCAATACCGGAAGATCCCGATAAGACTGAATCCACTTGGAGTACATGTGACCAATAATCGTTTCGGATGTAGGACGGATTGCCAGACGTTCTTCCAGCTTCTCTCCCCCAGCTTCCGTAACCCAAGGCAATTCGGGATTGAAGCCTTCAACATGTTCTTTTTCTTTTTGGAAAAAGCTCTCAGGAATGAACATCGGGAAGTAAGCATTGCGATGGCCCGTTTCACGGAAACGACGATCCAACTCATCCTTAATATGTTCCCAGATCTCAAATCCGTCTGGTTTGAAAACAATACAACCGCGTACGGGTGCATAGTCCATGAGATCAGCTTTTTTAATAACATCAATGTACCAGCGTGAGAAATCCTCGCCCTGAGGTGTAATTTCAGTCACGAACTGTTTATCATTTTCCTTTGACATAAGACTCCAGCGTCCTCCCATTACGACTATCTCTGAATAGACAGAGCGTAGTCAAACCATAATTATCCGTTAATTAATCGTAATATATCATTATATGTTACTGCCAGCATCAGTACAAACAACATCGCGAAGCCAACAAAATGAACCATACCTTCTCGGTTCGGGTCAACAGGTCTGCCACGAAGCGCCTCAACCCCCAGGAAAACCAAACGGCTTCCGTCAAGCGCAGGGATCGGTAGCAGGTTGAAGATACCAAGATAAAGGCTCAAAATGGCAGCCCATCTGGTTAATTGCTCAATACCCTGTTTTGCAATCTGGCCTGTAACCTCAAACGTACGCACCGGACCACCTATATCGTCCATGTTAAATTGATTAATAAGATGTCTGAAGCCTTCAAAGATTACTCTGGTTGTATCAACCATCGCTATCCCTGACACTTTAAAGGTTTCAACAAATCCAACAGATCTGGTTGGCAGCGTTGGTACAATTCCGACCTTACCGCCTTCTTGACCTTCTACTGCACGAGGCGTAATCGTTATATTAAACGTTTCATCCCCCCGACGCAGTGTCCATTCCATCGGTTTGTCTTTGGAATCGGCAATCATCGTCACCATTTTTTGCGAGTCCGTACCAATAGCAGTACCATTGATTGTCTCAATGATATCTCCCTTTTGCAGGTTCGCTTGGTAGGCAGCTCCACCTTCAAGCACTTCACCAATCTCCAGATTTTTCGGATTCTCAACTGGAACCCCAGCCATCTGTGCATAGACTGCAAATAAGACAAATGCCAAAATGAAATTCATGAGTGGACCAGCAAAAATCGCCATTGCCCGCTGCCCCACCGTTTTACTACCAAATTGGCGATCTTTCGGTGCAATCTGGGTTTGTTTCCCACGACTTACCAACATCGCTTGCGGATGTATCCGGTACTGCTGAATTTCGCCATCCACATCGAGTTGCAATTTCAGTGCATTCTCCATATCAATGGAGATGACTTCACCACGAATTACATTTTTGCGATTATCCAATTGATCGAGGTAGATCATTTTGACTTGGTCATCAGCCGACCTTACCGCAATGGTCTGACCTTCTTGAATTTCTACCAGTTCCGGATCTTCCCCAGCCATACGTGCATACCCGCCAAAAGGCAGCAGACGTAGTGTGAACTGGGTCTCGTTTCTTTTATATGAGAACAATTTGGGACCAAAACCGATCGCAAATTCCCGTACAAGAATACCGGCGCGTTTGGCAAAATAATAATGTCCCCATTCATGAACCGTCACGATGACAAAGAACATGAGCACCGTTAGAAATACCACTTGTATGGTTTCCAATCCCTATCCATCCTCCTTCACGGCACGAACCGCAGTCTGTCCCTTTAGATTATCATTATTCTCTGATGCCGCACAAGAGAATCACTTCTTCCATTTTATCTTGAAAAAAGAGATTACAGACTGAACGCAAGTTGACGGCTCTCCTGATCACATTTTGCGATTTCCTCCAGATCAGGCTCGTCCACATTGCGGTGTGCTTCTAGCACAGAAGCAATAATATCCTCTATTTTAAGGAACGAAATCTCTTTACGCAAGAAACGTGCTACGGCAACCTCGTTGGCTGCATTAAACGCCGTTGTTGCGGTCCCCCCCATTTTACCACATTCATATGCCATTCTTAAACAAGGGAACCGTTCCATATCCATCTCACGGAAATGCAGTTTGCCCACTTGCGATAGGGATAGACGTTGTGAAGGCGATGGTAAGCGGTCAGGATAGGTCAGTGCATACTGAATGGGAACACGCATGTCCGGATTGCCAAGCTGGGCGATAATGCTTGTATCATTAAACTCCACGTAGGAATGAATGATGCTCTCCGGGTGAAGCAACACATCAATCTGATCATAACTTAGTCCAAACAGCCAATGCGCTTCAATAACTTCCAGACCTTTATTCACCATCGTCGCCGAGTCTATCGTAATCTTCGACCCCATCGACCAGTTCGGATGTTTGAGTGCATCTTCTACGGTAACTTCCTTGAGCTGTTCACGAGTCAAATCACGGAACGATCCTCCAGAAGCCGTAAGTGTAATTCCCATCACGCGTTCACGAGGTTCTCCATTCAAGCATTGGAAGATAGCCGAGTGCTCACTATCCACAGGCAGAATCGGTACCCCTTTCGCAGCCGCTCTGGCAGTAACAATATGTCCCGCTGTAATTAGCGTCTCTTTGTTAGCCAGCCCAATCTGTTTTCCTGCATCAATAGCAGCCAAGGTAGACTCAAGCCCAACACTCCCCATTACAGCAGTGACAACCGTATCTGCATCCGTTCCAGCAGCAACTTCCACTAGTCCTTCTTTGCCATAAAAAAGCTGTGTTTCGATAGGTAAGTGCGGTGCCACGGTCTCTGCTAGCTCCTTTGAGCCAACTGATACCTTTTTGGGTCGATAACGCTTCGCTTGCTCAATCAGCAGCTCTATATTGCTCCCAGCAGCCAGTCCCTCTACTTGAAAGCGTTCGGGATGCATATCGACTACATCCAGTGTCTGAGTTCCAATGGAACCGGTTGACCCGAGAATCGCAATTTTTTTCATGCTGCACCTCATCTTTATTTATCCAATGCCTATGACGAATAGTTTGTCATATGGCTTGTGCTCATTTTTAATAGGGCAGAAGCATTAGTATATGTACGAATGGAAAAACGACAATCCAGCTGTCGCATCGATCCAGAATACCGCCATGCCCCGGGAGCAAAGTGCCGGAATCTTTGATGTTATACACACGTTTGTAAGCAGATTGAATCAGATCTCCCATTTGTCCTACAACCGCGCATGCAATCCCAATCCATACCGCTCTTTGCCAAGACAACAAGCCGTCTGACACCAATGCAAAAACAACAGAAGTGACTACCGCGATCACAATACCACCCAGTGCACCTTCCACCGTTTTATTAGGACTGATCGACGGCCAAAGTTTGTTCTTTCCGATAAGTTTTCCTACAAAATAGGCACCTGCATCACTTGCCCATATGGAGCCCAGAAGCAGAAACGTCCAGAACAACCCATGATGCAAATGTCTCGATTCCGCGATGTAATAAAAACCGATTCCAATATACATTACTCCCAGAAAGAGCATGGCAACAGTGTTTACAGGAATCTTGTTTTTAGTTACCACAGATGCCGTCATTAATACAAGCATCACAAGCCATCCGATCTGGAATAACGTTAGTGGTCTGGCCTCCCAAACCATTTCCCAAGGAAACACAATCGCAAAGATACCTGCATAACCAATTAGGGCTACACCCGAAAAAGGCTGTACCCCGGTCATTTTAACAAATTCATAATAACCGATGAGAGCCATAAGCAATACCAAGCCATGGTACCAGGGTCCGCCCAGCATGCAAAAACCCAAAAATAACACACCTGCTATGATTCCTGTCGTTAATCGCTGTTTCAACGGCTTCATCCTCCATCTATTTCAAACCGCCGTAACGCCTTGTTCTGCGCTGATATTCGGCTACTGCTTCAAGCAAATGCTTTTTGCCAAATTCGGGCCAGTATATATCCGTAAACCATAATTCGCTATATGCAAGCTGCCAAAGCATGAAATTGCTTAATCTCAACTCTCCGCTCGTCCGGATCAGCAAATCCGGATCAGGCATATCTCCAGTGAGCATATGTCTGTCAATGAGTTCAGGCGTAATGTCGTCTGCCGATAGTTCCCCCGACTTTACCTGCAGAGCGATCTGTTTGACACAGTCCGTCATTTCGCGACGACTTCCGTAGTTCATTGCAAAATTCAAAACAAGCCCTGTGTTATGTTCCGTAAGACGAATAGCCTCACGCAAAGCATTAATGGTATGGGAAGGCAAATGCTCCTCCTGGCCCATCATACGGATGCGTACATTTTTTTCTATAAGCTCATCCAGCTCTATCGCCAAAAATTCTTGCGGAAGCCGCATCAGAAAATCCACTTCTTCTTTTGGACGCGTCCAGTTTTCTGTCGAAAAAGCGTACATCGTCAGATATTTGATGCCCAGTTCATCCGCCGCGATGGTCGCACGTTTGACCGCCTTCATCCCATTCTGGTGGCCAGCTATTCGTGGGAGACCCAAACGTTTCGCCCATCGTCCATTGCCGTCCATAATGATGGCGACGTGCTGCGGGATATTATCCTCGGATATAGTCAGCGTTTCCTGCTTGTCAGCCCCATTCCACCACGACCGAACCCGTTTGATCATTCCTGTTCCTCCAAAATCCCTGAAGTTTCTTCACCTGAAGCTTGGAAAAGAGACAAAACCCCACCGTATTGGAGGGGCTGCGCTTGTCTTACACTTCCATGATTTCTTTTTCTTTGGCAGCGAGTACCTTATCGACTTCAGCAATAAACTTATCAGTCGATTTTTGGATGTCGTCTTGATGTCTCCGGGACTCGTCCTCGGAAATGTCTGACTTCTCCATTTTTTTAATATCATCATTCGCATCACGGCGAATATTACGAATGGCTACTTTGCCTTCTTCACCGAACTTTTTCGTCAACTTCACAAGTTCTTGTCTGCGTTCTTCCGTAAGTGCCGGAATGGACAGACGAATCATAGTTCCGTCGTTCGCTGGCGTAAGGCCAAGATCGGATTTCATAATTGCACGCTCAATATCCCCCATGGAGGATTTATCCCACGGCTGGATCATCAATGTCCGGGAATCCGGTGTACTGATATTAGCCAATTGGTTGAGTGGAGTCATTGCACCGTAATACTCTACTTGAATCCGGTCGAGAAGAGCCGGAGTTGCACGACCTGCACGCAAAGTGGCAAGATCACGTCGTAACGCTTGAATCGCTTTATCCATACGTTCTTCGGCATGTTTTTTAACCGCTTGTGGCATTAATCTACACTCCCTTTAACGATTGTCCCGATGCGTTCACCGAGAACAACACGTTTGATGTTACCTTGTTCCGTAATGGCAAATACGATCAACGGAATGTTGTTGTCCTTACACAGCGAGGACGCCGTTGAGTCCATTACACCAAGATCTTTGTTAAGTATATCCATGTAAGTCAACTGATCAAACTTGACAGCTGTGCTGTCTTTAAACGGATCCGCTGAGTATACACCATCAACTTTATTTTTGGCCATTAAGATGACTTCTGCTTCGATCTCTGCTGCGCGCAGTGCTGCTGTTGTATCGGTGGAGAAGAACGGGTTACCTGTACCTGCTGCAAAAATAACGACCCGGCCTTTCTCCAGATGACGAATAGCTCTACGACGAATATAAGGCTCTGCAATTTGTTGCATGGCAATCGATGTCTGTACGCGAGTAGGCACTTCAATCTGTTCCAGTGCATCTTGCAGGGCGAGCGAGTTCATAACCGTCGCCAGCAT
The DNA here is from genome assembly GCF_010747435.1 of Paenibacillus sp. ALJ109b. Lineage (NCBI taxonomy): Bacteria > Bacillati > Bacillota > Bacilli > Caryophanales > Paenibacillaceae > Paenibacillus > Paenibacillus sp. ALJ109b. The sequence continues at coordinate 137,953 of NZ_JAAIFP010000028.1, forward strand.
CCCCATATAATCGGCAGTTGCTCTATCGATGCCGTTTTCGCTACCGGCAATTCCGCGCCAGATGTTTCCACCGCCGCATACGATAGCAACCTGAACACCTAGTTCAACTACTTCTTTTACTTGCTGGGCAATCGACGAGATCGTCTCTGCATCAATACCGTAGCCATTTTGACCGGAAAGAGACTCTCCGCTGACCTTTAAGACAACACGTTTAAATACTGGCTGTTCCAATTATTCACCCTCCACTTTGAATTGAACACCCTCGGCGTTCAACCAACAAAACTTCTCGCGCATGGCCTCCTGCTTAAAAAGAAAGGAACACAGTTGTGTTCCGCTCTTTTAGGAAAAACGTTCAACCGGTAAGGCATTGTTTTCCTGGGATATAAGGGAGTAGCGCTTCGAAGTTTCATCATTCTTATATCTTCGAAAATCATTCCTGCTTGCCGGTTTGAAAACCGTCTTATTTGTTTACTTGGGACATAACTTCTTCTACGAAGTTGTCTACTTTTTTCTCAAGACCTTCACCCAGTTCATAACGAACGAAACGACGGATGGAGATATTTTCACCGATTTGGCTGATTTTTTCGTTCAGCAGTTGGGAGATCGTTTTGTCAGGATCTTTAACAAAGGTTTGCTCCAACAGGCAGAATTCTTCGTAATATTTACCGATACGGCCTTCAACCATTTTCTCAACGATTTTTTCTGGTTTGCCTTCGTTCAGAGCTTGAGCTTTCAGAATTTCTTTCTCTTTTTCCAGCTCTTCTGTAGGAACTTCTTCACGAGTAACAAATTTCGGGCTCGCTGCTGCGATTTGCATAGCGATGTCTTTAACGAAATCTTTGAATTGATCTGTTTTACCAACGAAGTCAGTTTCACAGTTAACTTCTACCAGTACACCAATACGTCCACCTGCGTGGATGTAAGACTCTACAACGCCTTCAGTTGCCGCACGGCCAGCTTTGCTAGCTGCTGCTGACAGACCTTTTTCGCGCAGCAATTCAGCTGCTTTCGTGATGTCACCGTTTGCTTCTTCCAGTGCTTTTTTGCAATCGAGCATACCTGCGCCCGTTTTTTCACGGAGTTCTTTTACTGCACTCGCATTAACTGCCATTATTAATTCCCTCCAAAAATAAGTAATTGTACGTACACTCTAAAAAAAGGGCAGTGAGAGGTTATCCACCTACCAACCACCCTTTTCATTTAATTCATTAGATATGTTCGAATCTATTAAGCGGAAGTTTCTTCGCCTTGGTTAGCTTCGATAACGGCATCAGCCATTTTACCTGTCAACAGCTTAACGGCACGGATTGCGTCGTCGTTACCCGGGATAACATAATCGATCTCGTCCGGATCGCAGTTAGTATCAACGATACCTACAATTGGGATACCCAATTTGCGAGCTTCCGCAACAGCGATACGCTCTTTGCGTGGATCGATGATGAACAGGGCGCTTGGCAGGCCTTTCATATTTTTAATACCGCCGAGGAATTTCTCCAGGCGATCTTTCTCTTTGCGAAGCAAGATTACTTCTTTTTTAGGCAATACAGCGAAAGTACCGTCTTCTTCCCAAGCTTCCAACTGTTTCAAACGATCAATACGTTTTTGAATAGTTGAGAAGTTAGTCAGGGTACCGCCGAGCCAACGTTGGTTAATGTAGAATTGACCAGCGCGTTCAGCTTCTTCTTTAACGGAATCTTGAGCTTGTTTCTTAGTACCCACGAAAAGAATTGTACCATTCTCTCCTGCGATTCCTTTAACGAAGTTGTAAGCCTCTTCGACTTTTTTCACTGTCTTTTGCAAGTCAATGATATAAATTCCGTTTCTTTCAGTGAAGATATAACGATCCATTTTTGGGTTCCAACGACGAGTTTGGTGACCGAAGTGTACCCCAGCTTCGAGAAGCTGCTTCATGGAGATTACTGCCATCTTCACACACCTCCTAATATGGTTTTATTGTGTCCTCCGCCGGCATCATTTTTCGCCAAGACTCTCCATCAGGAAAGCACCCTCAACAAAATTAGCACATGCGTGTGTTTTAACACCGTTATCTAATATAGCATAACTGATTGCCTGATGCAACAGTCTTTCAATGCAAATTTCCGTTCCTTCATAGCGATACAGAACTTGTCATTATTTATACAAAAAAACCGCCCTGCCTGAGCGCACTCAGTTTGACGGTTCTTTTGTAATCTTGGCAATAATGGATTTGAAACTTTCGCCTTTTTCCAAGTCATAGGTACCGACTTGTATTTTGGTATTAATTCGCTCTGCTCTGCCCGCCTTTACGAAAGCTTCTGCACTATCGACAATCCCGGCTTTCTCCAGATTCCCGGCCACGATGGCCAGACTGTTGCCTGAACGTACTTTGAACGATACAGTAGCCGCAGCTTCGGGACTGTTAGGAGTTGACGGTTCGGTCGTCTTTGGCTGATCGACTTCGTCCTGTTTGTCACTTTCATTAGTGACAGGTTGCTTTGGATCGTCAGGTTGCTCCGGTTTCACAGCCGATTCTGCCGCTTCAGGTGCCGTTGCCGTTTTCCCCTGTAGTTCGCTGCCTTCTTGTTTCTTCTTCGCTACCCACTCAGCTTCTGTATACAGCTCTTCATCAGAAGCTACAAGCTTCATGTCCATGCTCTTTGCAGCTGCTTCAAGCTGTTCCATTGTCAGATTGGCTGTAGCCAACTCAGGGTCGAGATTACTCTCAAACAATGCGTTTTGTCCAACCGTTGCAAGCTGCAGCAATACCGCACCAACAATCATGCCACTTCCAAGTCCAATCCATAAGGAGCGCTTGTCCATCTGTTAGCTCTCCTCCCGTTCTGCCAACTGTAAAATCAGCTGTACTTCTCCACGTTGTATGCCCGTCTGCTTGGCAATGGCATCCACTGACTTTCCTTCAGCATATAGATTAAACAGCTCAGCATATCGGTCCTTAATGGATTCACGTACAGGCTCAGATTCTTGTACAGCGGCCTGCTGTTCTGCTTCTGACACCTGTTGGGCCGAATCTGCTCGCACACTGTCTACAAGCGCCTGTGCTTGCAATCCGCTTGTGCTATGTACCGGAATTATATTGGAGGGTATGTCTGTTTCTTTCGTTTTACTTTCTTCCAGTTGATCCAACCTCCGCTGTAATTCCTGAAGCTGTGATTGCATACGCTGATCTGCAGCCGTCGCCTCACCCTTCATTTCAGCAACACGCTGAATGAGAGCATCATTATCGTTCTCTATCTCAGCCATATAATGTTCAAGCGTAGATTCCATCTCTTGCACCAGGTGATGCCCAGGCTCCTGCACTTTGTTTTTCTTGGGCATGATAAGCGCATATGCAATTGCGCAGGCTCCTAATATGACAATAATGATCCATGGTGACAAATCGGGTTCTCTCCTTTTAATGCAGCCATCGGTGTTTAAGACTACATGTGAGTCACATGTCATCCATTACAACGACAGGTCAATATGTTTTCCTTTGTAGGGATGCTCAGCAGGTTTGACAGTTTCCAGCGTTGAAGTAACTTCAGATTCGTTGGAGCCGCTCTGCTGCTCTTTGTTTCTAGATTGACCATCGCGTACATCTGTGTGCGCTGTTTCATCCAGCGCCTCGCTTCGTTGCCTTGCTTCATTTGCTTCTTTGGCCGTTTGTTCCGCTAGCAGGTTCTGGTCAATGACCGGTCTCTGCTGGGCTTCATTCTGATAACGCCCCGCCTCACTTGTTCTAGGTACGGCAATCTGCAACTCAACCGCTTTGAAACTCATACGCTCACCTCACGGTATCGAATGGATTTCTTCATGTGCTTGAATGCTGTACTTAAACGAATGGAACCATCGTTATATCCCCATCATGATAATAAAAAGATATTCGACTTACCGGATCTTTAATAAATTTGGTGTATCTGCCGATAACTATTCTAGAGCCTCCATAAATCATCTTATGAATATCGACGCGAGCCCTACTTGTATCTTCAAGAACCTTCTCAATTTCAAAGATACGTGTTTTCGTTTCCTCGCTAAGACGAAGGGCAGATTTTTGAGTCGCACTCAGTTTGATTCGCATGGACATTCTATCCGGGGTCAGTTGGCCTGCAGCAGCTAACTGATCCAATAATGTCAAAGCTTTTTTCGTTTTATCCAAAGCATCCATCTGCTCTTTGACTTCCTTACGTAAGTCACTCAACTCATTACGGAGCTTAGGCAGTACCCCTACTTCAATGGATGTCACAGTAGACATACTGTTGCCGACGACGCGTGCTGAGACCTTTTCTCCAGCCTGGATCGACCCGCCAACGATAAGTCCTTTGGTACCTTCACAGATTACCGCATGACCTGCACGAATCGTGGAATGCATAATACTTTGGGATACCAGAACATTTTCAGCCGCATCGACGTTGCCTTCTTGAATAAAGGTACATTTCACGTTATGCCCTGCTTGTATAAGCCCTTTGTTATAACCAATAATACCGCCGGTAATTTCGACAGAGCCACCTGCTTCCAACTCCGCCCCCTCGACACCTCCGACGACACGTATATCCCCCGCAGCTTTTACTTTAAATCCGGTAAGCACATTGCCGCGGATGACAACTGTACCCACAAAATCGATGTTACCAGTGTTATAATCCACATCGCCATTGATCTCGTATACCGGAAACACATTCAATTTGTTGCCTTCTGTTTTGGTAACCAATCCATCCAGAGCGGCATACATCGCGGATCCATCAGGGTTAACGACAACATTTTTCCCCACTTTGAAGCGTGCTTCTTTCCCTGGACGAAACGGTATTTCTTCACCAGTTACAGCCCTTCCCATCGTGCCATCCACAGGAGGAATTCGTTCGGCAATGATTTGACCTGTTCGAACATTGTTTAAGCGAGTCACTTCTTTGTAATCGACTGTTCCGTTCTCTGCTTCCAAAGGTCGCCGTTCATTGGAATCGTCCATGCCCACCAGCACTTTAATAAAGCCATTAGTTCCAGGTACTGGTTTAATACCTTCGGCAATCTTGTATCGATCCTTCACGTACATCTCAGGATGACTCACAAAAACAAGCAACGCTTCGCGCAGCACACCATACTTAATACCCTGACTCGCTATAAATTTTTCGAGCTCATCCGGTGTACAGGCAAAACCTTCTTCCTGTTTGGAAAATTCAAGGTAGGCCGTACTTTTATCATCTGATAAAACAATGCTCAAACACTGTTCCAAAACAGTCTGCTGTGTCAATGCATTTCTTCCCCCTTTTAGACTTTCCACTCCCCAATATCCATTGTTAATGCTCTCTATTCATATATTACTATATTAATCTTTACGCATAAGCAAGTCTTTCTGTTTATCCAGTGTTCCACGTAACCTTAAAATGGCCTTTGAGTGCAATTGCGAGATACGTGACGGAGAAAGAGACATTACTTCAGCAATTTCACTAAGAGAGAGATCTTCATAATATAAAAGTGAAACAACCGTTCTCTCTTTGACCGTCAATTTTTCAAGCCCTTGCACTAAAGCTTCTTTTAAGTAGAATTCATTTACTTTGTAATCCGGGTTTTTTGCTTTTTCATCGACCATTAATGAAAGTCGAGTCTCGGACTCTTCTTCCCGGATTGGATCTTCCAGAGAGCAAAGCGACATAACTGCCACTTCTTGAAGCATATGTTGAAAGTCTTTCGTAGACACGTCGAGATACTGGCTCATTTCTTCGTCACTAACAGAACGCAAGTATGTCTGCTCTAGCTGCTGGTAAGCATCTTCAATCCGCTTTGCTTTCTCCCGTACGGAACGAGGCACCCAATCACCCTGACGCAAACCATCAAGGATGGCACCACGCACCCGCCAGGAGGCGTACGTTTCAAATTGCAGACCACGTTCATAGTCAAATTTCTCCAACGCATCAATTAATCCCATAACTCCATTGCTCTCCAGATCATCTTTCGGGACATTTTTGGGCAGACCAACAGCCAAACGCCCGGATACATAGTTTACAATATGAAGATACTTTCCGATCAAACTTTTCTTGGCTTCAAGATCGCCTTGTTCTTTCCACTTTTCCCACAAGTCAGCGTGGTTCAAATGTGAAGCTTTACGCTCGTTCAATTGCTTTCACCCTCCTTATTTGTCTGTCAGGTGACGAACGGCCTGCGCCAACTCCTCCGGATCTTTGGTCCGGACAAGTTTAGGCGGATCCAAAGGGGCAAATCCCGTTGGAGCTTTCGTCTCAGATGGTGGAAGGTTCTCCCCAGAGGAGGCGTTCTGTCCATGTTTGAGCAAGTCGTTCAGCTCTTGTCCATCGTCTTCGAGTTTAATGTCCACCTGTGAACCTCTTAGTTCTTGATCGCCTGGTGAATCATAACCATACCCATTCCCCTCTGATGAAGGGTTCAGCAGCAATCCCAGTCCCCAGCGTAAACCATAAGCAAGGACAAACCAGGCTACAAAGCCGATCAACCCGCGTATTAAGCTGGTCATCAACACATTGCTGCTGTATGCTACAAAAAAAGTCAGAATAAATCCGACTATGCCTGCTCCAAGATTAATACGGTAGTTTCCTATCATGTCTTATAGTTCCTTTACACCCATTTGGACACTTCGAATAGTCAAAAGTCCAGTTTCACAGTCCATTTCAATCGTTCGTCCGTAATTCCCACCGGTGTCTTCGGCAAGAAGTGGAATCCCAAGCTTTTCTAACCATTCCCGACAAGAATCCGCATTCCTCGGTCCGATACGCATCGTATCCCCTGCTCCCGCGAAGGCAAACATCTGAGACCCTCCAGCCATTTTGGACACAATACGTGAACGAGATGCACCGAGTTGTATCATTCTTTGTAACAATTCCGGCAATGCCGTATCCGCATATTTGGCTTTGTTCAAAGTTCCTTCACGAGCAATCTCTGAAGTGGGGAGCATGACATGCGCCATTCCGGCAAGCTTCAAATGCGGATCATACATTGTTAATCCAACACAAGAGCCCAAGCCAGTCGTACGGATTACGCCGGGAAGATGAGCAATGTTCAAATCCGCCATACCGACTTTAACGACGCTTTTGTCCTCAATCATGATCCAGTGGCACCCCTAGAGATTCAAATATCTTAGCAAATGATGGCGGATCCGGAATCAGGAAAAATTGACCCTCTACCTGATCTTCGCCTTCAAAGAAAGAAGTGTCAATCAATAATGCATCGTCGCCCATTTCACCAAACTGCAACAAACCATAACTCAAAATGGCTCCTGCCATATCAATAGCAAGTCCAGGAACAGTCGGATACATAGATAGTTTCGTGAAATCTGCCAATGAAGAAAGGTATGAACCTGCCAAAATATTTCCGATTTCGGATAGAGCCGATTGTTCCATTTCCGTGAATGCAAGACCTTCCTTCAGATCAAAACCAGCAAGACGGTTCAACAGCATTTTGGCAGCCTCAGGTGCCATCATAAAGAACAGATTGCCTGGTGCTTCGCCTTCAACACGAAGAAATACAGTAACAACAATACGTTCATCCCCGCCCACTTTTTCAGCAACTTCTTCAAAAGGAAGCATCTGCACTGTAGGTACACCCATGTCAATCGGTCTATTAAGAAGCTGAGACAACGCCGTTGCGGCGTTGCCTGCTCCAATGTTACCGACCTCTTTGAGCACATCCATTTGGAATCCCTCAAATCGGTTGAACAGTTCCACGGTGTTAGCCCTCAATACTTTCCAGCTGTACAACCTCGCTTTTATTTAATACTTCGTTCAGGTTAAGCATAATCAACAAGCGAGCATCCTCCAATTTGGCTACACCACGCAAGTATCTTGCTTTAACTCCACCAACCACTTCAGGCGGACTATCGATAGCATCACGCTTGATGTCAATAACATCATTGGCAGAGTCAACGATAAAGCCGACTTGCATGTCGTCTACACCTACAATGACAATACGTGTTTGATCGGTATATTCTGTTTCCGGCAAAGAGAATCGACCACGCAGATCAATGACGGGAATAACAACACCGCGTAAGTTAATAACTCCTTTCACAAAAGAGAAGGTCTTCGGAACACGGGTAATAGGCATCATACGCTCTATCGTCTGAACCTTGTCTACCTCAATACCATACTCTTCGGATCCTAATTTAAAGACAATGACTTTCAACTCTTCTTCCATGGAAAAAACCTCCCTATTAAATGTAAGACTTATCTTGTGTGCTTATTTAATAAATGCATTAGGGTCAAGAATCAGAGCTACTTGTCCGTCTCCCAGAATCGTTGCACCAGAGATTCCTTCAATGGCAGGAAGATAAGTACCCATCGATTTAAGAACAATCTCACTCTGTCCAATAAATTCTTCAACGGCTACAGCTGCAAGACGTTCACCTTTGCGAATGACCACGATTTCAGTTTCTTGTTCGTCCGCATCATTGAAATCAGGCACTCCAAAAACTTCGCTCAACGACAGGTACGGAATTAGAGACTCACGGAATGTGATCATTTTATTACCATGAATGTTGCGAACCTGTTCACGCTGTACAATGGCTGTCTCCACAATGGAAGACAAAGGAACGGCATATTTCTCGGATCCCAGTCGAACAAGCATCGCAGCGATAATAGACAAGGTCAATGGTAACTGAACAGAGAAGTTGGTCCCTTTACCCGGTGTAGAATGAATGGTTACATTACCACCAAGAGAAGTGATTTTGGATTTTACAACATCCAAACCTACTCCACGGCCGGAGATATCCGAGATTTTATCAGCGGTACTGAACCCTGGTGCAAACAACAGCTGGTTCACTTCATCATCGCTCATCTTGGCACCTTGTTCTTCGGTAACAACTCCACGCTTGACTGCTGTTCTCAAAAGATTATCCCGGTAAATGCCTTTACCATCATCTTCGATCTCAATAAATACATGATTTCCGCTGTGGAAGGCCCGAAGGTTAACTGTTCCCAATTCAGGTTTACCTGCTGCTACACGCTCTGCGATCGATTCAACACCATGGTCAACTGCGTTACGCAGCAAATGTACCAACGGATCGCCGATCTCATCGATTACCGTCCGATCAAGTTCCGTTTCGGCACCCGTAATGACCAGATCGATTTTTTTGTCCAGTGTTTTAGCAAGGTCACGAATCATACGCGGGAAACGGTTAAATACCGTATCTACTGGAACCATCCGCAATTTCAGTACAATATTTTGCAAATCTGTACTGACTCTGCTCAGATGAGCTACCGTATCCGATAAATCATTATTACCCGTCTCACTGGCCAACTGCTCCAGGCGTGAACGGTCAATCAATAACTCGCTGAACAAGTTCATCAGTACATCCAGACGTTCTATATCCACACGGATGGTACGTGAAGGTGCAGCGGCTTGTTTAGGTGCAGCTGTTTTGGTGACTACCGGCTTCTTTGGTTCTTCTTTCGATGAAGAATTTGGTTCCGGGGATGCATCTACTGGAGCAGGAACAGGTGCAGCTTCCACTTCAGCTGTTGCCGCTGCCTGATTGGTCATCTGCTGAAGAGTCTCTTGATCCAGCTGAATGACCTTGGCACTCTCAATTTCAGAGATGCTCATAATGCCTTTTTCAAGTTCCTGCGCCTCTTTGGTCGTTATGTAATACAACGAAAAACTGCGCTCAAACTTCTCTTGCTCAATATCCTGAACGGTTGGGAACGATTTAACAATTTCACCCGAACGTTCTAACAGATCGAAGACCATATATGCACGTACGCCCTTCAGCTGGCTCTGTTCGCTGACAAGAACTTCAATATAGAGCACACGGTGACCTTCAGCTATGGACTGATCCAATACGGAGTACTGGAATTCGTCCAGTTCAACCGCACTTGGTGTTACTGTACTTGATGATTGATTTGCTTCGGCTACTGGAGCAGTACCTCCCGTCCATTCACCACTCTCAATTGCTTGGAGAGAAGCTACGATGGAAGAGACATCCGCTTTACCCTCTCCACCTCCGGTAATATCCTGAACCATATTCTCCAAAGCATCCAAACTCTTGAACAGGGTATCAAAAATGAAATCCTGCATTTTCAACTTTTCGTTACGCACCAGATCCAGCACATTTTCCATTTTGTGCGTCAATGATGCCAAATCCTCAAATCCCATTGTAGCAGCCATACCCTTCAACGTATGAGCAGAGCGGAATATGACCTGAACAATTCCCAGATCCTCCGGACTGCCTTCGAGTTGAAGCATATTTTCGTTAAGGGACTGCAGATGATCATTAGACTCATCAATAAACATAGATAAATATTGATTCATGTCCATTGTGAGGCACCTCCTCCATGAGTTAACTCCATTTATTTCACAGCTTGAACAAGTTTAGGCGCAATCTCCTGCAATGGTAGAAGATGACGCACGCATTGTAGCTCTACAGCAGAACGCGGCATACCATAAACAACACAAGTTTCTTCATTCTCTGCAAATGTTGATGTGACACCCGCTTCATACAATTTTTTCATCATACGAGCGCCATCACTGCCCATCCCTGTCAGCAAAACCAAATGTCGTTGCAATGACGTGTACGGCAGCAGCGACTCAAACATCGTATCTACTGACGGCCGGTGTCCATTGACTGGTTCTTCCTCTGTCAGCTTTACGGTGAACCTTCCATCAGCAGTTTTGCTGACTTTGACATGAAAGCCGCCAGGAGCAATATAGGCCGTGCCTTTTCGTAGAACCATGCCTTCCTCAGCTTCAACCACATGCAGTTCACTGAACGTATTCAATCGCTGTGCAAGGGATCGAGTAAAGTTAGGTGGCATATGCTGTACAATAATGACTGGAGCAGGTAAATCACCTGGCAGTTGCTCCAGCAAAGTCTTGAGGGCTCTTGGTCCACCAGTTGAACAACCAATAGCCACAAGTTTGTTAAATGATCCTTCCGGTCCTGCTCCCTTATGAGAAGGAATTACCTTCACACTATCTTTGGATGGCTCAGCTGAAGCTGCAGCAGTTTCCTGTTCTGCCAATCGAGATATATTGGACAAGCGGTTTTCCTTTGGAGATTTCGTTAGCTTATTTGGCTTTGCTAATTTGTCATTGCTGGCATCCGAAGCTCGATTTGAATCTCGCAATGACTCCAGCTTTTTGTCCAGGCGTCCCGTATTCTGCTTCGTCAATGGAATAGTGGGATGCTTCGGTTTTGCTCGTAAGGATTCAGTTTGTCCGCTGCCAAGTCGTGTCCCTTGCTGGGCAGATTCTATCTTTTTCTTCAAAAGACCTTTACGATCTGGTAAAGAAGAATCAACCTGAACTCGCTGAGACTGTTGCAGTAGTTTGCTCTGTGCCTCATCCCGTTTCTTCATGGATGCTTCACGATCGGCTTTTCGCTTGATTTCATCCATAGCTGCTCGCATCCGCTCAATCAGTGCTTTACCTACTTGGGCAATATCCTGATCATGCACAATCGATGGCTTACGAATGAAGTCAAACGCACCGGCCTCGAGCGCCATGATGGTCTCTTTCATGCCTTGTTCATTGATACCCGAAAGCATAATCACCGGGACGAAAGATTGCTTCATGATCGATTTTAAAGCGTCCAACCCATTCATTTCAGGCATCTCAACGTCCATTGTGATGACATCGGGCTTCAAATCTTTTGCTTTTTGAATAGCTTCCTTACCATTTGATGCTGTTGCCGTAACCTTAAACTCCGAATCTGCTTCAATTAAATCTGAAACAATTTTACGCATAAAAGCGGAATCATCGACAACCAATACTTGATACACCGCCATGTTGTTTCCACCCCTGTTTCCTTTATTCAGAAATCATGTTGTCCGCTTTAGCCACTTTTTCATAAATCCTCTGATTCCTGTCAAGGTTTCGGATCCCGGAGCAGCAGGTACAGCCAAATAGTGATGTGCGAGTTTCAATATATCCCTTGAAGCTTTTGCATTCGGATATGCCAGACTGTATGGCACTTGCCTTTTAACTGCCTTTACAACCTGGGCATCTTCGGAAATATATCCAAGCAGGGGGATATCGATCTGTAAAAACCTCTTTGCCACTCCAGCTATTTTATCCGCCACCCGTTCCGCCTCTTGCTGGTCTTCAACCCGGTTAACGATCATCCGAAAGGGTGTGGCATTTTCCTGGCCATGCATCACTTTAACTAATGCATAAGCATCGGTTATCGAAGTCGGTTCAGGTGTGGTGATGATCAGGCATTCATCGGCTGCACCGATAAATTTCATGTTTTCTCTGGAAAGTCCTGCCCCGGTATCAAAAATGACATAGTCCATCTCCTGTGCAATCTCTTCAACTTGTCCAGCAAAAAACTCCAGATCTCGATCTGACAATGAGAACAATTCTTTCATCCCCGAACCCCCGGCGATATAAGGCAACCCGCTTGCACCAAGCTGTATGATTTCCTGTATGGATTTCTGTCGGTATAACAGATGGTACAGATTATAGGGAGATGAGGTTCCCATTAGGACATCGATATTAGCCATCCCTATATCTGCATCAAACACCAATACCTTCTGCCCCATTGCCTGTAAGCTCAGTGCAAAATTAAGTGTGAAGTTGGATTTACCAACCCCTCCTTTTCCACTGGCAACGGTTATGATTTTGGAGGAGCGTGAATCACGATCTCTTCCCTCCACTCCGTTAGGCATGGAGACCATACTTCTGAGTGAGGCTGCCTGGTCCTTCATCGTACAAGCTCTCCTAACAATTGTTTGGTCAGAGAATCCGCATCAGGTTTGAGTAGATCATCAGGCACATTTTGTCCGTTCGCCACATAAGCAAGTTTAAGTGGAAAACGATGCAGCAGGTTAAACATAGGGCCGTAGCTTCCGGTCTCATCCATCTTCGTAAAAATAACCTTATCCAGCCCATATTTACTGAAATGCTCCGTTATTTGAACCATATCGGCACTTTTGGAAGTCATGCTCAAAACCAAAAAAGTTTCACTATTTTCCACAGGCGCGAGTAAGCTTTGCAGTTCTGAAACAAGCAATTCATTTCTGTAGTTTCTTCCGGCTGTATCCATGAAGATCAGATCACATCCCTCAAGACGAGAGATCGCACGTTGTGTATCACCTGGGGATTGTACGACCTCAAGCGGGACATTTAAAATGGATGCGTACGTTCTAAGTTGTTCTACCGCTGAGATACGATAGGTATCCGAAGTAATGAACCCTACCTTTCGCTGTTTGTTGAACATCTGTTCAGCAGCCAGCTTGGCAATGGTCGTTGTTTTACCAACGCCAGTTGGCCCAGCTACATACACAATGCGTGTGGTTGGCAAAATGCCCACGTCGATACGTTTCTCCAAAAAATGTGATATTTCCAATTGAACTGCTTGAACGGCTTCTACTTCATCTAATTCTTTTTCAGAGAGATTCGTCTGAACAACCTCAAACCAAGATTCCCATACTTCTGGCCAAATGTCTTGCTCCATCAACCTTTCTCGAAGAGCATGAAACTCCTCTGATAACGGATCTGCCGTTGCTCCTTGCTTAGACAACTTGGTCATCATCAGTTTGAGCTCCTGCAATTCAGACATTAGTTGGCCCTGCTGCGGATCGTTCACCTGCTCCTGCTGCCCAGTGGCGGATGTTAAACCCGAAAAATCCGCCCCTTGCGGTCGCGGTTTATGCTCGATACTCAAAGAAGATCTGCCGTTGCTCATGTCTGAACCGAGTTTACTCGATTCAGACACAGCTGTGGCATCCGTAGTTTTCTCTTGCACATTTTTTTCAGCGATACTCGCAGCTGATTCATCAGAAGCAACGACAAACGGACGAGCCGTTTGTCGATATGCTTCAGGTACAAATGCACGAGGTACGGGTGGAAATTGGTTTTGCACTTGAGTTGTAGCCTGTTTTTTTTCTTCCTTATCTACAGCAGCTACAACTTCGATCCTTTTCTTACGGAACATCCCCAGCACCCCCCCCACCTTGATTTCCTTGGTGGACAGAATGACAGCATCACTTCCCAGGTCTTTACGAATTTGAAGCATAGCTTCGGGCATGGTCTCAACGACGTATTGTTTTACTCTCATAAGTTCACCACCCCGACACTTTGAATTTCAACATTCGGCTCCAACTCACTATAGGAAAGCACTGGTATATCCTGCATGGTACGTTCAATCACCTGACGCAGATACATACGAATGGTTGGAGAAGTTAATACAACAGGCTGCTGGCCCGACTGGATCAATCGATTGACTTGTTCAGTCAACTTTTGATATACACTTTGTGTTGAAACCGGATCCAATGCAAGATAACTGCCTTGATCAGATTGCTGTACACTCTCGGCAATTTTCTTCTCCAGACCAGGTCCAACAGTGATGACTCTAAGCGTCTCTCCTTTTTGGGAGAATTGCTGGGTAATCTGACGAGAAAGGGATTGTCTCACATATTCCGTCAGCACATCCGGGTCTTTGGTGTACGTTCCGTAGTCCGCCAGTGTCTCGAAGATTGTAACCATATCACGAATGGAAACTTTCTCACGCAACAACTTGGCGAGCACTTTCTGTACATCTCCGATGGACAGGACGGATGGGATGAGTTCATCCACTAGCGCAGCATAATTCTCTCTGAGATTATCCACGAGTGCTTTCGTTTCTTGTCTGCCAAGTAACTCATGCGCATGCTTCTTAATCAATTCAGTCAGATGTGTGGCTACAACTGAAGGAGGATCTACAACCGTATATCCTGCAAGTTCAGCTCTGTCTTTGGTTACTTCATCAATCCATAACGCTGGCAGACCAAAAGCTGGCTCTGTCGTTTCGATCCCTGTAACAGATTCTTCTTCATAACCCGGACTCATGGCCAGATAATGATTCAACAACAGTTCTCCGCCGCCAACAACATTACCCTTAATTTTGATGACATATTCATTCGGTCTTAATTGGATATTATCCCGAATCCGGATAACCGGAACGACTAACCCCAGTTCAAGAGCACATTGCCTACGAATCATAATGATCCGATCCAATAAGTCTCCACCCTGCTGATTGTCAGCCAGAGGAATCAAACCGTAACCAAATTCAAACTCAATTGGGTCAACCTGAAGAAGGTTGATTACACTCTCCGGACTTCTAACTTCTTCAATCTGCTGCTCCTCTTCCATTTGCTCCTCTGCCTCTTGCTTCTGATTCAGATTATTCTGCATCCTCCATCCGGCAAAAGCCAGCAAACCTGCAAGTGGCAACGTTGTAATAATATGAATCGGTGTGAAAAAACCGAGCATCGCTATTACAAAAGCTACAATATAAAGGAGCGTCGGGTATGTAAACAATTGTCCCGTAATGTCATCGGCCAAATTCCCTTCCGATGATGCTCTTGTTACGATAAGACCTGCTGCTGTAGATATCAGGAGTGCAGGAATCTGGCTTACCAGTCCATCCCCGATCGTTAACACAGAATAGGTAGACAGCGATTCTGCAAAATCGAGACCATGAACCGTCATTCCGATGATAAATCCACCAATGAGATTAATCAGGAGAATAATGATACTCGCAATAGCGTCTCCTTTTACAAATTTACTCGCTCCATCCATGGCTCCGTAGAAGTCAGCTTCGCGTTCAATTTTGGAACGACGTTCACGTGCTTGCTGCTCGTTGATCAGACCAGCATTCAAATCTGCGTCGATACTCATCTGTTTACCAGGCATCGCATCGAGGGTAAATCGTGCTGCGACTTCAGCTACACGCTCCGACCCCTTCGTAATAACGATAAATTGAACAACGACGAGAATCAGAAACACAATGAATCCAATTGCAATCTGTCCACCTGCTATCCAGCTACCAAAGGTAGCAACTACCGAACCTGCGTCTCCTTCTCCCAGAATCAGTTTCGTTGTCGATATATTGAGTGCTAATCGAAACAACGTCGTGATTAGCAACAATGCAGGAAAGATAGAAAATTGCAGTGCCTCTTTGCTGTTCATTGCAACAAGCAGTATCATCAGTGCAATTGAGATATTGATGACAAGCAACATGTCCAACAACCAGGTTGGGATCGGGAGAATCATCATCAACACGATGCCGATGATACCCGCAAGGACAGCTATATCTTTTGTTTTCAATGAATGTACGGCCTCCGATCCCTTGTTATTTCGTTCTGCCCTTTAATTTATATACATAAGCCAGCACTTCGGCTACCGCTTGAAACAAATCAGCCGGTATGGCGTCACCAATCTCGGCTCTCTGGAACAATGCCCGTGCCAGCGGCTTGTTTTCCATTGTAATGACACCGTGCTCTTTGGCAATTTCCTTAATACGCAAGGCGACGTAATCCTGACCTTTGGCTATTATCTGCGGCGCTTCCATCTCCGAGCCTTCATACTTAAGCGCAACGGCAAAGTGAGTCGGGTTGGTGATAATTACATCCGCTTTGGGAACTTCCTGCATCATGCGCTGAACAGCCATACGACGCTGACGCTCCCTGATTTTCCCCTTGATCAGTGGGTCACCTTCCATTTTTTTGTATTCGTCCTTGATGTCTTGCTTGGACATACGTATGTTCTTCTCATAATCGTACTTCTGATACATGTAATCGAATACTGCAAGTACCAGGAGCGCTACGGCAATTTTAATTCCCAAGCTTAAGGTAATCGAAGCAGCAAAATGAAGAATCGCATCCAGTGAAAAATGTGACAGTGAAGCAATGTCTGATTGGTAACTTGTGATTGTACTGTAAACGAGAAAACCGATAATTGACATTTTCAGAATCGATTTAGCGAATTCCACCAAAGAACGAAGAGAAAAAATATTTTTGAACCCTTTTATCGGATCCAACTTCTCAAGTTTTGGCTTCAAACCTTCCCCTACAAGAAGAAAACCAACCTGCATGTAATTAACGATTAACGCAACAAGTACCGCACCTAGCAAAGCAGGAGCAAGCAACAGCATTACCTCGATACCATATCGCATCATCAGAGCGACAACATTCTCCCCGGTGATCTCCATACTCAGTCGATTTATGAAGATGTCCGTAAACAGTCGAACTATTCGTTCTTTATAAAAGTTACTGAACATCATCATAATCAAAAACGTGAATAGGAGAATGGATGCGCCGGACAGCTCCATACTTTTGACAACCTGTCCTTTTTTTCGCGTATCCTGTCTTTTTTTCGGGGTAGCCTTCTCTGTTTTTTCCCCCGCAAACATCTGGAGGTCGAGTTGATATTTCATTCGAATCTTGTCCTCCGTTTCACTCAGCCCGGCCTCTGTCCAATGGTCCCAAGCAAGTTTTCCATGGATCTGAACATTACTTCGAACAATTGACTAAACACAAAGGCAAAGCTGGGAACCAGCAAAAGCAAAATAGCAAGCCCTACGAGTACCTTAAGTGGCATTCCGACGGCAAATACGTTGAATTGAGGAGCCGTCTTCGCTAAGAATCCCAATCCTACATCTGTCAAAAATAGAGCAACTACAATCGGCGCAGACATCTGAAAAGCTAACATAAATGATTGACCTAAGGTACGCACCAAAAATTCAGCAATACTTCCATCTGCCAATCGTAGAAAGAATACATTCGACAACGGAATCCAGCGATAACTGTATACAATGGCATCGAGCAGATAATGATGTCCATTCATTGTCAGAAAGAGCAATACCGCAAAAGCATATTTGAAGTTACCTGTAAGCGGTGCAGAAGCACCTGTCATTGGATCATATACGTTGGCCATACCAAAACCAATCTGAAGATCAATAAATGTTCCTGCGGTCTGTATAGCCGTCATTAACAGATAAGCAACAAAGCCTAAGAGCAAGCCAATCAATATCTCTCGGATAACCAGCAGGATATAACTCAGATCTGTAGGTACAACCTGGTCTATGCCGTATACCATATACACAGTAAAGGTTACAAATGCCGATAAGCCAATTTTAAGAGAATTCGGCACATTCCGAGCCGAGAAGACCGGCGCAGTTACAAAAAATGATGCTATTCGACAAAACATAAGCAGAGCGACAGGAAAACTTTGCAACAATGTCTCCATCTGCAGCAGCCTACCCTATGTATCTGTATAAATTATCGAGAATGTTAAACGTGAAATCGACCAGTATATTCAATATCCAAGGACCAAACAAAAGTACTGCCAGAAGTACGGCAATGATTTTAGGCACAAAGGCCAGGGTTTGCTCCTGAATTTGAGTGGTTGCCTGAAACACACTGATAATGAGTCCTACAACCAGAGCTAGAATAAGCATGGGTGCGCTGGCCAGCAGTGAAGTATAGACCGCTTTCCCGGCCAGACCGATAATAAACTCCGAAGTCATGACCGTCCTCCTTTAATATGCCGGCTCAAGTGTTAAAACTCAGCAACAGTGACTTCACGACCAGATACCAGCCATCGACAAGTACAAATAGCAGAATTTTGAAAGGTAATGAGATCATGACAGGTGGAAGCATCATCATCCCCATAGCCATGAGTGTACTCGCAACTACAATGTCTATAACCAAGAAGGGAATAAAGATCATGAATCCCATCTGGAATGCTGTCTTCAACTCACTGATTGCATATGCCGGTACCATCAC
Organism: Paenibacillus sp. ALJ109b; assembly: GCF_010747435.1. Taxonomy (NCBI): domain Bacteria; kingdom Bacillati; phylum Bacillota; class Bacilli; order Caryophanales; family Paenibacillaceae; genus Paenibacillus; species Paenibacillus sp. ALJ109b. The sequence goes on from NZ_JAAIFP010000028.1 coordinate 156,429, forward strand.
AGTAATCGGAATATCCTGGTATGTGCTGGGCTTTTCGGTTTGATTGTACTTCATAAACAGCAATAGGTCTTTCTCCCTAGTGTGGGAGAACATAAACTTCTTCATGGGATCCGCAGCTTTTTCCAACGCTTCGGTTTGTGTGATGTCTCCCTTGAGATAGGGCTGGAGCGCTACCTGATTGATGGACGACAACGTTGGTGACATGATGAAAAGTGTTAGAAAAAGTGCCAAACCGACCAGCACCTGATTGGGTGGCATTTGCTGCGTACCCAAGGATGTCCGCACAAAACCGAGAACGATAACAATCCGGGTAAAGCTGGTCATCAGTACCAGCAAGGCTGGTGCGATACTAAGTACCGTGATCAGCAGGATAATGGACAGTGAACTCGTGCTTGGTGTGCCCCCATCCCCGTTTCCAATTTGAATATCAATATTCGGAATTGGTTCTGCAAAAGCAACAGTGACGGATGCTAGACTGATGAGTCCTATGAAAAAACACGCTAACCAAATCTTTTTCTTCATGAATCCCTCGACCGATCTGTAGTATTGTCTTCTTCCAGAACCTTCTCCATCTTCTCTTTACGGTTAGGCATCTGCCGAAGTTTAGATTCAAACAGTTCGTGAAAAGAGGTTGTATCCTCGAGTTCCATCTCCCGCGGCGGTTCATCTTTGCGCAATCGGGCTGCCAGTTTTGCAATGAGAGGCGAAAGGCTCCCCTGTTGTGCTGAAGCATCCCGTTCAAATGAATCAATGATACGCTGTGCCTCTTCAAGATCCGAAACCTTATCCACCAGCTGTATGTCATCACCCACACCGAGTAGATAAACGCTACCGCCAATTTCTATAATTTGCAGCGACTTGTTTGGTCCCAGTCCGACTCCACCCAGAATACGAATTGTGCCGTTCCGGAACCATCGCTGATTCCGTTTGTTTAGAAAACGAATCAGATAGACTATAAGAACCAGAATGACGGCCAGGACAACAATCACCCATACAAGCTGAAAATAATAATTGACTCCCGTGCCAACATCATCTGGAATCTTATCCTGAGCCATCATCATGTCTCTTAAACGCCCAGCGTTTTGCTGATTGCTTCGATAACCCGGTCAGATTGGAACGGCTTCACAATGAAATCTTTAGCTCCAGCTTGGATTGCATCAATAACCATCGCTTGTTGACCCATCGCAGAGCACATAATCACTTTTGCGTTAGCATCAATTTTTTTGATTTCTTTCAAAGCTGCAATACCATCCATCTCAGGCATGGTAATATCCATTGTGATCAGATCAGGACGAAGCTCCTTAAACTTCTCAATTGCTTGTGATCCATCCTGTGCTTCGCCAACGACCTCGTATCCGTTTTTGGACAAAATGTCCCGGATCATCATTCTCATAAATGCAGCGTCGTCCACGACTAAAATTCGGTTTGCCATCTTGATTCAAGTCCTCCCTAAATTGTGCTTATTGTAATTTCTGAATTCGGTCCCATTGGCTTACGATATCTATAACACGAACACCAAAGTTTTCGTCGATTACGACAACCTCACCTTTGGCAATCAACTTGTTATTCACCAAAATATCGACAGGTTCACCGGCCAGTTTATCCAGCTCGACAATTGAACCTTGTGACAGTTCTAAAATATCCTTAATTTGCTTCTGGGTCCTTCCTAATTCTACGGTGACTTTAAGGGGAATGTCCATCAATAAATTCAAATTGTTTTCGTCTACCTGGCCGAACGCCCCATTTTGCAAATTGGCGAATTGAACCGGTTGTACGTTTACATTCCTATTCGGCACACCGCCGTAATGCTGCGGTACACCATAAGGTTGCTGCGGAGGCATGCCATAAGGCTGCTGTGGCGGCATTCCTTGCGGCATCCCCATCGGAGCCTGTCCATAGCCATTATAATCTTGAACAGGCGGCTGTTGTGCCTGTGGCGGTATCTGTTGCTGAACCGGAGGTTGCTCAGGGGCAACAGGTACTGCTGCCGGTACTGGCTCTGGTGTAGACGCAACTGGTGCACTAGCAGTAGACTCTTGGGCTCCTCCAATCAACATCTCTACCATTTCTTTGGCAAAGTGGACTGGAAGCAGCTGCATGAGATTGGAATCAATCAGATCGCCAATCAACAGACGGAACGATACTTGGATCAACGTCTCATCTTCTGGAAGATTGCTGACTCCCTCGCCACTTTCCATATTAAGAATATCAATTCCAGGAGGAGAAATATTCACGAAACGGTTAAAGATTGTGGACATGGAAGTAGCAGACGAACCCATCATCTGATTCATCGCTTCTTGTACTGCACTGATATGGATTTCATTCAGTTCTTCATCAATCGGATTTCCTTCGCCACCAAGCATCAAATCGGCTATGACTTGAGCATCCCGTTTTTTGATGACTAGCGAGTTGATCCCTTCAAATCCATCCACATAATTCACATGGACTGCAACGTGGGGCTTAGGAAATGCTTCATCAAACTGTGTCCGACTGATGATGGATACCTTAGGTGTTGTAATATCTACTTTTAGACCTAATAGCGTGGACAAAGCTGTCGCCGCGCTACCAAATGTAATGTTACCAATCTCCCCCAAGGCATCCTGTTCCAGCTCGGTCAAAAAATCATCAACTGTTTTCACAGCCGGTTCCGAACTGTTCATCGATTCCGATTGTCTGAGCAAAGCATCGATTTCTTCTTGGGATAAATAATCCTTACTCGTCAAATTCTTCAACTCCTTCGGTGACAATCTTGTCTATTTGCACAGCCACACGATCCTTGATCGTTCCCGGGCTACCCATATACTTCAGCCTGTCTCCAACTTTAATGGACAGTCCCTCATCAACGGGTTTGTTCAACGTAATGACATCGCCAACAGACAGACCCAAAAATTCAGCAATTGAAATTCTGGATTCTCCCAACTCCGCAACGACGGGCAATTTGGCTTTGTTCACACGCTCTTTGAGAGCATCATATTCTTCAGGAGCTCTCGTCTTTTTCTCCGAAACAAACCACTGATGAGTCGACAACCGGGACATAATTGGTTCAAGAACGACATGCGGGATACACAAATTGATCATGCCTGTGGTGTCACCGATTTTGGTACTCAGTGAGATCAAAGCAATGGTCTCATTGGGGGATACAATCTGCATAAATTGCGGATTGGTCTCCAGTGCTTCCATCCTTGGAGAAATATCCAACACAGTCTTCCATGCTTCCTGCAAACTCTCAAACGCACGGCTGAAAATCCGCTCCATAATCGTCGTCTCAATTTCCGTCATCGATGCGATCTTTGTCGGTGCATTTCCTGTTCCGCCAAGCAGACGATCCAGCATTGCATAACCCACGTTGGGATGAACCTCCATCACCATCCGTCCCTGTAATGGCTCCGCCTCAAATATGTTCAATATCGTCATCTTCGGAATAGAACGGATAAACTCGTCATAAGGCAGCTGTTCAACCTGAACGACATTGATCTGAACGAACGTCCGCAGTTGGGCTGAAAAATAAGTGGTGAGAAAGCGTGCAAAGTTTTCGTGAATACGGGTCAAGCTTCGAATATGATCTTTGGAAAAACGAACCGCCCGCTTAAAATCGTACGATCTAATTTTCTTTTGAGTTTCTTCCTTTTTCAATTCCTCGGCATCCATCTCACCAGAGGAAAGGGCAGCTAATAGGGCGTCAATCTCATTTTGTGATAATACATCCACCATGTTCTCACCCCCTTACAGATTTACAGCGTGTTCTGTTCATTATATTGGTGCTGTCAAAAAAGAAGAAAAACTAGTGCTGGTCAGCTTACCTTCTGGTAAAGCTTCATTAATAAGCTCAGTCAATTTTTTATTAAATTGAATGCGACCTTTCGCTGTAGCTAGTTCATCAGACTTGGTATCCGCAAAAGTCTGGATGATAATAGGCTTCACCGTGATTTCCTTGATTTTCTCAAAATCTTCTTTAGCCTTTTTGTCGGACAATTTGAAAGAAAAACTTACAACTACAATATGGTCTATATCAGCCAAATTGGTTTTAATTTCTCCAAGCTCTGAGGAAACTGCAACAATCTCATCCGCAGTCATCTTCTTCTCTGCCGCGGCTGCCGTATGTGTATCAATCTTATTCCCGTTCTGTCCTTGCATAAATACAAACACAACCACCACAATAAGTGTTATAGCTAGCAAGCTTGTTGCAAGCCAAGGCAACATCTTTTTCATCAGGACTCCTCCGTTTGCTGCACTTTAATAGTGGCTGCCTGAACCCCGATTTCACGGTTGTAATCTTTAATTTTGGAAATAACCTCATCGGCTTTCTCAAGCACAATAAGTCTCTTTCCGGTTACCAGAGTAATATACGTGTCTGGTGTCTCTTCCACAATTTCAACCATCAGCGCATTTAACCACATGGGAGAACCGTTTAACCGCGTAACCGAAATCATGCTAAGCCCCCTCGATCAGAGTGGAGGAGCAGGCTCCCCCACGCATTAAAAATTACTAATCAGTTATTAACGTTTCAGGTTAACAACTTCTTGAAGCACTTCATCGGACGTTGTAATAATCCGTGAATTCGCCTGGAATCCACGCTGAGCCACGATCATCTCTGTGAATTCTCCAGTTAGATCCACGTTGGACATTTCAAGTTGTCCTGCAATAACGGATCCTGTACCAAATTCAGTACTATTGGCAGTGACAATTTCAAATTCCCCATCAGCATTGGCATTTGCAGTAATGCGATACAAGTTGCCACCGATTTTTTCCAGACCTTCCGGATTTGTTACTTTCCCTATGCCGAGTTGTGCTCCAGCTTCAGTTGTTCCATCATCCATCGTCTGGTTGATAATTCCATCTTGACCAATCGTGAAAGAAACGACTGTTTCGTCCAATGTGATAGGTTCTCCACCACTATCAACAACGAACAGACCATCGGATGTCACGAGGTTACGGTTAGCATCCACATGGAAATCTCCTGCACGGGTTAAAAAAGGAACTTCTTGTTCCCCACCAAGGGTAACTAGGAAGAAACCATCACCATTTAGACGCAGGTCGGTTGGATTATTAGTTGTCATTGGGCTGCCTGCGAGATGCAGCGTATCAATCGATCCCACCGATACACCCAAACCAATCTGCTTTGCATTTACACCACCGTTTTCATCTCCTGGCGCTGTTACCCCCGCCGTTGTTTGGCTCATAATATCTTTGAACATGACACGGCTACCTTTAAAACCAACCGTATTCACGTTCGCAATATTATTACCGATAACATCAAGTTTCGTTTGAAAACCCCGCATCCCGGAAACGCCTGAGTACATTGATTTCAACATTTTTTAAAAATCCTCCCAGCCTTAGTTTGGTTACCGCGTCAGTCGGTCAGCGGCATTCCGGCTCCCGAGAAGGGCCAGCCGGTCAAGAAATGATTACAGCACTATCAATCTGGGTGAATACATTATCCTTCATGCTTTCACTATCCATGGCTGTAACAACAGTACGATTTTTGACATTAACGATAAAAGCCATATCTTTCATCAAAATCAAGGATTCCTTGGCTCCTTTGGCAGCAGCCTTATCCAGTGCAGTTCCAATCTGCTGCATCTGCTCAGTCTTGAGTTCAATACCGCGCTGTTCCAACCTTTTGGCAGCATGATTACTCAATTTCAGGAGGTTGTCTTCCAACACCTGTGCAAAAGGGCGTTCAGGTACATTGGATGCTTCTCCCGCTTTGGAGCGGTTAAGCAAATTGGGTGTAATTGGACCTGTGTACAGTTGGCCTACTGTTATGCGGTCACTCATAACATGTTTCCATTGTCTTCAGGCTGTGCTGATGGTTCTGGTTCCTTGGTTTCGTTCGTTACAGTTGAATCTGCAGCGTCCTGAACTGGAGTTTCATTTTCCTCAGCCTGTGTTGGATTAGTTACTTGAATAATTTCATCCAACTTGATTTCGTCATTGCCCACTTTTGCGTACTGAACACCATCTCTTACGATAATGGAATCCACAATACCCTGACGGAGGGTTCCGTTATCCTCTTTATTAGAAGAAAGCCAACTGATCTCGCGGCCAATCATGCCCGAAACTGTCCCAAGAGACTGATTCAAAGTCTTTAGCTGAGAAGAGATATTCACCAGTTGTTCTACCGAACTGAACTGAGCCATCTGAGCGATAAATTCCTTATCTTCCATTGGCTGCATCGGATCCTGATTTTGTAGCTGAGTGATCAATATTTTAAGAAACTGATCCTTGCCCAGCTCTTTTGTTGCAGCGCTTGTTGTGGCTTTATTCGCTGCCGAATAGTTAGGCCAGGTGTTATTGGTAGAAATCGCTTCATTAGCCATATTTTCACCTCATTTCTGTTTAAGCTTCAGCTGTAAACGTGTCTCTCCGCAGGTCGTTGCCTTCCTCATGTTCACTGCGCCAGTTGCGCAATTCTTCCTGGAGAGTTGCTGTAGTTACAGCATCATCCGATTGTTCTTCACGTTCACGTGAGCGACGTTGCTGCTGAGAATTGCTTCCAGGCTGGCGTCCCCCATCCTGGTACATTTGTGAACCAAGTGAGCTGTTCTGAGTAACTTCAAGTCGTTCCACTTGAATGCCTTGAGCTTGGAGAGAGCTACGCAGTTGCATCATTTGCTGTTCCAACATGTCTTTCGCCATCGTATGCTCGGTCATAAAACGTGCAACCAATTGTCCGTTTTGCAAAGTAATCTGCACATCCAGCTTACCCAGATGTTCTGGACGTAGTGAGATAGTCGCTTCCGAAAACCCCTTTTGTTGCACAATATCCAATTTATTCACAACAAACTGTGTCATCTCTTTTGCAAACTGGGAGGCTTGCATGACAGGTTCAGCTGGTTTACCTGCTGATGTACCTGATGAACGTAAGGACAACTCTCCTGCCGTAATGATACTTGAATGGTCCACTTCTCCTACTTCATTCGTTGTTGGTACTGAATCCGTTTCAACTGAAACTTTAGGTCCAGTATTTGAAGCGGCCGCAACAAGAACTTGTGATGCCACTGAGTCTTGCTTGGACGTTTGATTTGTTGGAGTCACTTGCACAGCCTGATCCTTAGCCACTGCTAATGTATCCAGAATGGATTTAAGTTCAGTCCACCCTTTGTTAAGACTGGTGTCAACGCCAGCATCTTGCAACTGACTTTGAAGAGATTGAAGCAAATGCTTGAATTCTGGAGCGTTCTTGACAACAGTACTATCAGGCTCATTCATACCCGCAATTAACTGTGTAAGCACATCCTGTAATACGAAGCGCACTGCTGCTGGATGTTCCGCCAGATCAATTGCTGATGCTGCATTTCCCGCTTCAATTGCAGGCTCATCAGAACCTTCGGCTTGAATACCAGGATTAGCATCTAATTGAGCGTACATCTGCTGAATCAGACTTTGTAAATCAGCAAGTAGTGACGGATCATTTTCCAAAGCTTCATCTAGCGAATCCAAATCTGCGAATAACGAACTTAAAATATCGGTGATCGATGTTTGTTCCCCTTCTTCACTAGATGCAAAGGTAAACACTAGTGAATTCGCTGTTAAGCTCCCTGCTGCAGCCGAGCTGTTCTCCGCCGTTGCACCACCATTTAATGATTGGGCAAGAGTTTGCAGAAAATCACCGCTTCCAGCAGTTGCCCCTTTGGATCCAGTTCCAGCTGTCGGAGCTGCTCCTGTTGTCTTGGCGGATGATGTGGATGTCATTTGATATACAATCGACATTTGTTTTCACCTCCTCTCCGTAGTAAACAGACGCTACTAATCTTACTTGTTACCCATTAATTTATTTAATATTTTTGCAGTTTCAACCGAATTTTCAGTCGACATATTTTCCAGCAATTGAGATCGTGTAGCATCGTCGACAGAATTCAAAATGGTCAAGGTTTTGTCCGGACTCAGCTTGTATGTTTCGAGCAACAGCTTGGCTCCACTAGAAGCTGACATGGAAGCAAACGTTTGACTAAGCTGATTTTTATCCAAGTTTTTGGAATTGGTTGTAGACGCCGTTGATGTCGTTGCAGTCTCTTTCTTTAAGCGGGATTGCAGCGCATCCAGGGCCAGATCACCCGATGGTTTTGCATCCTTCATCATCATCGTGACATCAGCCGCTATTTTCGGGTCCATCTTCTCCAATACCTTGGTTCGTGCAGCCGATTGCATCACACTAAGAAGCAACACCATCTCTTCATTCGTCATATTTTGCAAAATCGGTGCGGCCTTACTGGGACTCATGTCCGCATACATCTTCGCCAAATCTTTAATTTGTTTCTGATAATCAGACTCGGTCTCTGGATTCTGCGCAGCGGTTTCAGCCGCTTTTTCCGCATCATCTAATTTCTTTTGTAAATCGCTTGCTTTCTTCGCCTCTGTGGTCGTGGCATCCTTCGCTGCTTTGAGTTCTGTTTCTTTCTCGCTTACTTGTGCCTTCAGCTTATCTATTGTCGCTTCTGCACTCTCGACCTGCTGCTCACTCTTCTCCAGTTTCTTTTTCTCTGGATCTAGCACAGGATCAGGTACCCAGTCCTTCACGACAGGTATTTTGTTAGCTACATCAAGCAGGTTGTTGCGAATATCTACATTAAATAGAGTAAGCAATACACCTAACAAAACCACAGTGAACACAATTGGGATTGAAATCATCAGAAACTTTTCCCAACCACCGCTCGACTCTTTTTCCATATCTGTGTCTTTAACAGCCATTGTTCTTTCCTCCTTCACGAGACAACTTCGCGTCCGGCCACATCAATTCGCGCGTCCGGCTTTGGCAGCGAAGCGTACAGTAGCCATCTCGTCCAGATCGTTCTGTTCCCGGAGGAGCATCTCCTGCTGAAATTTGATTTTGGCCTTGTCTCTCGCCCCAAGCCATACTTTTTCGTCCATCATTTTGCCGTTCAGAAACGTCTGATTCCGTTGCACATTGACCTCAGCATGTCTGACATCACTACTTTTGCGTGAAATGCACTCGTCAAGGTGATGGACATACCGCTGCATCTCTTGCAAGCTGGATACGGAAGCCGTACTTTCCGTAGCGGATTGAATGACAGCTATCAGTTCCTTTTTATCATTCAATAGTTGTAAAAGATGCTCTTCCTCAGTCTGAAGTTTCCCGATGGCTGTGGATAACATCCACTCCGCTTGCGTTTTTTCATTGCTTTTCAGGTCAACAACCTTCTGGAAATGATATCGAAATTTCATCGTCTACCCATTCATCTCCTTGCAAATTCAAGAATCAAACGTTCCTGCACTTCACTTAGCGTTACTTTTTCATCGACTTTCTGCCTGGTAAAGTCCCAGATGCTATCAATCTGGTCTATGGATTCATCAATGGCAGCATTTGAACCTCTTTGATAAGCCCCAATGTTGATTAAATCCTCTGATTCCTTGTACACAGCCATCAGTCTCTTCATATTATTAACGGCTTCCAGCTGCTCTTCAGGAGCAATATCCTTCATAACCCGACTTATGCTCGCAAGCACATCAATGGCAGGGAAATGACCTTTGTTTGCTATGGACCGATTCAGTACAATATGACCATCCAATATACCTCTCACCGCATCTGCAATCGGTTCGTTCATATCATCCCCGTCGACAAGGACGGTGTAAAAAGCAGTAATCGAACCTGTGGGTCCAGTCCCCGCTCGCTCAAGCAACTTGGGTAAACTCGCAAAAACAGAAGGAGTGTATCCTCTCATTGCAGGAGGTTCTCCCACGGCAAGTCCCACTTCCCTCTGTGCCATGGCATAACGTGTAACGGAGTCCATCATCAACATGACATTCATACCTCTGTCTCTGAAATACTCCGCAATCGTAGTTGCGATGACTGCGCCTTTGATTCGAATCAGAGCAGGTTGATCAGAGGTAGCGACAATAACGACGGATCGTTCCAATCCTTCGGGACCCAGATCCCGTTCAATAAAGTCACGAACCTCACGGCCCCGCTCCCCTACCAAAGCAATTACATTGACGTCTGCTGCTGTATTGCGCGCGATCATACCCATCAGGGTACTTTTACCAACACCCGATCCAGCAAATATGCCAACCCTCTGTCCTTTGCCAACCGTCAACAGACCGTCAATGGCTCTTACACCTACACCCATCGTTTCGAGTACCCGTGGACGGTCCATCGGATTCACTGGCGTATTAGATGTGGAGTACATCGGCATTCTGGAGGGCAACAAGGAACCGTCCAAAGGTTGTCCCAATCCATCTAACACCTTACCAAGCAATTCTGATCCAACCTGAACCCCAAGTGGTTTACCCGTTCCGACCACATCACATCCAGGACCAATGGATTGAAGTTCACCGAGTGGCATGAGCAATACTTTGTTATCCCGAAACCCGACAACCTCTGCCTGAAGTGGCTTGGCAGATTTTCCGGGGTAGATGTAACACACATCACCAATGCTAGCATCTGGACCTTCCGACTCAACCATAAGACCAATGACCTGAGTGACCTTACCGTTAATACGAACCGGATCAAATTGCTTAAGATGTTCCATGTATCGCTGTGAGCTAAGAATCTTCATGTTGATTTTTTCGCCCCTCATCCTCAAGTGCTATGCGGATCAGTTCTTTTTTAATTTCAGCGAGCTGGGTATCAATTCTGGCATCTACGCTTCCAAACGACGACCGTATAACACATCCCTTGTCTTTTACCGTAGCATCAGGCAAAATCTGCAATTCTGCCTGAGAGTCAATTGCCATAGCCAACTCTTCACGTGCGGCCTGCACAAAAGCAAATTGATCAGGTGCCACACATAAGGTGATCATCCCCTGTTCACGTTTGCGAGACAAACTCTGACGAATCAATTCAAGTGTGTGTTCTGGTTCAACAGAGAGTTGTTTGTCAATTACCTTCTCAGCGATACCACAGGCGAGATCCACAAGAAAAGGCTCTGCTTCCTGAATAATCTGATCTTTGGCAACGTAAGCTTCTTCAAGGACCCCGCGTGCTTCCTTCATCATCTCTTCGATCTTCACCTGGAGATCCAGTTCAGCCTGTACTTTGCCTTCTTCAAAACCCTGCTGGAAACCTTGTGAACGAAGCGCTTCAGTAAGATGTTCATCCTGCTGACGCTGTTCCTGCCACCAGCTATCAATCTGTTCACGGGCTTCTTGAAGCAATCGCTCCGCTTCCTCTGAAGCATCACGTACCTGCTTTTCTGCAAACTCCTTGGCATCCTCCAGCATCTCCGCGGTAAGACGTTGTGTTTCTTCGTCCACGCGTGCCTGAAGCATCTCAGCTTCAGAACCTTCAGCACGTTCACCATCTAACTCCGCATTAGACTCCAGTCCACCATAATGATGATGATTTTCGAGTCGTTTGCGGTCATCGACCGGTACATACTGGAAAGATTTAATCAAATTAGACAATGATATCATCTCCTCCACCGCGAGCGATAATGATCTCACCAGCTTCTTCCAATCTGCGGATCGTTCCTACGATACGAGTCTGAGCTTCCTCAACATCACGCAACCGAACGGGTCCCATGAATTCCATTTCTTCCTTGAATGTCTCGGACATCCGTTTCGACATATTCCGGAATATAGCATCCCGTACTTCTTCGCTTGCCACTTTGAGTGCCAACTGCAAATCTGCGTTGTCGATATCCCGGATAATTCGCTGGATCGAACGGTCGTCCACATTGACGATATCTTCGAATACAAACATGCGTTTTTTGATTTCTTCTGCAAGTTCCGGATCTTGAATTTCCAACGAGTCGAGAATAGTACGTTCCGTACCACGGTCGACGCCGTTCAAGATCTGAACGATGGATTCGATACCACCCGCATTTGTATAATCCTGTGTAACAGTAGAAGATAATTTCTGTTCGAGCACCCGCTCCACTTGAGAAATGACTTCTGGAGACGTACTGTCCATCACAGCAACTCTACGTGCTACATCGGCTTGCTTCTCTTGTGGTAACGAGGACAAGATTGCTGCTGCCTGCTCAAATTGCAGATACGATAATACCAGAGCAATCGTTTGCGGGCTTTCGTTCTGAATGAAGTTCAATATTTGATTCGGATCCGCCTTACGCGCAAAGTCAAATGGTCTAACTTGCAGCGTAGCTGTCAAACGGTTAATAACTTCAAGTGCTTTTTGCGACCCGAGTGCTTTCTCCAGAATTTCTCTCGCGTACGTAATACCGCCCTGAGAGATGTACTCCTGTGCGAGACAGATCTGGTGAAACTCAGACATTATCATATCTTTTTCGGAAGCATCCACTTTACGAACATTGGCAATTTCCAACGTTAGTTGTTCAATCTCCTCATCACGCAAATGTTTGAAGATTTGCGCGGATACTTCCGGACCTAATGTAATCAACAAAATTGCTGCTTTTTGTCTTCCAGTCAGACCTTGACTGCTTGCCTTCGCCAATGCGTTCACCTCTATTCGTCAGCCAGCCACGTACGCAGCAGATTGACGAATTCGTCTGGCTTTTTCTTAGCCAAACTCTCCAATTGTTTGCGCACTTGACTTTCGTTCGTTACACTGTCCAACGTAATGGACGGAAACTCTGTTGCTACCGGAAGAGGAATATCCTCTTCTTCTATTTCGTTTTGTTTGCGACGACGGCGCACTAACAAAATAACAACTGTTGCAATCAATGCTGCCACCAATGCTCCTATGCCCCACATCATTCCGGTGGAAAGCTGGAACCCTGTATTTGTTGCCGCAGCAGTCTGGAAACCTTGAGACATTACCGAAACTTTTTTGGCCAAGTCTGCGTCACTTATTACAGTGCCTGAGTCCGCCAATGATGCACGGACAATGTTAACCAAAATATTTTCAATCGCATCTTGAACCGGTGCTTGTAATTCTGTTTGTCCTGCAGGTGGTTCAACCGCGACGTTAATGGTTAAATCTTTTACAGTATACGGACTAGAAACGATATCTTTAACAATTCGGTTGACATCGTAGTTTTTGGTGCTGGATGTTTCCTCCGAGGTTGAATTGCCTGATGCATCCGATGATGGATAACCCGGAACTTCCTCTTGACCCGTGCCAGCAACACCGCCTGTCGGATTACTTGCCCCAGTATAACTCTTCTGAATCTCTTGCACGCTGATTTCGATGCCTTTCATATTATCTACATCGACCGGCGTGACTAGGTTTTCTTTCCGTGTTTCCTTGTCAAAATTAAGCTTGGAAGCAACCAGAACATTGACGTTCTCGTCACCAACAATCTGGGAAAGAAATTGTTTCACATTATTGCGAACATCATTTTCGAACTTCTTCTGTAACGCCATATTTTCTTGGACTTCAGAAGATAATCCCCCGCTACCACCTCGGGCGGTCGGAATTAGTTCCGCTTCATCTGTGTTCGTAATCGTTATGTTTTCAATAGGTAGATTGGGAATGGCTGTTTTGACCAAATTAAAATATCCATCTACCGCAGCCTGATTGGGGTGATAACCCGGTTTAAACTGTAGGGCCACTGATGCTGATGCTTTATCCTGCTCTTCTAGGCCAGCAAAGATATTATCTTTTGGCATATTGACCAATACTTTAGCATCCTGTATGCCTTGCATTCGTTGAAGCAACTGCTCCACTTCTCCGTTCAATGCGTTGTTATACTTCACATCGAACTCTTTATCCGTCATCCCGATTGGAGATGATGACTCCTCAAATGACTTATACCCTAATGAACCATTCTGAATAATTCCTTGTGATCCGATATTTACTTTTGCAATAGCTACATCCGTGCTCGGTACAGATATGGTCTTGCCATCTGCACTTAATTTGTATGGAATACTCGATGAATCCAGATAATTAATGACGCCTGCCGAGTCACTTGCATTCAAATCCGTGAAAGCAACTTCATATTCCGTCTTTGACAATTGCATGGTTAGTACAACTGCAGCCAAAATTAAAAACAGGAAGGTGGAAATAAATAATACTTTTTGCTTTTTGCTAAAACTATTCCAATACTGGGATGCCTTATCCCTGTATTGGGCAATTCTCTCATTCACTCTGTCACCCCATCCGAAACTTTGCTTGGTCTGTCCTTCCGCAATCTCTATAGGTTCTAAAGTTTAACGGTCAGGAGCAGCATCGCAGCTGCTTGTTGTAATAATCAGCGCTGTTGTCGAAGCGCATTTAAGCCATTTTATAATTGCGTACGCATAATCTCCTGATATGCTTCGACTACTTTATTTCGGACTTGAGTCGTAAGTTGCAGACTCAACAGGGCCTGTTCAGAAGCGATCATCACCTGATCAACGTTCACTTTTCCAACCAGGAATTGGTTTGACATTTCATGTGCCTGGGTCTCCTGTGCAGCTACAGACCCTAGCGCATCCTGTAGGTATGTACCGAAGCTCTGGATGGTTTCGGCTGGTGTAGATGGTTTACTTTGTGCCGTACTTTGCATCTGAAGCGGTTGAATCCCCTGTGTGCTAAACATGTTGTTCTGAATCATTAATGTCCCTCCCTTTCATTTCTGTTCTTTGGTTTTATGGATATTTCCACCTTTAAGCCATTAACTAGGCTCTTCCAATCTCCAATGCCTTGGATATCATTGCTTTGGTTGAGTTCAAAGCTGTGACGTTTGCTTCATATGAGCGTGAAGCCGAGATCATGTCCACCATTTCTTTCGCGATATCCACATTAGGCATGTACACATATCCCTCAGCGTTGGCATCCGGATGTGTAGGGTCGTAGACCGGCTTCAGAGGTGACTGATCTTCACGAATCTCCGATACTCTTACTCCCTCTCCAGACCCACTGCTTTTCATCTGATTTTGAAGCAAGCTGTTGAAGGAAGTTTTGTTGGGTTCAAGCACAACCATCTTGCGCTTGTAAGGAACCGCCTCGCCGTTGGTCACACTCGCGCGCGTCGTCTCCGCGTTGGCAATGTTGGATGATATAACATCCATCCGCAAACGCTGAGCTGTTAGAGCCGATGCACTGATACTGAAACTGTTACTGATGTTCACCTAAGTTATCTCCCTTCGACTCCAACACGCATCATTTTGATCTGTTCATTCACTTGCTGAATATAAGCGTTGTAACGCAGCTGATTCTCCGCCAGAAGACTCATTTCTTTGTCTACATCGACGTTGTTCTGGTTGTTATTCATGGATGTTGACTGGTCCATATTAACTACAGGTGTAGGTATGGAAGAGGAAGGACCTATGACAAAATGCCTTGAATCCGTTACTTTTCCTTTAAGAACAGGCATATCTCCATTCATTTGTTCCTGTAGCATTTCTTCAAAAGCAACGTCCGAACGCTTGAAATACGGGGTGTCCGCATTCGCAATGTTGTCAGCAATTGTTCGTTGTCTAATGTTGGAGGCATCGAGTGCACCTTGCAGCCTTTGAAAACTAATATCATTCAAAAGATTCATAATCGCCCTCCTCTCTTTAGAAATTATGGAAATAGATTCAATCTTTCCCCTCAGGATGCTTATGTTTTTTCGACAAAAAACATTCACTTTCACACGGTTTTCTAGGACTTAAGTAGAATTAACTCTGATGTTGTCGTATAACATAAGTTTCTTCGAGATTGGGATATATTACAATAAGAAAAAAGCCCTATCTTTTCTGAAAGACAGAGCTTTTTGTGTATTTTCTGCAAATTATGAATTTTTTCGTAAATGTTGGGGCCCAAAACAAAAATAAGCTTAAGTGCTCGAATTGAGCTCTTAAACATTCTTAAAATTTATACTATGCATCAACTCGTTTGAGCACATCATAATAATACAAACAAGGAATCTATCGAAAAGCTTCAAACGATTTCTCATTAGAAATATTTACCGATATAATAGGCTTTCTTATAATGTTTCATTGAATCTTCTCTATACAATGAAATTGCTAATTGACAAAATATCCATTTCGGATTACTTGTTTCAGCTTAATATCTAAAACACTTTTTTAACATTTAAACTGAGCAAGCTCATTTATATTCCACAAAAATAATTTGTCACATCCCCAATACCACCTTATTCATTTTTTTGCGCATTTATGCAAATCTTTCTCGAGCTTCTGATTAAACCGATAACCAGACTTGGAAAAACAAAATCCTATTATTGGAATTTATAGAAGTATCACATATGAGTTATAAACACATCTTTAGGGTCTAAATGCATTATATCTGCGGCACAAGTCCTAGACTATCTTTCGTCTTATACAACTCCATCTCTTTTATCGGTTACAATACGGCATTATATTAGGTAAAACAAAAATAAACGGCATACAGATGGATTGAATAAAGTCTACTACAGTCAGAACCAGGACCGAATATCCTATTTCCGTGTAGTCGTTTGATCTTTAATCATCCATTGTATACCGTCATTTATACTTCAATCGCTCTGAACAGAGCATTACACCTATGTTACAAGATATATTGACTTAAATCACGATCAAGTGCAATGTCATTCAATTTCTCACGTACATATTCCGGAGTGATTACCATACGCTCCAGCGTAAGTTCTGGTGCTTCAAAAGACAGATCCTCAAGTAGTTTCTCCAGAATAGTATGCAGACGTCGTGCGCCGATATTTTCGGTATTCTGATTCACGGACTCAGCCAGCTTGGCAATCTCACGAATGGCATCATCCGAGAACTCAATCTCAATATTCTCCGTACGCAGCAAATCCACATACTGCTTGGTTAACGCATTTTTAGGTTCAGTGAGAATCGATACAAATTCATCAAGTGTCAGGCTGTTCAGTTCTACACGGATTGGGAAACGCCCCTGGAGCTCTGGAATGAGATCTGAGGGCTTTGCTACGTGAAATGCGCCAGCTGCCATAAACAGGATGTAATCCGTTTTGACAGGGCCGTACTTGGTCATTACCGTAGATCCTTCCACGATTGGCAGAATATCACGCTGTACTCCTTCACGGGATACGTCTGGGCCGCTACCGCGTCCTTGACTGGCCACTTTATCAATTTCGTCAATGAATATGATACCTGTTTGTTCCGCCCGGCGAATGGACTCCTGAGTAACATCATCCATATCGATCAACTTGCCCGCTTCTTCCTGAATCAACACTTTGCGAGCTTCCTTAATCGCCAGTTTACGTTTTTTGGTACGACGAGGTAATAAACTGCCAAACATCTCCTGCATGTTCATCCCCATCTGATCATTTCCTTGACCAGCGAACATGTCCATCATGTTAGGCGTGGTATCTTCCACATCAATTTCGATAACGTCATCTTCCAGCTTGCCAGATAACAAATCGAATTTGATTTTACGTCGCCGCTCGGCTACTCCCGTATCCGGTTCTTGCTCATCAGTTTCTGGCGTGTTGTTGCCATTATTACCAAAAATCATTTCGAACGGATTTCGCTGATTTTTAGATTTGGATTGTGAAGGGGCCAAAATATGTACGATCCGTTCATTGGCAGCCTCTTCCGCTTTGTCCTTGACCTTTTCAGTACGTTCCAGCTTGACCATCCGCAGTGATGTTTCAATCAAATCACGAATCATAGATTCCACGTCACGGCCAACATAACCCACTTCCGTGAACTTAGTAGCCTCCACCTTTACGAATGGGGCTCCTACCAACTTAGCCAGTCGACGTGCAATCTCTGTTTTACCAACGCCAGTAGGTCCAATCATCAAAATATTTTTAGGTACAATATCATCTTGGGTATGTTCGGGCAAAAGGCTACGGCGATAACGATTGCGAAGGGCAACCGCTACCGATTTTTTAGCCTGTTTTTGACCTACAATGTACTTATCAAGCTCTGCAACGATTTGTCTTGGCGTTAACGCTTGAGTATCCATATAGCTTCCCTCCTACCAGTATGCGAACCTTGTTTATGAGATAGAACATTATAGATTAGCTACAAGGACAAAGAATCTCCACGAAGTAACTGGAGCCGATTTAATCATCATGCCCCATCACGGGAGATTGCTTTCCTTACAACTCTTCAACAATAATATTATTGTTGGTATATACACATAACTCTGAAGCAATCTGGAGTGATTCACGAGCAATGTCTTTCGCTTCCAGATCCACCGCATGACGTTTTAACGCACGCGCAGCAGACAAGGCGAAGTTTCCTCCCGAACCAATAGCGATAACATCATCATCCGGCTCGATAATTTCTCCCCCACCAGAAATCAGCAGCATACCCGTTTTATCCATAACAATAAGGAGTGCCTCCAGTTTGCGCAAAATCCGATCCTGACGCCAATCCTTGGCAAGTTCTACCGCTGCCCGCTGCAGATTACCATGGTGCTCCTCCAGCTTGCCTTCGAATTTCTCAAACAAGGTAATAGCATCCGCTACGGAACCTGCAAAACCTGCCACAACCTGTCCACGATATAAACGTCTTACCTTTTTGGCTGTATTTTTCATCACAACACTTTGCCCCATGGTCACCTGACCATCACCGGCAATGGCTGCTTTGCCATTATGACGAACTGCACAGATCGTTGTAGCATGAAATGACATATCCATGATATCAGCCTCCTCCCACGATTAATTTACACGCGTTCTGGAACGGTTAGACCTTCTGCTGCTGCAAAACGGGCAATGCCATCCAGTGCACGCTGCGCAAGTGCTTCATTCTTTTCCTTTTTGTTGCGTATTTTAGTTTCCAGCTTCGGCAGCAATCCAAAGTTTGCATTCATTGGCTGGAAATGTTTGAAATCAGCTGTTGTAATATACTGTGCCATACTGCCCAGCGTGGTCTCCACCGGTAATACCACCAGTTCCTGTCCAAGCGCTGCTTTAGCCGCATTCATACCCGCGATTAAACCGGATGCCGCAGATTCTACATAACCTTCTACTCCCGTCATTTGACCTGCAAAGAACAGGTTCGGACGTTCTTTGAACTGATAAGTTGGACGAAGCAGTTTGGGAGAATTGATAAATGTATTACGGTGCATAACGCCATAACGAACGAATTCCGCATTTTCAAGTCCTGGGATCAAAGAAAAGACCCGCTTTTGTTCTCCCCATTTCAGATGCGTCTGGAATCCGACCAGATTGTACAGCGTTCCTGCTGCATTGTCCTGTCTAAGCTGAACAACAGCATGAGGCAGTTCTCCAGTATGCGGATTGACAAGTCCTACAGGTTTCATCGGACCAAACAAAGCCGTTTGTTTGCCACGTTTCATCATGACTTCAATCGGCATACAGCCTTCGAAGTAAATTTCTTTCTCAAACTCTTTCAGTTGAGCAACTTCCGCTGTGATCAACGCTTCATAGAACACATCGAATTCCTCTTCTGTCATAGGACAGTTCAAGTACGCCGCTTCGCCTTTATCATAACGTGAAGCCAGATAGACTTTATTCATATCAATAGAATCTTTTTCGATAATTGGCGCAGCCGCATCATAGAAGTAGAAGTATTCTTCACCCATAAGGGCTTTGATTTGCTCGGACAATGCTGGTGAAGTCAAGGGTCCCGTTGCAACTACAACGATTCCGTCTTCCGGCAAAGAAGTCAGCTCTTCATTAACAACTTCGATGAGTGGATGCTGATGAAGCGTAGATGTGATCTCACCTGAGAATCCGTCCCGGTCAACTGCAAGAGCTCCACCTGCTGGAACGGCATGACGGTCTGCTGCACCCAAGACCAGAGAATTAAGCATTCTCATTTCTTCCTTCAGTACACCGACTGCATTGGTCAACCCATTGGCACGAAGCGAGTTGCTGCACACCAGTTCTGCAAATTTATCTGTATGGTGAGCCGGCGTTTTCACAACCGGTCTCATCTCGTATAGTTTTACGCGCACACCGCGACTTGCGATCTGCCAGGCTGCTTCTGTTCCTGCCAACCCGGCGCCAATAACGGTTACTTGTTGTTCATTCGTCAAAATCATTTACCCCCATTAAGCTAATCCGCTCATTCTTCTTCCGGTTCCTCTACCGGCTCTTGATGATCACACGAAGTACACTGTAATCGTGTCCCCTGTTTGTTCCGTTTCTCAATCATTAGTGATCCGCAACTTGGACATGGTTTCGCTGACGGTCTATCCCATGATACAAAATCACATTCAGGATACTTGTCGCAACCATAGAAAATACGTCCCTTTTTACTGCGGCGCTCAACAACATGCCCTTCCTTACACTTCGGACAAGTCACACCTATATCCTTGATGATCGGTTTGGTATTCCGGCAATCCGGAAACCCGGAACATGCGAGAAACTTGCCGAAACGACCCAGCTTATAAACAAGCGGTTTGCCGCACTTCTCACATATTTCATCCGATACTTCATCTTCAATCTCGATTTCTTTCATTTCTTCTTCTGCAAACTCAAGCCGTTTCTCAAAAGATTCGTAGAATTCTGCGAGTACTTTGACCCAATCCTCCGACCCTTCCTCCACATGGTCAAGATCACCTTCCATGTTGGCGGTGAACTCCACATTCAGGATCTCTGGGAAAAACTCCTCCATCTGTTCGATGACCAGTTCGCCCAGTTCCGTTGGCATGAATTTCTTCTCTTCAATTGCAACATATCCGCGCTTCTGAATGGTTTCCAGCGTTGGCGCATATGTACTCGGACGCCCTATACCCAGTTCTTCAAGCGTTTTAACTAACCTTGCTTCCGTATAACGTGGTGGCGGCTGTGTAAAGTGCTGTTTCGGCTCGATCTCCCGATTCTCCAGCACATCTCCATTTTTCAGCGGCGGCAGCAGACGATCTTCTTCCGTTGTACCGTCATCATTACCTTCTACATATACCTTCATGAATCCCTGAAAACGAACCTTTGAACCCGCTGCACGGAAAATCGTATCTCCTGCAGCAATGTCCACGGAGAGTGTATCCAGAACGGCAGATGACATCTGGCTCGCTATAAAACGTTCCCAAACCAGTTTGTACAACCGGAATTGATCACGACTCATAAACGATTTAATGGAATCCGGATCACGCAAAATCGACGTTGGACGGATCGCTTCATGCGCGTCTTGAGCATTGGCTGCTTTTTTGGAATAGTTTCTAGGTGTCTCTGGTGCAAATGGCTCACCGTACTTGCCAATAATGTATTCCTTGGCTTCTTCCTGAGCCGATGCTGCAATTCGAGTAGAGTCTGTACGCATATACGTAATGAGACCTACTGTGCCTTCTTTTCCGAGGTCTACCCCTTCATACAGCTGTTGAGCGACAGACATCGTCTTGGAAGCTCTGAAATTCAATTTACGTGCGGCTTCCTGCTGCAAGGAACTTGTTGTAAAAGGAGCAGAAGGGTTACGGCTACGTTCCTTCTCTTTAACTTCTTTGACTGTAAAAGAAGCGCCTTCGATCTGTTTTAAAATGGCCTGTACTTCTGCCTCACTGCCAAGTTCGGTTTTGGTACCGTTCAACTGATGGAACTTGGCTTCAAACGGATTTCCGTCCGCTGTCAGTTTGGCAGTAATGCTCCAGTACTCTTCCGGTTCAAAATCATTAATTTCATTTTCACGATCCAAAATGATTTTGACGGCCACGGACTGAACGCGGCCAGCGGACAATCCTTTTTTGACTTTCTTCCATAATAACGGACTAATTTTATATCCTACAAGCCGATCGAGAATACGTCTAGCCTGCTGCGCATTAACCAGATCCATATTGATCTTACGCGGCGTTTTGAACGCATCTTTGACAGCCTGTTTCGTAATTTCATTAAATACTACTCGGCAGTCCGCAGTTTCGTCCAGTTCAAGTGCATGAGCCAAATGCCAAGCAATAGCCTCACCTTCGCGATCCGGGTCAGCTGCGAGATACACTTTTTTCACTTTCTTTCGTGCATCCTTCAGTTCTTTCAAAATTGAACCTTTGCCGCGGATCGTAATATATTTCGGATTAAAATCATTCTCTACCTCAACGCCGATCTGACTCTTTGGCAAATCGCGTACATGTCCCATCGAAGCTTTTACGATGAACTTGCTGCCTAAATATTTGCCGATCGTCTTCGCCTTTGAGGGCGACTCCACGATTACGAGTGCATCCGCCATAGGTTCATCCTCCTCTCAGTCATGAAACTGCTGCTTGTTTTTATGATTCATACTTCATTAGCAGCAGGACTAACTTCCGCTAATAATCTATTTTCACATGCTGCCTTGATCGCAGCATCGTCATACCCTCGCGTATTTGGTTCCAGGTAATTGGCTAATCTGCTTTTTTATGATTAAAGATAACAGAACTGAATGCAAATGTCCAAAATCCCAGTTGAGCTGTTCCACAAGTTGATCCAGTGATTGCTCTTCCTGCTCTAGCAGATAAATAACACGTTGTTCATCTGAAGATAGTTTTACGACTGGGAAAATTCCTTCATTAGAAGTTTCACTGCTTTCAGCCGAACGTCCTCTATTGTAAGGAAGTTGTTCGGCATTTGGCAAGTCCAATCGAAACTCTTCCAATAAATCTGTGGCGCAGGTCACCAATTTTGCCCCCTGACGAATCAGATTATGCGAGCCTCGGCTTTTGGGAGAAGTAATGGGACCTGGGACTGCAAACACGTCTCTTCCCGCTTCGAGCGCAGCATCAGCTGTAATGAGTGATCCGCTTCGGATGTCAGCTTCAACGACTAACGTACCGAGGGTTAATCCTGCAATGATCCGATTACGTTCCGGGAATAATCCCTGACGCGCACGTGTACCCGGAGGATATTCTGACAAGAGAAGCCCTGTTTCGGCAATTCGTTCGGCAAGACTTGTATTTTCCGGCGGATAGATGTTATCAATTCCTGTCCCAAATACCGCAATAGTCTTGCCGTTTGCACGAAGAGTCGCATCGTGGCACACACTATCTATTCCTCTGGCAAGCCCGCTTACAATGGTCAGCCCTGCCTTGCATAGTTGCTCTGCCAGCTTCTCACCAATTTTACGTCCGTATACCGTAGGCATACGTGTTCCTACCATCGCAATGGATTGAGCGTGCAACAGATTCAGATCTCCGCGACCATACATCACCCAGGGTGGCTGAACGGTTTCCTTCATTAATATGGGGTAATTATGATCCAAATAGGTAACGACTTCAATTCCCTGTTTATAAACACTCTCTTGTCTCTGCTCAATCCAGTCGATATTGAATTGCTTGGTTAGACGCACAGCCTGATCCTTGCGTAAACCCGCGGCAATCCAATCCCCTTCTTTATAGTCCAGAAAATCCGTCAGTTGATGTTGTCCTGATAGCAGTTTCGAGATCGTTTTCTTACCAATACCATCCGTTTCATGCAGTCCAATCAAAATCCATCTCTCTTCCATAATTAGAAACCTCCCATAACGGGAAGAAAATCTTCCCTCATATTGTGTGATAAGTGACAACGGATTGCAAGCGTTTACTCCTACAGGCAGACAACAGCTCCCTTTTACATCCCGTAAAAAAAACGCAAAAAAGCAACCCTTCGCCCTGTTCAGGACAAAAGGTTGCTTACCTTTTCCGCATTTCAATAGTCGGCTCACCAGAAAAATAAATTTCCTGCACCGTTTCTTCTATTATAACGGAAAAGAATTAATGTGTCGTGCACAAATTCAGAATTCCACGTTCTTCAAGTACGCTCACAAGAGTCGAGCCCATTTCAGCTGGCGTCGGAGCAACTTTGATTCCGCAAGATTCCAGTTTCGCAATTTTTTCTTTGGCTGTACCTTTACCACCAGAGATAATAGCACCGGCATGACCCATGCGTTTGCCTGGAGGCGCCGTCACACCACCGATAAATCCGACCACCGGTTTGGTCATGTTTTCGCGTACCCACTCTGCAGCATCTTCTTCAGCCGTACCACCGATTTCACCAATCATGATAACAGCATGTGTCTGTGGGTCTTCATTGAACCGTTTCAGGATATCAATGAACTCAGAACCTTTAACCGGGTCGCCCCCGATTCCCACAGCAGAAGATTGTCCAATTCCACGCGCAGACAGTTGATGAACGGCTTCATACGTGAGTGTTCCACTACGGGAGACCACGCCAACGTGACCAGGCATATGAATATAACCCGGCATGATGCCAATTTTGCATTCACCTGGTGTAATAACGCCCGGACAGTTTGGTCCGATCAGAACGGTATCTTTGCCTTCCATGAAACGGTCAACCTTGACCATATCAAGTACCGGGATACCTTCTGTAATACAGATCACGAGATCCAGCTCTGCGTCAACGGCTTCCATGATGGAATCCGCTGCAAATGCCGGAGGAACGTAGATGACGCTCGCTGTTGCGCCAGTAGCTTCCTTCGCTTCCTGTACTGTATTAAACACCGGTAGACTAACTACTTTGCCATCTTCCAGCGTAATATCAACATTGGTTCCGCCTTTACCCGGTGTAACGCCGCCTACCATCTGGGTTCCGTAGTCCAATGCGCCCTTCGTGTGGAACATTCCCGTTGAACCCGTAATGCCTTGCGTAATGACTTTTGTATTTTTATCAATCAAAATACTCACGTTGCTTCACATCCTTACGGTTATTTTTCAAGTGCCGGACAGCTCCGGAACTAAGGCAGCAATTTGCCCAGGAATGAACTTATTTTACGAGGGCAACAATTTTCTGTGCACCATCAGCCATGGAATCAGCAGGAACGATATTCAGGCCGGATTCACCCAAAATGCGTTTACCAAGTTCCACGTTAGTTCCTTCAAGACGAACAACCAGCGGTTTAGTCAGGCCTAGCTGCTTCGCAGCTTCAACAACACCATTGGCAATGACATCACAACGCATAATACCGCCAAAAATGTTAACGAAGATACCCGCCACTTTGGCGTCAGACAAAATGATTTTGAAAGCTTCGGTCACTTTCTCTGTTGTAGCACCGCCCCCAACATCGAGGAAGTTGGCCGGGTCGCCGCCATAGTATTTGATGATATCCATCGTAGCCATCGCAAGCCCCGCACCATTGACCATACAGCCGATGTTGCCATCAAGCGCTATGTAGCTCAGGTCGTATTTGGAAGCTTCGATTTCTTTTTCGTCTTCTTCATCCAGATCACGCAGTTCCAGAATATCTTTGTGACGGAACAAGGCGTTGGAATCAAAATTCAATTTTGCATCCAGCGCGATAACGTTTCCATCTCCGGTAACAACGAGTGGATTGATCTCGGCAATGGAGCAATCTTTTTCGACAAATGCTTTGTACAACGCAAGCATAAACTTAACCGCTTTGTTCACCAACTCATTCGGAATACGAATGCTGTAAGCCAGTTTACGTGCCTGGAACACTTGCAATCCAATTGCAGGGTCAATAATTTCTTTGAAAATTTTCTCAGGTGTAGCTTCAGCTACTTCTTCGATCTCTGTACCGCCTTCTTCGGAAGCCATCATTACGACACGGCCTGTGGCACGGTCCACAACAACACCCACATAATACTCTTTGCGGATATCGCATCCTTCTTCTATCAGAAGACGCTTCACTTCTTTACCTTCAGGTCCAGTCTGGTGTGTTACCAATACTTTTCCCAAAATTTCGGATGCGTAAGCACGAACTTCGTCGATACTTTTCGCTACTTTCACGCCGCCGGCTTTCCCCCGGCCACCTGCATGAATTTGCGCTTTGACTACAGTCACCGGACTGCCCAGTGCCTCTGCGGCCGCAACCGCTTCATCGACTGTATAAGCAACCTTTCCGTTTGGAACGGTGACTCCATACTGTTTCAGTACTTCTTTTCCTTGATATTCATGGATATTCATTCTCGAATCCTCCTATCAACATGACTGCAACAAGGCGGGTTGGTAGACTAACAAAAGACAAATGTTGACTATTTTCACTTAAACCCAATTCATTGTAACATGTTTTTAAAACGCTTTCCTTAAAAAAGTAATGGTTAATAGACAGTATTTTGATATGGGTATGATCCCATATTGTGAATGCTTGGATATTAATGGAAAAAACCTCGGCTAATAAGCCAAGGTTTCTTAATAGTAATACGATGTTGCATTTTATTTTTTGGCTTCTTTGGTGTTGGTTTGATGTACTTTATCCAGCAGTCCCTTGAACTGTCCCAGTAAAGATTCGAACTCAGTACTGTTCAGACATGCATCTTCCTGGATCGCTTCAGGTATAGACAAGGCTTTATGGCGAAGTTCCCGCCCAGCGTCTGTAAGTGTAATCAATACTTTCCGTTCGTCCTGAGCTGAACGTTCGCGATGAATAAGTCCTGCTGACTGCAAACGTTTCAGAAGAGGCGTCAAAGTGCCTGAATCGAGGTAAAGTGCCTCTCCGATTTCCTTAACCGTACATTCTTCACGTTCCCACAATACCATCAAGACCAAATATTGAGAATAGGTTACCCCAAGCACCTCAAGATAGGGTTGGTACATCTTCGTAATTTCACGTGAACAAGCATATATGGCAAAGCATAATTGGTTATCCAGCTTCAAACTATCATTCTGCATAGATCTTGTCCCACCTACCTATTGTGCATTCTATATTCATTAATAATAGAGGCTTACAACTGTTATATCGCTAGAATTTGCGAATTATTAGGAGCCCTTCATCTATCTTATCATAAATTAGTAAAAAAACAGAATAATTGAGCACAAATGATTTTACTTTTCTATTTAATAGTGATAAATTTAATTGTATAAAATATAATTTGGAGCTTATACGATCGAAATCATATGACAAGTTAAAAAAAACTCTTGATATGTTAAAACAGCTCAACCAGCATCTACATCCTTTTTCACAACAGCGCGACATTGATTCAGAACTGAACATTCTATACTTCTGCGAGAAACTACATGCGGAAACTGTAAACAATTCAGGAGTCAGGGATAGATATACAGCAACTATGACAATGACGGGTTGACGCCCTGATTTCTTTTATATAAAATGCTTGTTAGAAGCTGAGGAAGCACCTTAATTCGGAGACTGGCCTGTATTATGCGCCAAGGACGAAGTGAGGTGTTTCTTTTATTATGTACGGAAAACTGCATAGTGCTTGTTTATATGGAATTGACGGAGTTTTAATTGAAGTGGAAACAGATCTATCGAATGGTTTACCCCAGACGTCTATTATTGGATTACCGGATTCAGCTATTCGTGAAGCGGTTGAACGTGTCCGTGCAGCTATAAAAAACTGTGGCTACCAATATCCGTTGCAGCGGATTACGATAAATCTGGCCCCTGCTGATCTGCGCAAGGAAGGATCTTCTTTCGATCTTGCCATCGCTATTGGTTTACTTACAACAAGTGGTCAGCTGGTTCTTCCAGTAGAGGAACGGACATTGGTGGTAGGTGAGCTTGCATTGGACGGGTCAGTGCGGTCCGTGCCTGGTATTTTGTCTATGGTAGATTTGGCAAAACGGCAAGGCTTTACCTCCATTCTTCTGCCCGCCGACAATCTGGAAGAGGCTTCGTTGATTCGGGGTATTCAGGTATATGGTATTCGTCATTTGCAAGATATCGTTCCTGAACAGGAAACGAATTCAAAGCACAAGGAAGGAATGATGCAGAATACGGGGCCTGTTGTTTTAAAAGATTACGCCCATCTTTCTGCTCTACATCCCAATGTCGGTGGTATGGAGCACCATGAGCGCCCATTGCACTCTTCATTGCTGGATGATGATTATAGTGATGTTCTGGGACAGCATCATGTGAAGCGGGCACTCATGATTGCCGCAGCAGGCATGCACAATATTTTGCTGGTCGGACCTCCAGGCACGGGGAAAACCATGTTAATAAAACGGCTGCCTACGATCCTTCCTCCATTGTCCGAAGACGAAGCGCTGGAAGTAACCAAAGTATTAAGTGCCGCAGGCAAGCTTAAAGATACCTCAAATGGTCTCATCGCAGACAGACCCTTTCGTTCTCCACACCATACGATATCCACATCAGGTCTCATTGGAGGCGGCGGCATCCCCAAACCTGGTGAAGTAAGTCTTGCTCACCGGGGGATATTGTTTCTGGATGAGCTGCCAGAGTTTCAGCGGCAAGTCCTAGAAGTGTTGAGACAACCATTGGAGGATCGCAAAGTCACCATTAGCCGTGCAAGAGCCGCGTTCACATTTCCAGCACAATTTATGCTCGCCTGTTCTATGAATCCCTGTCCTTGCGGATATCTCTCTGCCCAATCGGAGGATCAACGCTGTATATGCAGTCCTGCCCGTGTTGCCGCCTACCGTGCCAAAATCTCGGGACCGCTACTAGATCGCATCGACCTTCAGGTCGAAGTTCCTCCCCCGAGCGAGTGGCGCAAGGCTGGCGCTTCTCCTTCATCTGCGGAAATGCAGGCCAAAGTCATTCATGCTCATCATATTCAGGCCGCAAGATATGCTAATAGTTCAGTTCGCTGGAATAGCCAGCTCTCAGGAACCCTTCTGCGTCGAACAATCCGCCTGCCTGAAGAAGCAGACCAACTGCTACAGCAGACACTGCAAGCACTAAACCTGAGCATGCGTGCACATGATCGAATTATTAAGATGGCCCAGACGATCGCAGACTTGGATCATGATGGCGTCATTTTGACAGCTCATGTGGCTGAGGCGATTCAGTATCGTCAACTGGATTTAAATTTATTTTGAGCGAGGGTCATCAAGGCAATAAAGGCTATAAGAGGAAATACGTGCCTCACCCTTCAGCATCATGGTAGGTCAAACGAGATATCTGTAGATTTCAAATTCATGGTTAAATAGTTTTACAAATCAAATACCCCTGCATATATATCCTCTTTATAAGATAAGAGGCATACGTGCAGGGGCTTTGCATAGAGCATCACGTTCGAATGAATAGCTAACAAGATATCAATTATTCAAATATAGTCAGCTTGTCTTTGGCTGGTGTACGTTCTTTGGCAGAAGGAATAACCTCTGGATACCCCATGTAAACCATGCCTATAATTTTTTCCCCAGCCTGAATGCCAAGTGTCTTACGGAATTTGGGTCCATACAGGAAAGGCTTGGTTACCCAGAACGTACCAATGTCTTCACTCCATGCCGCGAGTAGGAAGTTTTGCACCAATGCGCTTACTGCTGCAAAATCTTCATCCCAGATATTCTGGCGCGGATCTTCTTCCATAACAACAAGCATGACGGCAGGGACCTGCTTGATATTGGCAGAGAACTTGTTATCCTCTCCCATCTCTGCATCAATAGCGTCTGCCAACTTGTTCAGTCCATTTCCGCTAAACAATAAAAACCGCCACGGCTCACGCAATTTATGATTGGGTGCCCATACGGCTGTGTCCAACAAATCAATAATCTGCTGTGTGGGAACAGCTTCTTTTTTAAACTTTTTGACTGTACGACGATTTTGAATGGCTTCTCTTACGGCGTTACCCGTTTGGGTAGATTTACTCATGACCATGCCTCCCAGATTATAAAAAATTATGCGTGACCGCAGTTCAAGCCTGCGATATGAATCGACTCATTTATGAAAAATCAAACGGTGCAGTAAAACTCGATTACCCTCTTGATTATACACTGATCGGTTCGTTTGATTCAAAGGAATGCGGCTAACATTATTTTGTTCTGGTTATTTCGGATGCAAAAAGGCGACTTCGACTCTTACCACGCGGAGGGATTCTTAGAGTCAACGTCGCCTTTCTTCATTATAAATAGGCTATAATCAATAAAGGTATGATCCTGCTTAAAATAAAAATAACCCGCAAGAAAGTCACTTTTTCAAGTGTCTTTCTTGCGGGTTATCACATCAGAAGAATCGCTTATAACGTACTAACTCAAAATGCATTAATAATATGATCAACCGAGACGGTATCGCCTGCTTTATCCAACATGACTGCGATTACATCAAAACGGATTTGATGATTTGTCTCTCCCGTCATTTGCAAATATACAGATGCGGTTGCACGTACCTGCTGCATTTTACGGATATCCACCGACTCCTGGGGCGTTCCATACAGTCCAGTTCCACTTCTACTGCGGACTTCAATAAAAATAATCATGCCTTCATGGGAAGCAACGATATCAATCTCTCCGCTACGGCAACGCCAATTTTGACGGAGTATCCGATAATTATTCTCCCGAAGCCAGTCACAAGCAGCTTCTTCACCCAATCGTCCTTTTTGCTGACGTGTCAGTTTTGAAGCTGGACCCTGTTCTGATCTGTGCTCTACCATGATTCCTCTTCCTCTCGTCCAGAAGCTAGACGGTCAGCACGATAAATGTAGGTCAACACTTCCGCCACCAGCTGATACAGTTCCGACGGGATCTGTTCATCCAAATCCAGCTTGGAAAGCACTTCGACAAGTGCAGCATCCTCCTGAACAGGCACACCATTTTCCTTGGCTTTATCCAGAATGGCTTCCGCCACTTTACCACGGCCTTTGGCTACGACTACTGGTGCTTCGCTCTCACCCGGTACATATTTTAAAGCAACGGCCTTTTTGGAAATCAGGTCCGGTTGCGAATCCTCTTTCATACCCGCATGTCCACCCCTTTGTATCGTTCAGGACTGTAGTCCGAGGCAGTCATTTGCCGTTCGGCACCCGGTTCCTGACCAAGAGGCCAGGGTTCCGCCTTGAAAGTCAGCAACTGATAACCCAGCTTATCCAGCGCCTTATGGATCTCTTCGCGCCCACTTTCCAGGAGCGGTCCCATTCCTTCGCCGTCATTAAGTACACGCAGACTGACGATATTATTAACAACATGCACATCCACCAGCGTTGGACCAAGACTTTTCATGTCCAGATCAAACCACAGACGGCAGTTGGATGCATCCAATTCACCGCGTTGCCCACGGCGTGATTGAATCTGAACGGAAGCCGTCTCTTCTCCGTCAGGTCCGGTAATGGGAATAAACCAGTGCATCTGGGCAAAGGTAGCACTGCGATCGGTTGTTAGCAATAACTGCTGACCTGTCAGAAATTGCACAGCCTGTCCGGCGGCATCCTTGAGCGCCGCCGGTGCACCATCGCTGCTGGCAAGCTGCAGCAGCAAGCCCTTCAGCGTGTCCGTGGTTCCCGGACTCGCCACATCCCCCACGCGCGCCTGCGCAGCCGCGCCGTGCACCGCCTGCTGCTCGTGCTCCGCACCGAGCAGCTTCAACACGCGCCCCACCCACGGGTCCCCCTCGTGGGTGACGGGCGCAGCCGCAGCTCCCGCAGGTGCTGCGGCACTACCGCCAGCCGGCAGCGCATCTGCGCCGGCTGGCAAAGGCTGCGGCACGCCTCCGGCAGCCGCAGCCACCGAGCCGCCCTGCGATGCAGGGGCGGCCTGTGTCGCCGCACCCGGCTGTGCCGGTGCGGCTGTGGACGCGCTGCGCAGCGCGTCCAGCAGCGCCAGCAGCTTGGGCGCCAGCTGCGCTGCCGATGGAGCTGCTGGCGCCGCCTGCCCTGCTGCTGAAGCAGTAGGCCCCGCAGCAGCAGGCGTTTCACCGCGGCCGTCGGTTCGTCCGGCCGCGCCCCCCTCAGGCTGGCCTGCAATCGCTCGGCCAGCTGCAACATCTACAGCCGCCCCCGTCGTGCCTAGGCGGCTCCCAGCAACGCCCGCGTCAGCTGCACGCGGACTCTCACCAGGTATTCCAGTTCCTACCGGAATACCTGTACCCACCTTGCCAGCAGTTTCAACATGGCTAGCCCCTGCTTTTATCCCAGCACTCTCGGCATTCCCTGCTCCAGTCTGCAAATTGCCTTTAACCGCACCACCAGCAACAGCATCCTCCGGTCCATCAGCCATCGGAGCACCACCAGCAGCTGACCCAGGCACAGGTTGCCCAGATAAACCAGTTGTGCCCCCTACCTGACGGTTACCACCTGACGCAGCTACCGTTTCACCCTCCTGCTCTCCGTTTAACGATACAGGCACTCCAGCCATAATGTTATTCTTCACCGTAGCTGCCTGTTCACCAGTCGGCAGCGGTTTACCCGCGGTTTGGGTCAACATGGACTCCAGCTGTTCAGCCAAGCCCTTCAACAACTGATGTAGTGGTGGACCAAATACAGCTTGATGCAAGCCCTTTACCGTTTCCGCCGTAACCGGAAGACCACGTTGAAAAGCAATACCAGTTGCCTGCACCCATTCTTCAACAGGCACCTGTGCAGGTTTGACTGTTATCATATTTTGAACCATGGCTACATTATCCTTGGTTAAAGGTAATCCGCTTCGCTGCATAGCTAACAGCAGTTCCCGATTCCCCTTGGTATCCGGTAAACCTGCCTCCTGAAGCAAATTGTTCAAAGATGCCTGTGGCAGCTCTGCTAATGTACCCGTCAGTGGTTTCATTACCGTTACGCCATTTTCACCTGGAGGCTGAACCTGAAGCAGTGTTGTTTCACCTGGGCGAAGCGGGGTTTCCAGTTTTGCACGTACCTGTACACCCTGAATCTGAAGAACCGCATCTGCTCCATCATCGGATACACTAACCACAGAACCCCGTACAACTTGACCTTCCTTTAACTCCAGTGGTTTGGCATTTCCCGGTTTACTATCCCCCAGCAACCCACGAATTACGGAACTGATATTCATACCCTTCCCCCTCCCTCCGTGTATGGTTTAATTTAGAATAAAGTGTGCTGTTCTCCGAGCAGATTGCCGAGAAAACTGCGACGATGCATGGGTGTAGCACCAAGAGCCATAATTTGTTCACGATGAAATTTCGTTGCATATCCCTTATGTATCGATAAACCATATTCCGGATATAACGTATCCCAATCCTCCTTGCAAAGCCTATCCCGGGTAACCTTCGCAATAATGGATGCTGCCGCAATGGATTGACTATTCGCATCACCTTTAATAATAGACAACTGGGGTACATTCACATCTACCTTTTCGGCATCCACCAACAGGTAGTCCGGCACGCCCTCAAGCGCCGCTACCGCACGTTTCATGGCAAGCCTTGCAGCCTGCTTAATATTCAGTTGATCAATCGTTTCCGCATCCGCATAACCAATTCCCACTGACAACGCCTTTTCCATTATGATGTCATATAATGCGTCGCGCTTTTTCTCCGTTAATTTCTTGGAATCATTAACCCCTTCCAGAATCAGATCACGAGGTAAAATAACGGCTGCCGCTACTACATCTCCAAATAAACAACCGCGTCCCACTTCATCAATTCCGGCAATACGTTCAAATCCGCTTTCCCAATATTCACGCTCATAGATCAGCAGATCTTTGGACTCCACCAATTCTTTTTTCTTCTTTTTCGGTTCAACCAGGGCATCCATTTGCGTCAATTCAGTTAACTCATTCATTTCATTCATTACGGTGTCATCTCCTCTGCCCACTCTTACTTCAACACATCACTTTTATATCATTTTATTATATAGACGTAGATTCCCGATTTTTGTTCTATCAGATCCTATTAAATAAGAAATAAGCTTCTGTAAAGCATATATGATAATACGATGATGAGTTATTATTTTATCGGTATCTGTTGGCTTAAATTGAAGATATTCAGCATTGAGCAGGCTAAATCTTCATCACTCATCATAGCATGATTTAAGAGACCCAGATATACGTACAATACAATCCCATAAAGTGCAATTTTCTAGAATCACCTTCCAGATCAATCAAGGTTCCTCTAATTTAAATTCCAGTATGACAAAAAGCGACCGCTCCCGGTAATCCGGTAACGGCCGCTTCTTTCGGCAGTTGTCTCTTATTTAATAAGGAGCTTCCATAGAGAAACGTCCCATTTTGCCCGCACGCAGTTCACGCAGAAATGCTCGCGATGCCTTTTCCAAATCGATACGCCCACCACTTACCACACAACCACGTATACGCCCAACCTGTTCCATGATCGCAACAACGCTGTCAGAATCATCCGCATCCTTGGAGAACTCCTGAAGTCCGTATCGTTCTTCAAGAGAATCCCAGTAATAACGCATTAGATAACTGATGCCAAAAAAGGCGATGTCTTCTGCATTCAGAATCTCTTCCTTAATTGCACCTGTTACCGCAAGACGATAACCCACGTTTTGATCTTCGAATTTCGGCCAAAGAATACCCGGGGTATCCAGCAGTTCCATTTCTTTACCCACTTTGATCCACTGTTGTCCCTTCGTCACACCAGGACGATCTCCCGTTGCCGCAATGTTCCGTCCAGCCAGTCGGTTAATTAGCGTGGATTTACCCACGTTTGGAATACCAACAATCAGTCCACGAACCGCTCGAGGGTTAATCCCTTTAGCTATTTGACGGTCAATTTTTTCTTTTAGGAGAAGCTTCGCTTGTGTTGGGATGTCTTTCACGTTGGTACCTGTTGAAGCATCTACAGGGAAAGCAGTGATTCCCTCTTTTTTGAAATATTCAATCCATTCTTGCGTCACTTTCGCATCCGCCAAGTCGGACTTATTCAACAAAATCATCCGGGGTTTTCCCTGTAAAATCTCGTCAATCATCGGGTTGCGGCTGGAGACAGGCAGACGGGCATCCAGCAGTTCGATGACCACGTCAATCAGCTTTAACTTATCCTGAATCTGGCGTCTGGCTCGGGTCATATGACCTGGAAACCATTGAATCGTCACCTTGTCTTCACCTCATTATTTGTTGATATATAAGCTTTATCTATAACATACACACCGCATCATTTCGTTGGCAAAACAATCTTTAGATCTCTATTATCCCCAAATTAGTTCTGCCCTCTACGTTTTGGTGTACACTTTATATTTTTCTTATATATCCTGCATTCATATTAATGGTTAATCCATTTGATATCGCCGATCGGCCAGAAAATCACATCTGCACGACCTACAATATCCGTCAGTGATACATAACCGATCATACGGCTATCTGTACTGT
The DNA here is from genome assembly GCF_010747435.1 of Paenibacillus sp. ALJ109b. NCBI lineage: Bacteria > Bacillati > Bacillota > Bacilli > Caryophanales > Paenibacillaceae > Paenibacillus > Paenibacillus sp. ALJ109b. The sequence goes on from NZ_JAAIFP010000028.1 coordinate 191,003, forward strand.
TCGGACGGTTATCCCCCATTACAAAAACATGACCTTCTGGTACTTTCCCATCCGGGAATTGTTCATTAGGGAAGTCCTTCACGTTATAGGTTCCACCGTTCGCTTCAGCAGCATCAATTGCTCCCTGAATGTAAGTCTCATCGACTTTTTTACCATTGACGAGAACTGTATCGTCCTGAACCTCAACGGTATCACCAGCGACAGCAATGACACGTTTAATGAAATCACGGCCTTCGGTTGGAACGTGGAATACAATTACTTCTCCGCGCTGTGGTTCCCTAATATCATATAAAATTTCATTGACGATCACACGTTCACCTGTATGAAAATTCGGCTGCATGGAAGGCCCGTCCACAACAAACGGTTTGAACAGCAACCACCGAATCAAAATGACAAGTACTAGTGCGATCACGATGGCTTTGAGCCATTCGAAAATTTCATTTTTGGCTTTTTTGGATCGACTGCCTTTCTCTTCGGCAGTATTGCCCTGGTCCTGTTGAACTTCCTGTTCCATTAATGATCTTCCTCTCTTCACAGTACATGTTATAGCAGTTTTTACACATCATCAGTTATGTAATCTTACACGCAAGCATTACCAGTACATTTAATCCACAATTCAAATGTCCTTCAATAACTGATTCCACAAGCCTCCCGGACTATTCGCGCGTGTGCCGCCATACCATTTTACTCGGAAGTGCACCTCCGGTTCAACTTTTCCCGGACAAAAACGAAAAGGGCTTGTCTCCAAGCCCTCCCCGGTATCCGTTATATTAACGAATTTCTTTAATTCTCGCTGCTTTACCGCGTAGTTCACGAAGATAATAAAGCTTCGCACGACGCACTTTACCACGGCGAGCCACTTCGATTCTATCGATTTTAGGGGAATGAAGCGGGAAAGCTCTTTCCACACCTACACCGTAAGAAATTTTACGAACTGTAAAAGTCTCACTGATTCCACCACCACGGCGTTTAATCACAACACCTTCGAACAATTGGATACGCTCACGAGTTCCCTCGATTACCTTAACGTGCACTTTCAAAGTGTCACCAGGACGAAAACTCGGAATATCTTTACGAAGTTGTTCTTGTGTAATCGCTTGAACGATATTCATCTATGACTCCCTCCTTCCGTACAGGCGTTCATACTTCTTCCAGAGAACACCTTGTCTCCTTCATTATCCATAGAGGACCGCCGTATTCCACATAACAGACTTATTGTATCACGCACCATAACAAAACACAAGGAAAAATAAACAAATTGCTGATGGAACTACTTAGTTCTTCAATCCCCTTTAATTCCCTATACTCCAATAAGGCGTTATCCGCTAAAACAATCTTAAGCACGGCACTGAAAACTATCATAGTCATATTGTAAATTACATTAAAATACATCTGTCCATGCCCTTTGTGCACAATTCCTTTATACACATCAAAGCTTCAGCTCTTTGGATTCTCATAATTAGTATTCTTGAATAGTCAAGTATTAGACGGAAAAAATACTGTAACTTTCTGTCAAGTAAGATCGTCTATGATATAGCTTGTTGGATTACATGGTGATGCATCTAAAATGTAATTACACGAAGAAATGAAATGGCAAAAGGAGAACCAAACGAATTATGAAATACTTCAAAAAAATTGCTCTTGCTGCACTCGCATTACTCACTTGTACCATTACAATGTATGCGTATGCGGTAACTCATCCTACCAATGCAATGTCTCACAAAGCATGCACGTCCTGGGATATGGTCAAACGTAAGGCATTTCTAATGTCTCACTCCGATTATTCAAGCAAACCTGCACTTGATCTGGCTACCTTTCACATCGCACAAGATTCGGCTACTGAAGTACCTGTACTGATGTATCATTACATACAGCCCAAAATCAACAATCATGAAACAAACAACAAATCGATCATTAATCTGGAAGACTTCGAAGAAAACATGAAATATTTGCATGAAGAAGGCTTAAACACAATTACATTGGAGCAACTTGAACAATATGTGAATGGACAGATCTCCCTACCCAAAAAATCGATTGTCATCACCTTTGATGATGGGTATCAGAACAATTATACTTTAGCCTACCCTGTGCTCAAAAAATATAATTTCCATGCTTCCCTGTTTGTGATCGGCAGCAAAATTCAGGATCAGCCTTCAGCTTTTGATCCTGCCAAAAATACGTTTATCTCCAAACAGGAGATGCAGGCCGCTAAAGACGTCTTTGAGTTCAACAGCCATACCTATAATCTGCATCACAAGGGATATATGCGTTGCGGTGACAACGTGCCCGTCGGACTCGATACAAGCCTGCTCAATGATGACGTCAAGCTGATGAAAGAAACTGGTATTGATACGCCGTATCTTGCCTACCCTTTCGGTTATACCAGCACGCAGATGATCTATCAGCTGCAGCAAAATGGGTATCGCATGGCCTTTTCCGTACGTTCAGGATTTGTTCGACCTGGGGATAATCCTATGAAGCTCCCACGATTAACGGTTACGACAGGAACCGATTTGGCTACATTGCTCCATCCTGAATCAGACCAACAACAGGAAATCCTTCCTGTCGTAGAGATCAGTCATTAAGCTAGATTGGAACTTCCCCGCCTGGATAAAGAGTCGAGCTATACAGCCTTTTTGGCTGAAGCTGGGCTCTTTTTATGCCCAAAGAGGTTGGAGTGGTTACCTCCATCACTGAGCTGGAATAGATCACCGCCTCATGTGCATCATAGATGATGACCTGTTCCCTTCCGCTCTGACACAAGTCTGCATGTACGGCGTAGCCCTCTTTTCCGAACGCTGTAACCGTTTGCATATTACCAGTAATCAAAGATGGTAGGACATCCCCACCTCGGCGATAAGCCAGAATATAGTCAAGCCCGCTGTCATCCCAGTTGCGTACAGGCTCAATAATGGTTAACCACCCACGAGTTTTACGATCTTCTTTCCAGAGTTCTTTTCCGTCGCTACCCAGCATAAACATTCCATCCTTGCCATTCTCATCTCCACGAATAATCCGATCTAGGCCAGCAATCTGTAATCCTTGTCTTTCACTATAAAATTTTCCCAGTGCAATATGCTGTGATTCAATCGAATCCTCATAACGCCATTTTTCATTACCGTGCCGATCCATCATCACCGTGACACTACCACCGATAACAATTTCAACCTCCCCATCCTCGTCCACATCACCAAACCATATACAGTCTGCGTGATCATCAAGATTCTGACAGGACCATAATAATGTTCCATCATGATCCAGCATGTCATACCCCGCCATCACTTCATCTTTGCCATCTCCATCGAGATCGTATACCCACGGAAAATGACCTATATTGCCTTCATGCTTCCACAACAAATTGAAATCGTGGTCTAAAGCCCATAACGTCTTATACCGATCCTTCAGCAGGATGTCCATTGTCTGTTGGTCACCAGTCAGGTTTGCAAGAATAATACAGTCATGTGCTTGCTCTCCAGGCAATTCATGACGTTTCTTTATCTCTCCGGTTCTTCCGTCCAGAATAAGCAATTGTTTGTTCATTACACACAGCACTTCATTATTTCCGTCCCCATCCCAATCTACAATCTGAGCGGGATAGTCTGATCCTAGACCGCCTGCATCCGGGTCCGGTGTTCCGACCTGCCATATTAATGTTCCATCCAGATCATATGCCGACAAGCAGCATACCTGATGCGGAATGTAACGGTCATCTATGCCACCATCCGCCTGCACCAACAGCATCTCAAGCCTGCCATCTCCATTCAGATCTCCCAGAAGCATCTTGCAACGCTCTCCAGCTTCGCTAATATTCACTCTACCAACTTCATAAGGCTGATGATTCATATTCTTCCTCCTCAGCATGTCGTCTTCATACGCTTCTAGCTGAGATCACCATAAAGAAATTTTTCAGTTTATACAACCCTATTTCGGAACATGCAAAAATGTTCAAAGCGGCAAAAATGTTCAATATTAGGAGTAAACTTGTTGGCCTATGGTTTAATCCATTCTAGAAATTCAAGTCGATTTCCAAAGGGATCATTTATATAGAACCTTTTTACACCTTCGTCAGTCCGCGCTTCATCATTAATGACTTGAATATGGTTACGATTCAGATCGTCACGCAACGCATCTAAATTCTGTACGTGAAATGCCGGATGTGCTTTTATAGCAGGAACAAAATCTTTTTGCACTCCAATATGTACTTGATGCATGCCACATTGAAACCAAACACCACCACGTTTTCTCAAAATTTCAGGTTTGAGAATTTCGTTCCAACCTAACACTTTATTAAAAAAATCACGTGCATCCGTTTCACACTCTTCTGGTGCAGCAAGTTGTACATGGTCAAGACCATAAAAGTGATAAGACATATATACGCCGCCTTTCGTTTCATTTGATGAAACTAAGTTTCAAAATACACACTTATATTTTATAGTACTTGCCAATGGAAATCCAGCTTTTTCACATTCTTCAAAAAAAGACCAACCTATATATCACAAGGCTGGTCTTTCAAGCTTTCGAATGAGATTATTCTACGAGCTCAAACGAGATAACATCAAATTACTCTACATTCTTTTCACGATCGGAACGAATCTTCTTTAGCCAAATCCGTTCTTTGTCCGTCAGGTCTGCCGTCTCCAACATATCCGGTCTGCGTTCCAGCGTGCGAAGCAATGATTGCTCCCTGCGCCATGCCTCAATATTCAGATGATGTCCGGATAACAGCATATCTGGAACCTTCATACCTCTGAATTCCGGAGGACGTGTGTAGTGCGGGTATTCAAGCAATCCGGTACTGAATGAATCCGTTACAGCACTTGTCTCATTACCCAGTACACCCGGAATAAGGCGCACAATACTGTCAATCGCCACCATCGCAGGCAGTTCGCCACCCGTCAGCACGTAATCACCAATCGACAATTCGTCCGTCACGAGAAATTCACGGATACGCTCATCGTAGCCTTCATAATGTCCGCAAATAAAAATCAGATGATCTTCCTGCACAAGTTCTTCTGCTTTTTTCTGTGTGAACGTCTCACCTTGCGGACACATTAGAATAATACGTGGCGGTTTCACCGTTGCCGCAGCTTCCCCTCGCTGCTCTAATACATCCTCGACAGCAGCAAAGATGGGATCTGGCTTTAATACCATACCTCCACCTCCACCGTAAGGTGCATCGTCAACTGTGTTATGTTTATTGGTCGCAAAATTCCGAAAGTTTGTTGCTCCCAGAGATACAAGTCCTTTGGTTTGGGCTTTGCCCAGAATGCTGGTTCCGAACACGCCGTCAAACATTTCCGGGAATAGGGTTAATACATCCACTTTCATGTTACAGCAGCCCTTCCATCAGGTGAACCTTGACTTGCTTCTCTGTAACGTCCACATCAAGAACAACATCATCAATAACCGGAAGCAGAATTTCTTTGCCTGCAGGCGTTTTGACAACCCATACATCATTCGCTCCAGGAGTCAAAATCTCAGAGATGGTTCCAAGTGTTTCACCCTCTTCGGTGATGACAGAACACCCAACGATTTGATGGAAGTAGTATTCACCTTCCTCCAGCTCTGCCAGATTCTCTTTTAACACTTTGGCCATGCCGCCTTTAAACTTCTCTACTTCATTAATGTTGCCATACTCTTTCAGACGAAGAATATACATATTCTTATGCAAACGTGCAGATTCCACGTTAACCATGACTGGATGATTATCTGGTGTAAAGAAAAACAACTCTGCATTTTTCGCAAAACGCACTTCCGGGAAATCAGTTAAAGGCATGATTCTCACCTCGCCGCGAATTCCATGCGTATTGACGATTTTACCTACATTCATAAACTCTGCCATACTTTCCTCCTACAGTCCATTCATATTGGTAGTCATATGTGATGATCTCCCTGCGGCCGTTCTGGTTACGGATCGTTCTTCAGAATCGATTCCGTACCCTCCACTACTTCCGCAGATAATCATACTTGACGAGCTATTTCAATCCTATGATTTAAGTTTCAGCATGCACGAAAAGGGGCTAGGACATGCATCCTAACCCCCTTTCGTATATCTTTAAGATATGATATCAACGGTTACCCGTTTATCCATCTTAACTGCTGCTGATGTGACGACCGTACGAAGAGACTTTGCGATTCGCCCTTGTTTACCAATCACTTTCCCAACATCGTCAGGATGAACGGTTAACTCATAAACGACAAGCCGGTCTTTCTCAACCGTCCGAACCGCCACATCTTCCGGATGATCGACCAAAGCCTTAGCAATTATGCTTACTAATTCTTCCATAGATGACCCTCCGAATCAGCACCTTATTTAGTCAATTTAGACTCGTGGAACTTCTTCATCACGCCCGCTTTGCTCAGCAAGTTGCGGACAGTGTCGGATGCTTGTGCACCGTTTTGAAGCCATTGCAATGCTTTATCTTCATCGATCTTAACAACAGCCGGTTGTTCAACCGGGTTGTAGTAACCGATCTCCTCGATAAAACGACCGTCACGTGGGGAACGGGAATCCGATACCACTACGCGGTAGAAAGGAGCTTTGTGAGCACCCATACGTTTCAGACGAATACGAACTGCCATTTGAAAATTCACCTCCTTCAATGAAATCTGTATATCGTTCAGCTGCCATTGAAATCAACGGAAAGGAAACTTCATTCCTTTACCCAGACCCTTAAGCTGCTTCATCGCTTTATTTTTGCCGCCTTTAGGTCCCATCATATCTGAGAACTGTTTCATCATGCGACGCATCTCATCAAACTGCTTGATCAGACGGTTTACTTCGGCCAGGGATGTTCCACTACCTGTAGCAATCCGCTTCCGGCGGCTATGGTTGATCATATCCGGGTTGCGTTTCTCTTCGGTCGTCATAGAGTACACGATCGCTTCGATCCGGCCCATCTGTTTATCATCAACCTTCAGGTCCTTGGCTTGTTTCATCTTGCCCATACCAGGAATCATATCCATGATCTGATCGATTGGCCCCAGCTTTTTCACTTGATCCATTTGCTCCAGGAAATCTTCGAACGTGAATTCTGCATTACGCATCTTCCGTTCCATTTCCTTGGCCTTTTCGGTATCGATGTTGGACTGCGCCTTCTCAATCAGAGAGAGCATGTCACCCATACCAAGAATACGTGAAGCCATACGTTCTGGATGGAAAGGCTCAAGTGCGTCCAGTTTCTCTCCAAGGGAAGCAAATTTGATTGGACAACCAGTGACTGCTTTAACAGACAGTGCAGCACCACCACGAGTATCTCCATCAAGCTTAGTCAGAACCACCCCGGTCAGATCAAGTTGCTGGTTAAAGTGTTCTGCCACATTAACTGCATCCTGACCAGTCATGCTATCTACGACAAGCAGTACTTCATCCGGGTTCACTACGCTGTGAATCTGACGAAGTTCTTCCATCAGTTCTTCATCGACATGCAGACGTCCAGCTGTATCGATAATGACGTAGTCATTACCGTTATCCTTGGCGTGCTGCAGACCCTGACGTGCGATCTCTACAGGGCTTGTCTGATCTCCCAGTGTAAATACTGGCGCTTTGATCTGCTCGCCGAGAACTTGTAACTGTTTGATCGCTGCTGGACGATAAATATCTCCTGCAACAAGTAACGGTCTGCTATTTTGCTTTTGCAGCATCTTAGCCAGTTTACCGGATGTAGTCGTTTTACCTGCACCCTGCAAACCAACCATCATCAGTACCGTAGGCGGTTTGTTGGCTTTGGCCAGTTTCGACTGGCTTCCACCCATCAAATCCGTCAGTTCCTTGTTTACGATGTCGATAATGACCATTCCGGGCGTGAAGCTCTCCATCACTTCTTTGCCGACAGCCTTCTCTTTCACCTTGGCGATGAATTCCTTGACCACTTTGAAGTTTACATCCGCTTCGAGCAATGCCAGACGTACCTCGCGCATAGCTTCAGCAACATCTTCATCAGACACCTTGCCTTTGCCGCGCAGCTTGCTGAACACATTCTGCAATCGGGTCGTTAATCCTTCAAATGCCATGATCCCACCTCCTTAAGCTGTAATACTGTTTTCAGGACCGATACGTTTCGTTCAACTCTTACAAACTACTCTCTGAGCTGTTGAATAATATCGTTTATTTGTTGGTTGTTATTAATGGAAACGCCTGCGCGCTCCAATGCATTTTGCAAATCTTCAAGATTACGGTTGCGCCGTTCGTGCTTCTCCAGCAAGCCAAGCTTGCTTTCGTAATTTTCCAACACTTGTTCGGCACGCTTGATATGCTCGTATACCGCCTGGCGGCTGATCTCGAACTCGGCTGCAATCTCGCCCAGCGAGAAATCATCATGAAAGTAATACTTTAGAAATGTCTGCTGTTTCTCGGTAAGCAACCGTTCATAGAAAGCAAACAGCAAGTTAATCCGGTTTGTCTTCTCAAGCCGGTTTTCTTGACTCATAACGGGGCACTCCCTTCGTCAAGGAAAAACACTTTACACTCTTGCAACGTTCCTAATAATACCTAAAACAAATCAGGTTGTCAAGCAAAAATACTTGTCACAATAAAAACGTTCATTTCACACTCATTTTTCGTGCCTATACGGTTAATCTTAGCCATTCCTCTACAGTAGAATCCAGCCTGCTTTGTTCTTAATATAGAACAAAAAACGAATGGGTCTCCACAGATGGAGCCGATTCGTTTTACGCTATCTATCGTTCTAGCGAAGCGGTGTCAGGTACAGCAGTACCATGAAGAAATGAAGAATACTGCCTGCTAGCACAAAGAGATGCCAAATCGCATGGTGGTACGGAAATCCACGCCACACATAAAAAAGCGTCCCCAGTGTATACATCAGACCTCCAGCAACCAGCAGCACGATTCCGCCTGTAGGAATGGCAGCCATAAGCGGTTGCCAGGCAATAACGATGAGCCAGCCCATCGCAATATAGAAAATCGTGGACATGAATAGAAACCTTTTCGTGAAAAATGCCTTGAAGATCACGCCGAATAATGCGATTCCCCAGATCACACCGAACAGGGTCCAACCAAGTGTGCCACGAACAGCAATAAACAAAAGCGGAGTGTACGATCCGGCAATAAACAAATAAATGGATGAATGGTCAAAAATCTCAAATAAATCTTTCACTTTCCCATCTTTCCATGCATGCACGAGTGTGGAGCTCGTATAGAGTAGTAGCATAGTGATCCCGTAGATCGTGAAACTGACCACATGCCAAGCCGTGCCTTTCATACTTGAAAATACAATTAACAGCACCAGTGCAGCTACACTGAGTGCAGCGCCGATTCCATGAGTCACCGCATTGGCGACTTCCTCACGGCGGGAATAGGTATAGGTATTGGCCATATCAACCGTCCTTTCTAGCCCTTTAGCCTTGCCTTCTTTATTCCCATTATACACGTATTGCCAGTGACATTACACGTGACACTTATCACGTATATCACTGGCAATACGGTTAGCGCTATTCATTCATCCTATTTATTAATTGTTCTAGGAATTAGCTTCCTCTTCTTCAGCACTTTCAGCTGGCTGTTCCTGGATCAGTCCAGAAAACAACGCATGCACGAATTGCTCCGAGTCGAATGGCTGCAGATCATCAATTTTCTCACCAAGTCCGACCAGCTTCACAGGCAGATCCAACTCCTGACGAATCGCAACAACAATACCACCTTTGGCGGTACCATCCAGCTTCGTCAGTACAAGTCCAGTTACCCCGCTCTTCTCTCCGAAGAGTTTGGCCTGATTCAGTGCATTCTGACCTGTAGTTGCATCCAGCACCATTAATACTTCATGAGGTGCTTCAGGAATTTCACGTTGAATGACACGATAGATTTTGTTGAGTTCATCCATCAGATTGGATTTATTTTGCAGACGGCCTGCTGTATCACAGAGCAATACATCAGCACCCCGTTGTTTCGCAGCCTGCACAGCATCGTACATAACAGCGGCAGGGTCAGATCCTGACTGTTGCTTGATGACTTCCACACCGGCACGTTGTCCCCATACTTCGAGTTGTTCAATCGCTCCGGCACGGAACGTATCTCCTGCTGCCATGATGACCTTTTTACCCTGCTGTTTGAAGCGATGGGCCAGCTTGCCAATCGTTGTTGTTTTACCAACACCATTAACACCAACAAACAAAATGACCGTGATGCCATCCGGATTCATTTTCAGTTCATTATTCTGCTCGCCACGAAGCAAATCCGTCAGTTTTTCGGACAATACAGGCTGAAGTTCAGCCGCATCCTCAATTTTGCGTTTTTTGACTTCTTCACGCAGATCTTCAATCAGTTTCATGACCGTATTGACACCTACGTCGGCTCCAATCAGAATTTCTTCCAATTCTTCATAGAATTCCTCGTCGATTTTTTTGCGACGGATAACGAGATCCGACACTTTCTCTACAAGGCCTTTACGTGTCTTTTCCAACCCGTCCTTGAACTGTTTGGTAACCGACTCCGTTTTGCTTGCAATGCTGTCTCTCAGCTTTTTAAAAAAACTCATAAAGCCCCTCCATCGTGTACATTTCTTAGTTTAAATGATATTAGATGAGTTCATGCGTGACAACCAACTCAAAGATTAGGCAATGACAGCTTCCTCATCTTCCAGTTTAACCGAAACGAGCTTGGATACTCCGCCCTCTTCCATCGTGACGCCATACAGCACATCCGCTTCTTCCATTGTGCCTTTGCGATGTGTAACAACGATGAATTGTGTTTGTTCCGAGAACTCACGTAAATACTGGGCAAAACGCACCACGTTGGCTTCATCCAGTGCCGCTTCCACTTCATCCAGTACGCAGAACGGTACAGGCTTAACATGCAGTATAGCGAATAAGAGGGCCATTGCGGTCAACGCTCGTTCCCCACCGGATAATAGCTGCAGGTTTTGCAGCTTTTTGCCTGGTGGCTGGGCGACGATATCAATGCCCGTATCGAGCAAACGCTCAGGGTCCATCAATACAAGATCCGCGCGCCCTCCGCCAAACAGCTTGGTGAAGACCGTACCGAACTCCCGGCGAATCGCATCAAATGTTGCCTTGAATCGTTTGGCCATCTCATCTTCCATTTCTCGAATAACCTGATACAACGTTGTTTTGGCTTCGACCAGGTCATTCTTCTGCGTGCTGAGGAACTCATACCGCTCGTTAACCCGCTGGAATTCCTCGATGGCTCCCAGATTGACGTCACCGAGAGCCGCAATGCTACGCTTCAGTTTCTGAACCTCAGCTTGTGTGCTCTCCACATCTTCCGGTACTGGATAACGCTCCTTGGCAAGTTCATAGCCGAGCTCATACTCATCCATCAGTTTGCGCAGAATGTTTTCCAACTCAACATCAAGTCTGTTCACGGAAATTTCCGTTTGTCGCATCTGTTCCTCCACAGCTTTCAGCTGTGTGCGCTGTTCCTTCGTTTCACTCTCGGCAAGCTCAAGCTTCTTCGACAGTTCGCTTCGGGCAGCACGTTTGAAGTCCAGCTCCTGTGCAGATTCCGCTTTTTTCAGCTTGTATTGGTTAAGATCTTCAATCTGTTTAACACTCTCAGTCTCTGTTTTCTTCAGATCGGCTTCCATGGAGGCCAGCAATGTGCGATTTTGACGAAGATCCTTCACCAGTGAATCCACTTCGCGCTCCAGACGCCGTAACTGCTCCTCGTTGGAGAATCGCTCCTGATCCAGTTTCCCCTCTCGGACTTTCAGATCGGTGAGTTGGGTCTGCAATTCCTCCTTCGCGGATTCATTCGCTTTACGCGCAAATTCTGCGGCATGAATGGCACGATGAGTCGCTTTCTCTTCTTCCTCAAGTTGCTCCAGCTTCTTCACAGCAACATCGCGGGCTGTATCCATCTCTTTGATTTCTTCAGTAAACCCGCTCTTTTCCTGCCCGGCTACGGCAACCTGTTCCAGTACGTGACGCAGTTCATGCTCAACCTGCTTCATTTCCATTGAAGCCTGCTGTTCTGCATTCCGGGTGTCGTCTCCAGACTGACGCAGCTCGTCCAGCTTGTCTTGGCACTGCTCCAGTTGAGTTTTTACATCCTCCACACTGCGATGCAGTTTTACGATCTGATTTTCGGTATCCAAAATATCCTGATCCAGCTGATCCAGCTGCCGTTTGCGGCTGAGCAGACTACCATTTTTCTTATGCTGGCTACCACCGGTCATCGAACCACCCGCATTAACCACATCGCCTTCCAGGGTTACGACCCGGAAACGATATTGGCAGCGAGCCGCGATCTTATTGGCATCCTCCAGTTTCTCCGCAATAATGACATTTCCGAGCAGGCTTCCAATGATCGCAGCATAACGGGATTCGTATTGTACGAGATCAGCACCAATTCCCACAAAACCATCCATGCCTTCGATCATCGAACGTTCACCCGCGCCAATGGTACGTGCACGAATAACATCCAGCGGGAGGAACGTAGCTCTGCCCAATTGACGTTGTTTCAGAAAAGCGATCGCCTGCCTGGAAACCGATTCATTCTCCATGACAACATGCTGCAGGGAAGCGCCCATCGCTGTCTCTACTGCAAGTTCGATCTTCTCAGGCACTTTAACGAGCTCTGCAACGGCTCCATGAACCCCGTTCAGTGTACCTTTGCGTGATGCCTTGAGAACTTCTTTGACACCCAACATGAAACCGTCAAAATCATCCTGCATTTCTTTCATTGTATCGCGACGGGAGACCTGGGCTTCACGCTTCTGTTCCCATTTACGGACAGTGCCCCGGCTTTCTTCGAGCAGCTTCTGCAGCGATTGGAGACGTTCACTTTCCGTAATATAACCACCGCGCAGATCACTGATTTCCTTGCCTAAACGAACAACTTTTTTCTCAATCTCCGTTTTGCGGGCTTCCAGCGTTTCCTTCTGGCCTTCCCACTTGCCGGATTCCTCAGTCGCTCGGTTCATTCGCCGTTCCAGCGTTTCTTTCTGTTGGTCCGCGTAACGAATTTCATTTCGTGTCTGAGCCATCTGATTCATCAGTTCCA
>NZ_JAAIFP010000029.1:0-50094 GCF_010747435.1 Paenibacillus sp. ALJ109b
TAAGAACGACGATCGCGAGAGTCCACCGAACGGTAAATGTATCCAGCATCCTCTAGCTGCTTGACGCAACGGGTCGTAGTCGCTTTATCGAACTTCACTTCATTTGTGAGCTGGTCCTGGTTGAGGCCGGGATTCGACAAGATCGCCTTAAGATAATTGTGGTGCCCGCCCCCGCCGATATCAAATGGTTTTAATATGCTAGCCAATTCTTTTTGGTTAATACGATGAATGTAGGACAACATTTTGCCAATCGAAGGTTTCTTCAACCCAGTACCTCCTTAAGATCTTTTGTATCCAAAAATTTTACCTCATACAAGTTGCGTACGCAACTAACTTAAAGTATAATCAAAACCAAATTAGTTGCTAATGCAACTAATTGTTTTTGACGATAGTAAGGAGTGATTTTTAGTGAAACTGGAAGACGAGAATCGTTTCATTACTTATCAAGATGACCCAGTAATCCAGAAAAGACGTTGGGTCATCCTGATAGTCCTGAATTTATTTACATTTATGTCGACGCTCGACGGCAGTATCGTCAATATTGCTCTGCCCGTTATCGCGAAGCGGATGGATCTGACAGTCGCTGAAGCGGAATGGATAGTCACCGCTTACCTGATGACCATTTGTGCAGCGATCCTCTTTTTCGGCAAGCTCGGCGACATCGTTGGTAAAATTAAAGTGTTCAAATGGGGTATGATTATTTTCACGGTTGGTTCCCTTCTGTGTGGGCTCAGCTTCAGCCTGCCGCTTCTCCTGGGTTCACGACTACTCCAAGCCCTTGGCGCAGCGATGACGATGGCCAATAGCCAGGGCATCATTACAGACATCTTCCCAACAAAAGAACGGGGAAAAGCGTTGGGGCTGATCGGTACATTTGTCTCGCTTGGCAGCATTGCTGGACCGAGCCTCGGCGGTATTATCGTATCCGGACTGGGTTGGGAGTACATATTTTTGGTGAATATCCCGGTTGGACTGATCGCGATTGCGATTGGGTGGAAGGTACTTCCAGCTGATCGCACCAAGCTGAAGGTCCGTATCGATAAGGCCGGGGGTTTGCTATTCCCTCTATTTATCATAGCTTTATTTTCAGGTCTACTGCTCGGGCAGCAGGTCGGTTATGGGGATATGCGGATCGTCGCTGCGTTAATCATCTCCGCCATTGTTTTTGTTATTTTCCTATTCGTTGAGATTCGTAATCCAGAACCCATGCTAAAGCTCGACCTGTTTAAAAATCCGCTGTTCAGCTTAAGCATTTTATGCGGTTTTCTGGTATTTGTGGCCAACTTTTGTTTTAACATCATCGCACCGTTCTACACACAAAGTATTTTGAATCTTACACCCTCCCACGCTGGGCTCTTGCTAATGCTGTTTCCAATTGTCATGGTAATCGTAGCTCCACTCAGTGGCGCACTATCGGACAAAATTGGTTCCGAGCTGCTCACTTTCGCAGGACTCGTTGTGATGGTCATCGCTCAAGTCGGACTTGCTCGACTCCATAGCGGCAGCTCTATTATTCTGGTTGGGAGTTGGATCGGTATGCTCGGTCTCGGCAGCGGTTTGTTTCAATCTCCGAACAACTCGTTGGTAATGTCAAAAGTCCCCAAAACCCAACTCGGAATAGCAGGCAGTATTAACTCGCTCGTCCGGAATATGGGCATGGTCGTGGGAATTACGGTTGCTACTACCACCCTGTTTGGTGTTATGAGCAACTTGGCTGGTCGTAGGGTTACAGGACTTGTGCCGGACCGCCCCGATCTTTTTCTATCAGGCATGCACGTGGTCTTCATGACCTCCGCTTCAATATGCTTAGTAGCCGCAGTACTTACGGGTTGGAGGCTGTGGTCGGCAAAACGGCCTTTACGCAGCGAACATTTACGGTCACGATAATAATATACTGGAACTGTAAATCAACTGAGGTGCTGTTTTAGTCAAAAAAAATAAATTATTTGAAAAGTAAAAATATTAATTAGTAAAATTATTGATGTACTCTTTTTGTTTCGGGCATAAATTAGATTGATACCCAATCATAAAATAAAGGCACTCAGTAATTGCGTGCCTTCATGCCCGAAAGATACAACCCTTTTCGCTTCTAATCTCCGCCAAATGGAAAAACCTCTCTAATATAGCTGACCTCGTGTTAATTGTTAACAGTATTTTTTGCGCTATCGATCATCAATCCATGTTCAATAGATTAGAGGTTGTTCCAGAAAGTTCCCCGCCATTTGGCCTATAAGGTATGCCTGAACCAGGTTTATCTTTTTTTAGTCGGCTCCCAAATGTCTTCAACTGCTTGTCACATCGAAAAAGCGAATAAACTCTTCAAGGATCGCATCCAAGAAGAGTTTATTACAAAAGTTTTAGCTTATAGAATCGATGTTGGTGAGGATATCGATACAGAACGGTATCTTAGTAAAGGATATGTGTCCAATTTATACTAATGGATGTGGTATATAAAGTTCTTCTAAACGGGTAATCTCTTCAGACGTTAATTTAACCGATAACGCTGAAACCGCATCTTCGAGATGGCTGATTTTGGTCGAACCGATTATTGGTGCTGTGACCTCTTCCTTTTGCAGCAACCATGCAAGAGCAACTTGTGCGCGCGGAATCCCTCGGTTAGCGGCAACTTCCGCTACTCTTTCAGCAACTTTGCGATCAGCTTCTTCCGTTTTAATAAACAACGCTTTTGCTATTTGGTCATTCTCGGATCGCGAGGTCTGCTCATTCCACTCCCGGGTTAACCGGCCTGCCGCGAAAGGCAGGTAAGGAGTGATGCCAACGCCCTCATCTTTGCAAAGGGGGAGCATTTCTCTTTCTTCTTCACGATAAAGCAAGTTAAGTCTATTTTCCATGGAAACGAAACGTGTCCAGCCATGGCGCTCCGCGACATGCTGCGCTTTGGCAAATTGCCATGCCAACATGGAAGATGCTCCGATATATCTAACCTTTCCCGACTTAACTAAATCGTGAAGAGCCTCCATTGTCTCCTCAATTGGTGTATTAGGATCCCACCTATGGATCTGGTACAAATCGACGTAGTCCGTTCCAAGCCGTTTTAGACTGTTATCAATTTCGGTCATGATGGCTTTACGGGAAAGCCCCATTGCATTCGGACCTTTGCGCATCGGAACAAATACCTTTGTAGCAATGACGGTTTCATCACGACGGGCGAAATCCTTTAATGCACGTCCAAGAATTTCTTCACTTGTTCCGTCCGAATACATATTAGCAGTACTAAAAAAATTAATGCCCATTTCGATTGCTTCTTTAATAATCGGTCTGCTGTCCTCTTCATTCAATGACCATGGGGTATTGCCGCGTTCAGGTACGCCGAAGCTCATGGTTCCAAGACTTAATTTCGAAACATCCAAACCGCTTTGTCCCAGTTTCACATATTCCATTTAATAACACACTCCTTATATTTGTAGGCGTTACGCCTAATATTCTCCGAGGATCTTCTAGTGAGTCAGTACTAGAGATTAACTCGCTGTCGTTTCTCATTTGAGAACGTTGATGAGCACGGTAAATCCTTGTGACGCGAGATTTTTCGTTATTTAGTGCCCGTTTCCTTTGTTTGCCCCAGTGACCAAGGCACAGGTTTATGCACTTTTCTCTCCTTCCTATACATCTTTTGCAGATCTTTATAACCCTCTTAAGTTGACATATCAACCTAAAGACAAATTCAACCCCTTCGGTTGACATGTCAACTCATAAAACAAACTCTAACACCTTGTGGTTGATGTGTCAACCATGGTATTATATTGGCATGGATATTAATGAACTAAACGAAGACGAAATGCGACTATGGAATACGTGGAAAGGCTCTTTTAAACGCGTCTTCGGTCGCGTTGTAAAAGAAATGTCTGAATATACAGGACTTTCAGAAGGTGATTTTGGAGTATTAGATCGGTTAGTTCAATTTGGGGATGGTAAACTTCGCCAACAGGAACTAGCTGACTCGATGGACTGGGATAAGAGCCGACTATCTCATCATCTAACGCGTATGGAAAAACGAGGTCTAGTTCTGAGGAAACCACTAGACACAGATCGCGGTGTGCAAGTCATTATTACTCCCGTCGGAAAGTCAGCCTTGGATGAAGCCCTTCCCATAGTCTCAAAGGCAATACGCAAGTATTTTCTAGATCTATTAACTGATCAAGACATTAAGTCAATAACTGAACTGGCGGAACGAACCAAAAAAATTGACAGATCGCCTAATAACAACTCTTCATCTTGATCGCTGTTTTGGAGGGCATGCACAATATATAAGTACTGCAATTGACAAGTAACGGGCCTCTCTCGCTGAAAATAGCGGAGGGGTCAGTTTAATTTTTCCAGTAGAAGCCGTATTGGTAAAGCAGCCGAAACTTTATTAAATAATCATCAAACAAATCAGTAATCAAACCACGGTCGTATCCTTTACGGAAATAAATCGGTACAAGTTCTTGTCCTCGATTCGGGACACAAAGATGTGGCGATAAAATAAAAAAGTCGCTAAAAAAGCGACTTTCAATGGGAATTGTCTTGTTCCTTGACATAAAAGTTATTGTTTTTTTATTATGGCACTAGTGTCCTAAAACAATATTAGGGCAGCTCGATAGAACACATCGATAACTTCCGTAATTATCATCTTTCTATGCTTGAAGCCCAATTTTTAAAGTGAATTAGTATCTCTTCTAGATTCGTAGCTCCGCCTGCACCATGAAATACTCCATCCCTCACAATACAGTAAAACCAATCTTCATCAGTTCTCTCTTCTTCTATCGAATCAAATGGCGTATCCTCTAAATAAGTTTCCGCCAAATTGATTTCAACATACCAACCGGGATTATCGACTGTATCAATTTTCACACCATATGAATGTTCCCAATCTCCATTACAATTTTCATAATACCAGTTCTGAAGCCATTTTAATGCATTCATCATCTCTACCTCTTCTTTGGAATTCCATCTGGTCTAGTTGGTCTAACTCCCCCAGGTATTGACTTACCATTAACATGAGGTGTTGGCACATTCTGTTTTGTTATTTTATTGATGTGGCCTTTTCCTTTTCCATCAAAAAGTTGTACTTTTTCAAATCCACTTCTAGGAACTAACAAGACCTAAACTTAACTATAAGATTCTAAAGTACTAAACAAGCTTTGCACCTGAGTAAAATGGATCGAACCCCTTTTTTGTACAGATCCGTTCAATCTCCTCAACTGGAAAAATCGTAGTTCTGCTCATCGAAACAAAATTGGTGTAGAAATCATTCATCACTACGGCTATTGGAGCGTACCGCATGATAATCTTTGCTGCTGAATCCATCAGCTCAGGCAACTCGTCGCGCTCAGCACAACGGCGTATGAAGTCTATACGTTCAGTTCGGTTTACCATGCCAACCAATGCCGTTACAAGCCAGTTCACTAACGTTGTTACCACATAACACCCATCATGAGTCTTGTTCGCTTCAAGAAAATTCAATTCGGAATCAGACAGTTCAAACCTAGAAGACGTCGCAAGACCAAAGTCCGAAATATAAACACGGTTTCCGTCGGTTAAAACATTCTTAAAGTGAAGATCGAAATGCTGTAACTTGTTTGGATCCATAAAGGAGACAGCGGATCGCAGATTCAAATCCACCATGGATAGTGCTGAAGCGGCTTTACTCTCACCAATAGCAATCTGTTCGGAAAGCCAGTCGTGCAGGTTGTAGGGAATGTTCTCACAGAACAGTACAACACTGTACTCGGATTGTTCAAGTGCCTCAATACGGTCACGCATTTTTGAAGTATCCCAAAACTCAACAATACCGGAAACATCGCTCAGTTCATCAGAGATTGGAGTTCGTCGTTCTGGACTTTTTAGCACCCGCCAGTGGTACATTAACGGAAAACTCGCACAGTGATTTGCCAGCACCCAGTTGGTGGTCATGGTATGGGCTGCAACCTCGCGCCACACACTAAAAGCTGGAGAACCTAGGCAGTGGACACGATAGCATAGCGGGTAAGGCGAGTGTCATGAGACACATAAGACTCCTTCGGTGATGATTTCATAGGGGGTATTCTCCTTTTTTCCCAGATCGGATGGCGTGAAGTATGTACATTTTGTACATTGACATAAAGTTCCCGACTACCTCCCTGAAAGACAGGAAAGATATATCCACTCTTAAATACGGCCGAAAGAACAGCTCTTTACATAAGGTACTCCCTAACTTTCTCTGATCATAGCATATTCAACGACGTTCCATTGCCCTTGCTGGTAAGCAAGTTTCATGTCTAAAGAGATTGATCCCTCGTTTGCACGATACTTACTAACCTCAATAGTCATCTCATCTGGGTTGATCGATTGCTTCTGCTTTTCAATGGTTAGAAGAATGCCTTTAAGCATCGTTTTCCCCTGCTCATATAACTTTTGCTCTATTAATTGTTCATAGGTGTAGTTATAAATCTTGATGTTATATTCTTTTTGTAAGTATTCTTCAATAACTTGTTTATCAGAACTTTTCAAAATAACTCTCTCTTCCCAAACCAGAGAAATATACTCCATATCGGCATTAAGAGCTGTATCATTTGAAATCACTTCATCCAACGCTACGCGATAAGGTCCAGTAAGATCCTCCTGTGAACCTGAACTAGTCAAACTGCTGGAGCAAGCTGATGTTAGAATAATCAGTATAATGTTGAGAATAAAATATAAATATTTTACTTTTATTATAATCCTCCACCTTTAAAGTACTCACTTAAATGAACGCAATACAACTATATAATGTTGCCAAATAACGAAACAATGCTCTTGTCCCGTGACACGAAATGGTTGGGGTTCCGGATTAACTACTCTTCTACGGTCTCTCGAGTCCCCCCAATTAAAAAATAAAGTGTCGAGTAAGTCCCTAAGACTTTCTCGACACTTTAAGGAACTGTGATCACAGTTCTCAAACATATATAAGCTACATCTCATTTATATAAAAATCTAATTTATTCAGTGAACGATTCGCTAACAATGATGTGTTACAATATCTGACGACTATCTTTAAGTAGAACATCGTGTGCACTACCCTCAACAATACTTGTAGAAGAAACTAAGGTTATCTTCGCATTTTTTTGTAGTTCAGAAATTGTCAGGAAACCACAATTACACATTGTTGAACGTACTATGCTTAAAGAAAGTCCAACATTATCTTCTAAACTTCCTGCATAGGGTACAAACGAATCAACTCCTTCTTCAAAAGAAAGTTTTTCGTCACCGCCTAAGTCATATCTTTGCCAATTTTTTGCCCTTGTACTTCCCTCTCCCCAATACTCCTTCATATAATTACCGTTTATATTCACTTTTTTAGTGGGGCTCTCATCAAATCGGGCAAAATATCTGCCTAACATTAGAAAATCTGCTCCCATAGCTAGCGCCAATGTAATATGATAATCGTGTACAGTACCTCCATCAGAACAAATTGGTACATAGATTCCTGTCTCATTAAAATATTCGTCACGAGCCTTCGCTACCTCAATTAATGCGGTAGCTTGACCTCTCCCTATACCTTTTTGTTCTCGTGTAATACAAATTGCACCGCCGCCAATTCCTACTTTTACAAAATCAGCACCAGCTTCGGCTAGGAAACGGAAACCTTCTTTATCAACTATATTTCCTGCCCCTATTTTTACGGTATCACCATAATTCTTCCGGACGTATTCAAGAACAATCTTTTGCCATTCTGTGAATCCTTCGGAACTGTCAATACAAAGAACGTCTACTCCAGCTTGAAGTAATGCTGGAATTCGTTCAGCATAATCTCTAGTATTAATACCTGCACCAACCATATATCTTTTTGATTCATCAATCAACTCATTCTCATTATTCTTATTAGTATTGTAATCTTTTCGAAACACCATCGAAATCAATCTTTGTTCATCATCAATGATTGGAAGACAATTTAATTTGTGTTCCCATATAATATTATTCGCTTCTTTTAATGTGGTATCTTTATTACCACAGATTATTTCTTCGAACGGTGTCATAAAATCTTTAACTTTAGTGTCTAAAGTCATCCGACTAACTCGATAATCTCTGCTAGTTACAATGCCTACTAATTCACCTCTAGAACTTCCATCAATTGTTACTGCTACAGTCGAATGATTTGTTTTCTTCTTTAACATTAACAGTTCGTCTAAAGTAGCTTCAGGAGATATATTTGAATCACTAACAACAAATCCAGCTCTATAACTTTTACCACGAGCAACCATTTGTGCCTGACTTTCAATAGATTGTGATCCGTAAATAAAAGAAAGTCCACCTTCTTTTGCTAAAGATATTGCCATTGTATCATCAGAAACAGACTGCATAATTGCTGATGTCATAGGAATTTTCAAAGAAATAGGAGGTTTATTTCCCTTTATAAATTTTACTAAGGGTGTTTGTAAGCTAACATTTGCCGGTATACACTCTACAGATGAGTAACCTGGTATTAGTAAATACTCACCAAAGGTGCGCGATACTTCATTCAGATAAACTGCCATATTATTTTCCCCCTTGTTCTTGAGCTGTTTTTTCCATAAGTTTATATAGACCTTGATACAATCCCATAAGCATCTCATCATCGAAGTCAGTAAATAACTCCTCTATATACTGTTCTTCCTCCTTACCTCTTTCCAAGTAATACTTTTTACCCTCAGATGTTAAAGCAACACGTAAACTCCTTCTGTCAGTTTCATCTTTTCCTACTGTAGCAAAACCTTTTTTCTCAAGAATATCTATGATTTTTTTCACATTCTGACTCGAAGTACCGACAATTTGAGCAATATCTTTTAGGTTCAGAAAGTAATCATCATAAAGAGAAATATTCCACAACACAAAAGCTTGTTTTAATGAAAGATCCTTATATCTTCTATCACCTAAAAGTTGCAAACGGTTAGACAATGTGAAAATTGATCCATAAACATAGGCTTTAGGTGTGATTTTTTTTTCGATTGGAAATTCCAATATTTCCACCTCCAAAATAGGTAACTGGTTATGTATTAAAATATCTAACCAGTTACCTTTTGTCAAGTAATTAAGAGGATACAAACGAAAGTTTTAATAAGGAAAGTGGATTTTTGCCGGCTGCCTGCGTCACTTCGTTTACTTATAATGATAGGGAATGAAGATATAATTGCATTGCTTGCAAGTGTTAAATGGTTTGGTAAAACTGTTCATTCTAATTTTTTGCTCGAATTACTTCTTAGCTAAAATATCTCCAGTTTTGTTCACTCTGTACTTCAGTTCAACAAGAAGACAGCCGATCGTGATCGGCTGTCTTCTTGTTTTTATCGTTTCCCTTTAGCTTAATGATGTGTGTTGCTTTATTTCTTGAATCATGACTTCAACGAATGCTTAAAAAATTTGTAATTGAATATTACTATTATCTATCTGTTTCTCTTTTATCTCATCTAAAATTCATATTTCGCATCATGAGCACTTGCTCAACATTTGTTGTAAAACCTAATTTTATCAATAGATCGTTCAGAGGTTGGTTGGATTTACGCAGGTTAGACGTCCCTCGTCTGCAAACATAGTCTAACGGGGCGAACAGTTCACTGAGAGCAAGCTTATAAATCTCCTCTGCATCTTCCCGCCCAGGAAGGACCTCACATTGATAGAGTGAAATGGTTACCAATTTACCCTCTTGATCAAATGTTCGCTTATACAATGCATAGCATAAAGGCTCGCCATCTTGTCTAATGATTATAGATTCACCCTCCTTCATGCTAGGCCATTGTGTCTGCCAAGAAGATAAACCTCGATAGAAGTCTAGCGCATATACATCACGGGGCAATCCTTTGGTCATAGAAAAGGGATGCGCAAAAGATCGCTTCAGTAATTGAGGATCTATTGTACCCGTATGTTGTAAAATCATTAATCGATCCGTAATTTCATACCCCACATACTGATATAGCTTGATCGCACTCTCATTCTGGGTAAGCGCTTCAAGCATCGCAAGCTCCACGCCATGTTCTCGGTACAACTCTAGATTTCTTAACATGAGCGCTCTGCCAATGCCCTGCCCTCTAAATGCAGGCGCAATACCTGTCCCACCGTTCCATGCCACTTTCTTTCCATCTACGTCACGAAATCCATTCATCACAAACCCTGCAGGTTCACCATCCACATAAATAGCAATTGAATTCTCCAAGGAAAGTCCTTCGTTAACAACCCTAGTCATCAAAGCCTCAACCGTCATGACCATCTGTATAAAATAGCCCTCGAATCCTAGATTCCAAATACGTACATTTTCCTCGATCGATAGCTCACTCAGTTTCCTAAACGTCATTGTCATAAGTACAAACCTCTCTTTTATCTTCGTTTAATGTGATCATTTTCGTATTTTCGCCCAACCTATATGCATTCCAATTTAATAGCTCAACAATGAAAAGTAAAGGAGCCATGGTCGAATCGAACAACTAGACATTTCCAATCCAAGAGTATCTTAATTGATTCTGCTTTTCAATCTGACTGACAAAGGTGGACATTAAACACCATAATAGTAGCTGCGTTCAATTTCGTTCCAATTCCAAGATGTCTTTCACAAGTTCGACTTCGTATAGGATCGCGGTCATTCACAGCGTGGGATTACCTACACATGGTCAAGATCGATTTCAGAAAAAAACTAAACGACCATTCCCCGGTGGATTACCGGGAAACGGCCGCACTTAAAGATATCTTTTTTTCTATCTACTCGAATTATTGTGCCGGTCCGTATACCTCGAATTCCCAAATTGAATACCCATAATTCGTTGCCCGAGCGGTTCCGTACATACGGACATAACGTGCTTCCACTTCGTTAAAAGTAATCTTCTCTAGACCACCTTTACCGTTTGTGGTGCTATAAACGTCTCTCCAATTTGCCTCTTGGGTTGGAGCGTCAGCTACCTGTATGCGATAACTTTTACCGTAAGCAGCCTCCCAGTATAACCTGACTTCATTGATCTTTTTGGTTTCCCCGAGATCCACATAAATCCATCCTGGGTCCACTCCGCGCTTTGAACCAAAGCGGGTTGTTAAGTTGCCGTCGGTCACATAGGGTGCGGTGTTCTCAATCCCGTCATTGGATGAAGCGACCGCTGGACGATGAAGTGCCAAATTAGTTAAGGGAAGCGGCTCATTATTCTGAACCGGCTTAATCGTTACTCCGCTGTAATACTCTTTATTTAGAAAATTCATCTCATGAAGCGTACGCGCAGGGGTACTGCTACCAGGCATATAGACATTCTCAAACAGCAGATCTGTGATCTTGGCTCCTTCCACTCCTTTAATCTTGGCAAAGCTTTCCCCTGCGTCACGCACCGTAATATTTTTCACAGTGACTCCTTGAATGGGTCCCACTCCATGGTTGCCACCATTAACCGTGAAAAGGGTCATCCAGGCACTATTGTCTTCGTTACTTCCACTGATGTCCTCGACATCCATCGATTCAAACCTCACATCACTGACGACTCCGGTTCCATATTTATGATGGATAGCGAAGCCCACTGCGGCTTTATAAACGACTCCGTTTCTGAATACAATATTAGATTGATCCTGCATGACGCCTTGACCAATCTTGTAACCATAGCATATTGTCCACGCTATCGTATCCTCAAATAACACGTTTTGAACCGGTTCTGGATTTCCCGGCCAAGGTACTTTACCTGAAGCAATGTCAGTGTCCTCTTTCCAGGCTTTCGTAGAAAATGGATCATCCAAGGAAATACCGATCGCATTTTGTACAACTACATCCTGGGATTCGCAAATATCAATGCCGTCATTCTCTCCCATTCCCAGACTGTTGAACAATTTTAAATTTGTGAAAGTTAAATCGTTAGAGCGAACCGTGACAACGGCCCAGCCGGATGATTCCCTGATAAGGATACCATCCATATCAAAATTGGAAGTGGCGATTGGGACAATCAGATTATTGATCATTCCTTTACCATTGGTGGTCTTATCATCGTGCAAAGCTTGCCCGTTGCCATCGAGTGTCCCTCTTCCATATATCCGGATATTTTCGGATTGGAAAGCAGTCGAGATCCACCAGGTAGCTGGCCTACCCATGGAATCCTTAAACCAGTGCTCCTTATAATCAACTGTTTTACCTGTACCAATGAATGTTGCTCCGGGCTCCATATAGACTGCTGTATTACTTTTTAATACCAGATTGCCAATATAATAGGTTCCTGCCGGTATATAGACTATTCCTTGTCTACCGTCTCCTTGAAGAGTACCGTACTGGCTTGCATCGTCAATCGCTTGCTGAATTGCAGCCGTTCTTGTGGATACTCCGGATCCTGGTGTGCCTGAGGACACCACATGATATGGTGCGGCTGTAACATTAAAAATGCCGTCCCCACTTGAAGCCGGAATATCCGTCTCCATCGGATCCGCAGCGATGACCATGCGCGTTTGACGATTATTCATCGTCACGATCAGGTATTCGTCAGATTGGGTTGTGAAGGTAATCGTTTTTCCCTCTACCTTTTCAGCTTGTATACCGAGCTTTTTTGGACTTATGGAGTATTCATGTACTTTATCGGTATTTAAAATCGTTAATTCATACGTAACAGGCCCTTCCGACATGGAAAAGTGTGCATAGTCATAGTCACTGAATCCCTTGACAACTGGTACAACAACCCCGTTCGCCTTCAGCGTATAGTTAGCCGAGTTGGTATAGCGCACTGATGGTTGATAAGTGTGTATTGTAGCTGGTGCTACTTGACTTCCTTCTGGAGTAATGAGTCCAGATTGGGCATTCGAGGTAAGTGTAAAAATGGTGGCAGCTAGCATTAACCCTAAAGTAGAGTATAGAAATTTTCTAATCATTGTCATCACATTTGCCTCCTTCAATTTTTTGAGAGCTCTTTCAAATTATGAGGGAATCATTGATTAACAAGATATGTCCTTTTATAAATCTCAAACCGACCACGTATCTTCTTGCTCTTCATGTCATCCTAACTATTCGTGGTAAAGTACTTAGTCCAAGACGAACAAAAGCGTAATGAGATTGATACAAATTGATATTTGGGTCTAGGTCTCTATCCGTCCAACCGACTCTATTTTTAAAACTGTCTGGGCCAACCTTCATTGGTTCCCCTTTCACATGATGGTGTGGCCCGAGCAAGTTTCTACAACTGCTGGTCAACTCCAGCTCAATCAGATTTTCTCCTTGTTGGAGATATTCTGAAATATCTGCTTCATAGGGTTCCCATAAAAAAATGCGAACTTCTTGTCCGTTAATTGATAACCTTGTGACAATCGCATCTGGAGGTGAGCCGAACTGCCATAGCCATGAAGCGCTGTCTTCCTGTTTTATTGCAACCTTCTGCATCAGTCGAATGCTGCCTGCAAAAAACGGTAAGCCCTGGCAGCCTAAATCAGTT
The DNA here is from genome assembly GCF_010747435.1 of Paenibacillus sp. ALJ109b. Taxonomy (NCBI): domain Bacteria; kingdom Bacillati; phylum Bacillota; class Bacilli; order Caryophanales; family Paenibacillaceae; genus Paenibacillus; species Paenibacillus sp. ALJ109b. The sequence goes on from NZ_JAAIFP010000029.1 coordinate 13,365, forward strand.
GTCAGTACAAATTGATGAGGAAGTTCTTCAAGTATAAATGGACCATCTGTATACATGACACCATGCTCGCCATTTTTATAAGGTGATTTCGATTTCACAGCAAAATGTCCAACTAGATACACGCTTTCAAGCTCCGTATCGAATGTCATCTTATTCCCTTCAGACTCAAAACGTTGAGCACGTTCCATAGCTGCATATGTTTCGGGGGAGTTCCAGAAATCCAATGTTAACCTGATAGTATTTCGACCATGCTGAAGGAAACCACTTAGATCAATCTTCTTGAAGGATACATCTCTCCACCAATCACAGCTATGAGATGATATCTTGCACTCATTAATTAAAATTTGCGCTTTCTCCGGATTTTCCATCACCAGATGCATTTCCCGAACAATCGTAGGATTATAGGCGATCTGAAATTCGAATTCCAATTCAACTTGAACTGGATATCCTATTTGAAGCAGTTCTTCCTGAATAAAAATAATAGGCTTAGGCTCCGACCAGTCGCCATTCTCCAGCCTGTACCTGCAAGTATCCATCGTCAAGCTATTGTGATCGATATGATCAATTTCCCATAACTCATTTAGTTCCTGAATGGTATTAGTTGTATTGTCTGTTTGGAGTAGAGTTACCACATCCAGTTCCAGTTGATCTTTCTTCGGAACTAGTCTGATGACATAGGATTGTGTAGGGCACAGAGTCATTTTCAATTTGACACCGTTACCTGCCCCCGTATAGTTAAGTGGCCTAATATCACCAGTCTCCAAATCAATTAGGGACAGTGTACCCTTTCGAGGGAGAGTCACCTCTGCATCTGGATAACACTTATCTCCGGAATTCACTAGGTAATAGAGATAGGCATCTTCTAACTTAAGTGTCTGGATATTGACCATGTCCGAAGCGATAGGGAGTCCTTCCTTATCAACGATAGAGATTGATGGAGAAACAGTTCTGGAAACAGATTCTACCAGGGCACTGCGATTCCAATCGGGACTCACTGCAGTGTTCACTAAACGACTGATTTCTTCACTAGGTTGACCATTGATGAGGAACGGAGCAGGTTCGAATACGACTAAGCTCCCTCCTTGCAATACAAACTGGTTGAGCAATTTCACCGTCATCTCACTTAAGGTCACACTCGGCGGAACGACAACGACTCGATACCCCGACTCTCCTACAACAAAAAGATTTCCCTCTACTCTGCCATGACGTTCAATAATTCCTTCGCTTCCATAATCATGCTCGATAAACGATTGGCACAACCAGCGAGACAGCTGAGCAAACGATTCATGATATTGCTCAACCCGTGATGAGTTAGAACCCTCCAGTTCCACCCAAACAGTTCGGATAGGATGAAGCAGTAATACCTCAGCCTGCCGTGTACCTTCCACAAGGAGCATGGATAAACGGGCAAAGTAATCATTAAAGTGAGAATAGTACCTCCACCAAGGCTGCTGGTAAAACAAGGATGGTGGATAATCCCGTTTACGAAGTCCCCTTAGCGAGTAAGCTTGCAAGTGTTGGCACATTAGATTCATCCCATGAACAAATTGCCATTCCCCAATTCGCTTTAAATCCTGAAAGCTGACATTCCACCCGGAACAGCCGTAACTCTCCGTGATGGCTTGCTTTTTGCCCAACTGGCGAACAACAGAGCTAACTTGCTTAGGAACAATCGGATCTTCGCTCACAGAACGTCCAAGCCAATCACAACCGGGGATTTGCAGATATTCGTAGAAGAGCAATGGATCGCCCACTGAAGTTGCTTGACCCATCAGGGTTTGCTCGTCCACAACATGACCAGTAGCTAACCATCCCCTTTGCTCACACCACTCTCCAATTTGCTTCGCGTAAGACTCAGTAAACAATGTGGTAACACATGACCAATAATCGTATCTGACCCTGCGACAGTCCTTGGTTTCCAAGAATAGAGCTGGGAGCACCTTACGTAGCGTATACCCGTGCTGGTCCTGAAAAGCATCTTCGAGTTCTAGCGACCATGGAAGATCTCCACGTCCAAATTGCGGTTCGTCCGTGAATATTCCTTTTACCACAGAGCCGAATTGATCACCGAACTCCGACCAGTAGGCCTTATAGGTTGAATCAATGAACGCAGCTACAGCCTTTTTGCTTAACGTGTCGATATAATAAGGGTTCAACTCATAATAAACTCGGAAGTCAGGATTATGTGTATCTGCAGCGGTAAGTAGGTGCAGTTCTTCCTCCGACTGGACATAGGAGGCAATCGTAACTTTATTGCCTCGGCTAAATGGAGCCCATTCATAAGCCAATCGCTTCTGTTGATAAGCCACCCCAAGTGCAGGCACCTTTCCATCAGCGAAACCGCTAGGCCAACCATTCTCATCATAGAGCCATGTTTCCATCCCGAGCTCCTGACTTTTCTTGATACAGATCCGTATGAGCTCCATCCACTCTTTTCCCATATAAGGTACAGTGAGCCCGCCGCGAGCATGTATGAAAAAGCCGCCGATTCCAGCTTTATGCATCTCTTCGATCTGCCGTTCAAGTTCATTTTTATCCAGATCGTCATTCCAGGACCAGAATGGCACCGTACGATAATCAGCAGGAGGATGTTGAAAGAGATTCCATATGGTCATTATCTCATCACTCTCCTGTTAACCTTTCAGACATAACCGGATCAAATCATCGATATGCGCTGTTGCGAGACATTCAATCGTGTCTGCCGCACCATAATAAATCTTAACCTCACCATCATCTTCGAGTACCATTCCGCCTGGAAAGATGACGTTGTTACGGAATCCTCCTTCGATCTCATAGCTAGCTTCTGGTGTCAGTAGCGGCTCCTGATACATGCCGATGATTTTTTTGGGATTATCCAAATCAAGCAATATTAATCCCGCCGTGTACCGTTTCTGCCATGAAGGTTCCCATCCGTTTTTGCCTCTCTCCGGATCAATATCAACGGCATGAAATGTTGTTAACCACCCCTGCTCTGTCTTGATGGGGGGAGCTGCAGGACCGATCTTATCATTGGCAAACGGTACATCTTCAACAGCAAGCAGCAAATCGGAATTTCCCCAGTATCTCAAATCCGGAGATTCCGATATCCACATGTCGAATCGGTCGATTCCCCCGCGACTGTAGACTGTGAACGGTCGTTCAAGCCGCATAAATTTCCCACCAATCTTCTCCGGGAATAGCACCATGTTCCGCAAATCCGGTGTCGACAAACTCAATATTTCAAACTCTTCAAAATCGTCAGTAACGGCCACACCACCTCGAATTCCATGCTGTGTGTCTACGGCAAAACACATATAACAACGGCCATCAATTACGGTAAGCCTTGGGTCATAGGCACGGATAATCTCTTGGTCATGTAGCTTAAAACACGGCTTCGGTTGCACCTCCCAATGAATTCCGTCATCACTAAAGGCAAAACCAAGATCTGTTGTATGATGTGCCTCAATTGTCTGCTGCTCCAACGAGCCATAGTCGTTTCGAAACACCATCACATATTTTCCATTGAATTTCGTTACGCCTGCATTGAACACAAGTGCAGTGGGATATGGGACACGAGAAGCATCTAGAATCGGGTTGTTCTGATAGCGTTTAATTACAGAACTTGATGCGAGTTTTCCGATATAAGTTGAATTCATTTCCATTCCTCCTAATGATGTTAAGAATACCACTAGCCTTTTAAGGAGCCCGCAGTCATTTGCATAAAGGATTTGTTAGCAAAAATATAAGCAATAAGGATTGGGAGAATGGATAGGCACGCCCCCGCCATCATAAAATGTGTCTGTGAAGCAGCGGCAATACCGTACTTCAGATTGGCTAGTCCGACGGTCAAAGTCTGCAGCTCGGGTTTACTGAGCGTAAACACAAACGGAATCAGGTATTCGTTCCACGCTCCCCGGAAAGCGAACAGTGCACACACACCGAGGCCGGGCGTAAGCAGCGGAATAATGATTCTCCAGAATGTTCTGCCCGGAGAACACCCATCGATGCGTGCAGCCTCATCAAGCTCTTTAGGAATCCCGTTCATGAAGCTAAGCAGGATAAAGAATGCCGAAGCATGGGTGCTGATCAAAATCAGAACCACGCCCCACAGCGTATTATGCAGATGAAGTTTAATCATCAGATCAAATTGTGGTCGAAGAACGACAGCTCCGATCGCTACAAACATAGTAAATCCCTGAATACTGACGTATAGTTTCTTGCCGATAAAGTCCATTCTGTTCACGACATAGGCTGCCATGGACGAAACAATTAATGTTCCTATGGTTGACGCGACGGCAACAAAGACACTATTTAGTGTGTATGTTGAAAAATTTGCCTGTTTCCAAGCTTCAATATAGTTGGAGAAGTGCCAAATTTCAGGGAGTAATGTCGCTCCGGCAGTAAGTTCTGCATTCGTTTTAAATGAACCGAGCAGGGTGATCATTATAGGAAACAGTGTTAGAAATGCGACAATTAGCAGAAACGCCCACAGTACGGTGTTCCATGCGACTTTCATGAACGTTCCTCCTTATTCGTTATGACTCATCCGTTTAGATCCATAAAAGTAAAGTATCGTGATGATGCCGACAATAACAGCCGTGACAAAAGCTACTGCGCTACCATAGCCAAATTCTTGAATTTGTGTAGATGCCGTGGAACCTGCAGGTGGGAAAAACAATTTATATACATATAAGAACATGACATTGGTTTTTCCAATTGGTCCGCCATCGGTCATCACCATAATACTCTCATAACCTTTTAGTGCATTAATAATAGCTAGCATAATTATCATCTGCATGACAGGACCCAGCATTGGAATGGTAATGTAGCGAAATTGTTGGAATTTGTTAGCACCATCTAGTGAAGAACTCTCGTACACATCTTCCGGGATATTTTGAAGGCCTGCCAAAAACAAAAGCATATAGTTACCTACCGCCCCCCATACAGCAACGAGGATGATCGTCAGCATGGCATAATCAACGCCCAACCAATCGATGGCACTGCCGATCAATTTATATTTCATAAGGAACTGATTGAGGATGCCATTATACGAGTTAAAAATGGTGAAAAACACGACCGCCATAACCGCTGTACTTATGATCGTAGGCATAAATATAACGGCTCTTAGCAGATTTCTTCCTTTTATTTTCCAATTCAGGATGACGGCCAATATCAGAGCGAGCGGTATCGATAGCAGGAGCTTGCCTCCAGCATAAATAAACGTGTTGGCAACTGAATCCCAGAACTGATAATCCGTCATGACGCGTTCTAGATTTGCCAGTCCTACAAATCGTGCAGTTCCAAACCCTTTGTAATCGTAAAACATATATCTCATAGCCCACATAATCGGGTAGATCCCCAGAACAATGGTTAGAATATAGCTGGGCAAAAGAAAGCTGTATGAAAAAGCTAGATTCTTTGCTTTATTCATATCCTCTCAACTCCTTGAAATCTGTGTATGATTTAATGAAAGGATGGAGCACGCTTCACCCTATGAAACACCTTATTTTACGTATTTTCCTGCAAGTTCCGCTGGATCGAAATCCGAAATAGGTTCTGCTTTCGCTTCCCCGCTTGCAATTGCTGTATCCAAAGCGGCATTATAACGTGTATTCAAATCGTTGATAATAGAATCTAAATTGCCTCCACTTAGGATGTACTTAACAAAGGCGTCATCGGACTTCATACCATGTACTGGAACGGATGGATAGACTGGCCAGACACCGTCGTATTTGTTGGGTAGGAAACCTTCTATACCTTTGACCTCTGGCTTTGCAGCAACAGCGCTTACTGAAGGAACCATGGAAATTCCAAAGCCATTCTCTTGATATTGTTGAAGAACAGATTCATCATACATATACTCAAGGAACTTCCAAGCTGCTTCCTTATTTTCGGACTCTGAACTTATTGCCAGCCATTGGCCCCCTAGAAATCCAGACGCACCATTGAAATTGCCTTCAATGGAAGGTACAGGTGCTGCGGCCCATTCGATTTTGGCTGGAAATTGAGATTGGTACACCCCCGCTTCAGCAGAAAAGGACAAGTACATCCCGATTTTCCCCTCAGCGAATTGAGCGCGTAACGGATCAATATCAAGGGACTCGACACCCGGTAACATACTTCCGTCATCCTTGATTTGCTTAAATGCTTCCATGATGGGTTTAAAGCCGCTAAAGTCATAACGAGCTGTCTTAAAATCATAACCATACCCACCATAACCACTTACTTCTGCAATAACACGGGCAGATCGGCCCAAGGCACTGGAAGGACTCTTGAAATTCTGTGCGAAACCATAGGCTCCGTTTGACTTACCCACTTCCGTAATTTTTTTAGCTGCATCGACCAACTCATTCAATGTAGTCGGTGGTTTTTCAATACCTGCTTTGTCGAAAAGCTCTTTATTGTAAATCAGACGCATCGTTGTACCATAGTTCGGCAGGCTATAGCGTTTTCCATCGAAACTGTTCAGATCCTCCATGACAGGAAATGTGTTTTTCATTTCTTCTGTGAGGAACTCGTCAATCGGAGCAAGGAACCCTTTCTTATAGAAAGTCTGTATGGTGTTTTCTTTAACACGAATGACATCCGGTGGCTCTGAAGTCTGAAAAGACATATCCAGCGCTTGATCGAAATCATCCCCCTTGATGATCAGTTCCACTTCAACGTTATCCTTATTAGTTTCATTGAATTTATCAATCGTTTCTTTCACAAACTCAGAATCGTGACGGTCTCCAGTCCAGTAGGTGATCTTGGTCTTAGCTGATGAGCCCTTTCCTTTATCTGTGGATTCAGAACTACTGCAAGCGGCAAGGCTCCACGATAGGACGATACACAATGCAGATATAAGGAATTTCTTGTTTAATTTCATTCATATTACCTCCCTTTTTTATATACTGATTCTCTTTCTTCTTCATTATAGTTTCTTGTAATCGTTTACATAATGCGGTAAACCACACATCAAGGGCAGGATTTCTTATGTAACTACATTAAAAAACTAGCCCTGCATCCGAAACTTACGGAAACAAGGCTCATCTTACGAATTATGATTGTTTATGAGCAAGATCTAAAGGTTGGCTGATCTTCCCCGTACTGTATAGCTTGAATTCGGATGGAGTCATATTGGTATGTTTCTTGAAAATATCGCTAAAATAACGACGATGCTCATATCCTAATTCCCTTGCGATCTCCTGTACCTGATAATCATCGATAAGCATCTCTTTAGCCTTTTCCATTCTCTGATGGATTACGAATCGTTGAAATGAAATATTGAGCACTTTTTTGAATAAATTCGAAAAATATCCGGGACTTAAATTGAATTGCTTTGCACAATAATCAAGTGATAAATTTAAATGCAAATTGGCGCATATATAATCCTTCGCCTGATAGATCAACTTCGTTGATTCATCCGAGCGTTCCTCCTCAATCCAAGAGCATGCTTCAAGACAGATGTCTTTAACCGTATCCCGTATAATCTGAAATGAAATTACACCTGTACGCTTCACATGGTTCCATCGCTCTTCAAGTCTCTTCACCTGATCGGACGGGAATTGTTCTAACATGACTCGACATATCTTGGATGACAGTTCATAGCAAAGGTTTTCGACTTGTTGCGGTTTGGGAAGAGGATCACGCTGCAACAGATCATTGAAGATTTGCTCCAGGATAAGCCGACATTTTTCCCGATTGCCTGATCGCAAAGCCATGAGAAACTCCTGCTCAGTTGACGCAGTATAATTAAGTAGTGTTTTCTCTTCATTGGCTATACCTGAATAACTGTTAACTCCATTTCCGTCTGAATAGAAATGGTAGGCCAGAGCACTTAAAGCTTGCTCATAGGAATCCGGTAATTCATCGATAGAAGTAACACAACTGCCAATGCCGATTGAGATGGTAGAGTTCGTGAATTGATAAATATTCAACCTGCATGCCTCAGAAATTTGCTCTGCTATTCTCATATCTTCACAATTAATCAAGCAGATGAATCGATTTAATGCTTCGCTAAAAACAACACCTCCACTTATGAAAGATGCGATGGTTTCCTCCAAAATATTTCGAAGGCTGAACCTGATCAATTCGACTTCCCGTGCGGGTTGTGCTTTATATTTGTCCATGAAACGGTCCAGCTCTACTATAAAGAGGTTGAAATTTTGAGGGGCAAGTTGAATACCGAGTGTTTGCCATTTCTGATAAGCAGCGACAGCATTCGTCCTGTGATGAACTAGCAATGACAAATACTCCTGCTGGAATACCGGTAAACTTTTCCTTACCTGTTGCTCCATTTCAATCGCCTTACTCTGGCCCTGCCGTTCTTCTTCGAATGAAGCCTTTGCTTTCAACACAACCTGAACGATCTCATCTATAGAGAAAGGTTTCTTTACAAAATCAAATGCACCTAATCGAATCGCTTGTCTCGTAAATGAGAAATCGGTATACGCGCTGAGAATGACAATTTTCGTAGAGGGGGCGCTTACGAGAATTTCCTGCGTCATGGCCAACCCATCCTTTTTAGGCATCCGTATGTCTGTAAGAACAATATCAGGTTTGGTTTCTTTCACCAATCGAATACCGTCCTCACCATCTAGGGCAGTTCCAACCACTTCAATATGATGTTCTTCCCAGGGCGGCTTCTGAGAAATCATATCGACTACACTTCGAATATCATCAATAATACATAATTTAATCCGTTGGGGTTCATTTATCATGATTCAACTTCTCCTTCTCTAATCGGAATCCAAATGTCTGTTCTAGATCCTTTGCCAGGAAGGCTGCAGAGTTCAATTCGCGCTTCTTCTCCATAAAACAGGTTGAGCCGATTTACGATATTGTTCAGAGCATAACCCTTCTTGGAGACGGGTGGCTGCAACATCGCTTGACTTACCATAGCCGCATCCATGCCAGAACCATTATCCTCTATAATCAGATGAACCAAATTGTTTTGCCTGTCCACCTGTATATGAATCTGTCCTCCGAAAGTCATGTCCTTAAAGCCGTGTTGAATGCTATTTTCCACAATCGGCTGCAAGAGAATCTTTGGCAAAAGGCAGTTCAGCACAGATTCATCTAATACAGTAACTTCAAACTCAAACAGCCCTTCATAGCATTTTTGTTGGATTAGACAATACTGCTCTGCGTGCAGCAGTTCATCCTGCAGAGTATTCCAATCTTTCCCTCCGCTCAGGCCAAGTTGGAACATCTGGGACAAGGATAGAATCATCTCATTGACTTCCTCATTTTCCCCCAGAACGGATTTGCAATAAATCGTATTAAGAGTGTTATACAAAAAGTGTGGCTCCATTTGCGCGGTTAAAGCTCGCATCTCTGCCTTACGTTTTCCGGATTCGCTTAACCTTACATCATCGATGAGTCGGTTGATTTCATCCAACATGCGGTTGAATTGAAACCCAACCTGTGCAACTTCGTCGGAGGAACGGCTCGCAAAGCGAACATTCAAGTGGTTATTTTCTACCTCATGCATTAGTCGTTGAAGTTTGTATAGAGGATTTAGCAACAGCGCCGTCAGTTTATTGGATAAAAGGCTAGTGAACAACAAGAAAAAAATCATAAAATAAAGGGTGGTACGCTTTACTCCGTTCATTTGTTCAAGTAGTACATCCTTCTGTTGAATACCAAACAGGCTCCAGTCTTTGACTACTGTTGATCTTGTGTAATTAACCAAGTAATCGGTTTCATCGAACTCATGGAAGAAAGAACCCTGATTACTCTCAGATACATTGTATAAGAACGGTTTATCTTTCATTAGATTATGGCTAGATGACCATGAAGTCCGGATTACTTCCTCGCCTTTGGAATCGATTACAAAATAATCGCTATCATCATTTGAAGAATGTTTGTTAACCAGCCCAATTAATCCACTCTCATTTACATTCACGACAATAAATACATTTGTATTGGGGACATTTTCTTGAGTTCCCTTTGTAACAAATGAAATTGAACGCTTGTTCCCAGTAAAAAACTTATCCGTATGCCCTTTTATCCACTTTCCACCATAATTCTCAATCATATCGAAATACATACTGGATTCATAAAAGGACTGTACCTGAGAACGTCTTTGTGAAATGGGATAAAAATCTCCAATAGGTGTAGCAATTAGTATACTTTCGATTAGTGGTTCGTTGAAATAGACCTGTGAAAACACATATTGGAGTTCGGACAAATGCACATAGTAATTAGAGATATCGTTACTCTGTACATCCAACATCATGTCCTTGAAGGCATAGCTGAAGGTCAGTGAACGTATGGAGTTGGAGATCCCCGTTAGTTTATCGTCCAAAATCTGGGTCGTTTTATTTATAGTTTCTTGACTAGTCTCAAATGCGTTCTTTTGGAGCTCCTTGGATGCAATCCAATAGGTTGTCATGCCCACTGCTCCGATTGCAAGCGTTATCATGGTAATGATGGATAAGCGAATTCTCTGTTTGAAAGAGCTGTTGTACATCAAACGATTAAATTTTTCAGTAAAAAGATATGCCCACAGTCGTCTCATAAATTCCATATCAACCTCTCTTGAAAATAAAAGAAGTCTTACCAGATTAAACGAATCTATTTCCGAATCATTTTAGTCATTTTACATTAAAATATCAATTTAGCAATAGATTGTTCATATATTTGTATAACGGAAAAGGGACAATACTTGGTATTGTCCCTTTTCCAATCATATTCCAGGGTGGTGTTTTTTCTTTGTCTGCGAAATAAATCTATTGCTCCCACTCTCACATATAAAGTCGTGCAGCTTTATCGCTTCTGTATTGGTATCCATATTTCGCTCCTGTATTGCAAAGAAGTCGTATCCTTGTGCTCATTCCACAGGATTTCCGGTCCTTCGCTCAGCTCATAATCTGAAGAAGGAAACCACTCGGAATAGATTCTTCCCCATACATCCTGAAGCGTACCCGGAAAAGGACCAATGGAAGTAAACACTGCCCACGTCGAGGCAGGCACTTCCAGCTGTGCCAAACCCTCAGGAGCCTCTTGGGTCGTGGCTGCACCAATATAATGATCTAGTTCCCCCTTTTCCTCCATCCGTTCCTCACTAAAATGAGCCGAAGCACTGATTATCCCAAGTGGCTGAACATTGGATAAGCCCTTAATCGTCTCAATTAATTCCGGCGTAAGGCGTTGATACATCGCAGCAATGTCCGGGTTCACCCCGTTGAACACGATGGGCACCTTTTTACTGATGCCCACAATCCGAAAGGGCTCTTTGTCTTCAATACGGTAGTTCATTTCGCTTCCTCCTTGAATGGTCAATTGAAATGTCATTCGAGGGAAGGCTTTGAGTGATGGACCATGATTTTTCGCTTCGGAGGGCGTAACCCCATGCAAGCTTTGAAAAGCCCTAGCAAAGGAATCCGGAGAAGTATACCCAAATTTGAGCGCAACATCAATGACTTTACTGTCATTCCGGCTTAGTTCCAAAGCTGCCAGCGTCAAGCGCCGACGTCGGATATACTCTGACAAGGTAATGCCGCTAAGAAAGGAAAACATACGTGTAAAATGGTATTCCGAGCAACAGGCGATTCGTGCTACCTCTTTCATATCCACGGAATCCATTAGATTCTCCTCAATGTAGCTCAAGCCCTCATTCAGCCGTGCTAGTGTATTCATGATCTTTCCCTCCCTCGTTGATCCAAGCATATCAAAGCCTTTCTTCTCACATCCGACATTCCCTGCACCATTCTGTAGGCTATGGAGGTTACGGCTTGGTTTCCTTCTTCATCAACGAACAACTGATCTCCGACTGGTTTTAATGTGTGTGTTCCATTTGGACCTGAAATCGAAAGTTCCCCTTTCCGTTTCACGATGTCAAAGAACAAGTAAGGCTGGCGAAGATATCGATAGGTTCCTGTAAACTGATCCAACTCACTTGAATGGAGCGGCCATTCCTTTACTTTCTGTTTGTCTTGGGGGTAATAGTGATCCATAAATGCTGTAAACAATTCTTCCCCTATGTCTTGGCTTGCATCACTATTGGTTATAACGAATCCACCAATCCTTTGGTCTGGAATCAACCACATCCATGAATGATAGCCGGGTAAATCTCCCCCTTTTCCAATAACCATTTGGCCATGATATGCGTGCAGGTAAAATTTTTCGAAACCCAAAGCCATAGTGGGCACCTGCTCTTGAACTTGGACTTGCGTACGATGCATTTCTTCTGTTGCCGTTTTGGAGAGGATTTGAGAGGTGCCGTAACTTCCTTCATTCAAATGGGCCAACATGAATTGAGCGATGTCGCCGCTCGTGCCAAACATTCCACCGTCTGGCATAATAACCGGGTCATTTGGATACTGCTCCTTGGGTTGGCCATTTGTTCCGTAGCCCGTGGAGAGCTGTTTTTTGACTTGTTCAGTCATGAGGAAATCACTATTCTTCATATTCAATGGTTTAAAAATATTCTTTTGTATGTATTCTTCAAAGGGAAAACCAACCATTCGTTGAATAATGTATCCCTAAGATCAAAAGCAAAATTATCATACCGGTAATTCTCGCCTGGTGTTCGTATAACAGTCGCAGGTTATCTTTAATAACTCCTCTAATGATTGTTTGTCATTTACATTGTTAGATGAAATATAATCACTGAAATCAAACCCTGATGTATGCGTCATAAATGTCTCATGGTGACAGGTCTTCCCGTGTGATTCGTAATCGTCACCCCACCAAAAGCTTATTTTTGATTTCAGGCCGATTAAAGAGAAATCATCCGTAAATTGCTCAGCTTCGACCGAAGACATCGGCCCTGTATGGGCGACTGTCTGTTCTAATCCGGCCTTACTCTCACTCAATAAAACCGTTTTTCCAGATGCTGTTGGTCCAGCTAGTAAAGAAGAAAATAACGCACCAACTGTTATTAAAGTAAATCCCTTTGCAATTCTTTCTTTTTCATTGAAAACCCTCGTTTCTTAGTAATATATATTTTACATATATAATAATATTAGACCCTTTATTTTCCATCATTCTTAAGCAGGATTACATCTGCGATTAAGGTCTGAGAAGTTTCCCCCGCTTAAATCCAGTACGGACTCGTCTTTAGTCTAGATCAAACTAAAGAAACGCTGTTTGTTCCATTAACTCCTTCCTTATTTAATCTATGTAATTATATCCATGATTAGTAGGTTCTCCTTACCCCGTTTTCAGGAACCGAACTAATAAAAAAAACTAGACAATAAGGAGGAAGGATGGTTAGATAAATAAAAATATAAAATTCGATCAAGGAGTCTTAAAATAATGAGTGTGGTAAAATTACCGAAAGCTGCGGTCTTTGGTGCTGCAAATGGTGTGATGTTCATGACTTTTTTTGGGGCTCTTTGGGCTTCCATTGGTATTATTGGTTCACATGGACTTGGAGATCCTTGGTCACTTGTTCTTTCAGGAGTTATGACATTAATCTTACTTAGCGGGGCAATATCACTTTTTGGTAAAGCACGTAATATAAATCACGCTGTTACACCAGAAGAGATAGTACAGAGGAGAAATATAAATCGAAAATTTGGGTTGATCTTTGGTCTAGAAGGGCTTGCTATCTTTATCGCAAGTGTAATTTGTAATATGATTGATTATTTTGAAGTCTTTTTTCCTATCATGGCAATCATTGTCGGGATCCACTTTTTTCCTTTAGCTCGTTTGTTTCGAGTAAACTTTTATTATGGTACAGGAGCAACACTCTGTATTATAGGCGTTATTACTTTATTTTTACCAATTAATGCTACTATCAACAATGTAACCCTGATTGCAACATCTACTTTTGCCGGTTACAGTTCTGCTCTGACGCTATGGGTGACCGGTCTAAGAATTTGGACTGCTATGCTTAAACAATTGAAATCATGACCACCCGTCCAACGGGTGTTTTTTTGTTTCACGCGTTTCACGCACTCAACTGGCTAAAGCCATATAATGAAAAAGCAGCTATAAAATAGCGACTTTCAATGGGATCATGTTCTTGTCCCTCGACGTATATTGCACGGTGAAGCAGGCCAAGCTGCGAGGAATCGGCCGTCAGCAGCTCTCTTTCTGGTGCTTCCGGCGAATCGGAGTATGTAGCCCCGCCAGATTGAAGACGACCACACCTCTCAGCGCTTCATATGCAGGATCTCCCTTAAGATGAACTATTTCCAGGTTAATCCCCCCATGGCAGCTTGAGTTTGTTTGTCTCGGGCCTTTTAAACGGTTGCATCGAGGAGTTTGTTCCTTATTTCAGCTTTGCGCAGATATCCTATAAAAGCAGGACCGATTGCGCCATACCAGAAAGTTTCGCTGCTTGATGCGCATTTTCAGTACGGAACCCAAAAAACATCATGGACAAACTAAAGGCGAAGCCTCCACCAATTCCGAGGATGATGATCCACAATAAAATGATATTGGAGCTTCCGTAAAGAAGTCCGAGCGTTCCTTAAAAAGCAAAATAGTTGTGATGACCACTAACAAACGTTGGCTGGACATACGCCCAGCGATAATAGGGACAATAAAGGTAAATGGAAGCAGTGCTAACTGCATGATCGAGAGGTACCATCCTGATTGGTTTGAGCCAATTCCTTGCTCTTTTAAAATTTCAGGCAACCATGCGATCAACACATAGAAAATCATATCATGGACTGTATACCCATAAACAAGGTTACTTGCCAGGCAAGAGGAGACCGCCAAACATTGACATCGTTGCTGGCCATGTGTTGACTCGTTGTAGATGTATGCTTCGTTTGATTAATTTTTCCACATTAAATTGATTACCTCCAAATAAGTCTACTTTGCACTTTTGTTGAATAACTTCTCTCATATAGTATACAGAATTCAGCCATCATAGGCATGTTCCCAGCAGCTTTAAGCTGATCTAACGCTTAATATTAGCTCAAGGATAGGTGCTAAGAACACTTAGAGTATGACTCCCCTTCCAATTATTGGACAGTAAATGTTACAAACGATCCAAGGGAAGCCATTTCAGTACGTCTTGAATGGTCTTATCCCAGAATTCCCAATCGCGTACGCCCGACTCTTCAGCGTATGTATAGTTCAGTGAAGATCGCTCAAATGATTCCTTCATTTCGAATATTTAGATTGTAAAGGAATTCTTGCGTACCGCATGCTTGGTAAAAGGCAGGTTTCGGTCCAACCGCACGATCGCAAGTCTGAACAAGGTGATAAAGATCATTATCGGTTCCCGCATGTGGTCCTTCTCCAAATGCAAGCCGAAGAAACGGAGGAGACTCTCCTCCCAGCCCGGGACTCCAAAAAGGGAAATTACCGGTCGACAGTCCAGCAGCAGCGGCGAACATGTCAGGTTTGCTCAGCGTCCACCTGAATGCGCCGAAACCTCCCATTGATAGCTCAGCGACAAAATTATCTTCGCGAGCATCCGACAGGGGGAACAAGGACCGGGCAATCTAGGGAAGTTCTTCCATGAGAAATGTACCGTACTTTCCTCCGTACGCCATATCCGTATAGAAGCTTAGTTGGACTTGAGGCATAACGACAGCAAGTCCCAACTCGGAAACATACCGTTCAATCGATGTCCGTCGCATCCAGATCGTATCGTCATCGGACCCGCCATGCAACAGCCAGAGGACGGGATGCCTCTTCCGGTTGGCAACGCCTTTCATTCCAGACTTGCCCCCTCGTCGCTTGAGGCACAATAACGGTCATAGACGTGCTGAGTGTCCTAACGTTTCCGAGAAATAATTGCATCGAATCATTGCCATTGTACATTCTCCTCATACCGTGTTATGGAACTGAACAACCACATCCCTTTGCCAATCAGTCTATGTTGGTTGTTATCATTGCTATTTCGGGCCTATTTGTGTTTGATTCTATTGTAACGGAAACGCTTTCTTGGCCATATACCAGGAATTCGACTAATCTTCATTTCATAATTCGAGTTTCCAGAAAACAATTGCAAAATCCAAAGGGCTCGATTAGTTCTTCATCATTGATTGTTTCGAACTTGTTCTTTCTGAATGTAGAAAGTTCTTCTCCCTCGACACGATAGGAAAACCTACGCCGGGGTTCTCCCTAAAAAAACAGCGGACAAAGATCATAGAATTTAAAATTCTAAGACTGGCCGCTGTTAATATGAAACTAACATTCTGCCATTGGGCAATATTATTTGTTCCCGTCTACATGATATATTAATTGTACAATGCCTGAAGAGAACGTTCTTGTATTAACCAGTTTTAAATTCAACCTCTGTTTTATATCAACAAACAGTGGTTTTCCTTCCCCTAAAACAACAGGGTGAACAGATAAACTAAATTCATCAACAAGTCCTAAATGGATAAAAGTTGTAATCAGACTTGCTCCTCCATATAGCCAAATGTCTTTACCGGGCTTATTTTTAATTTTATTCACTTCTTCAAGAATATCATTGTTTATGAATATCGCTTTATTATCCGTTCCTTTACTTGATCTGGAAAACACATATTTTTCTTTACTATGGACTAATCCCCAAAATTCTTCATCCATATCACTCTGGTCAACTTCCGGGGTAAATTGCCCCCATAAATCATAGCTTTTCCTTCCATAAAAAATGGTATCAATTTGATTTAAAAAATGATTAAACCCCAGCTCAGAATCCATAATGCACCAATCAACTTCACCATTTTTGCCTTCAATAAAACCGTCTAAGGTAACCGCTAAATCTAAAATTATTCTTCTTTTCATGATGTGTTACTCCTTTCGTTAATATAGCCTCATTATAGATCTAATTCACGACAAATTATGTCATAGTTTAGATGGAAATTTCTTTCACCCAAACAATTATTCCATACATGTTGCAATACCACCTTTATTACTGACGAGCGACAGTGATTTTCGTGATATGTCATCCATTATCCTACCTGTAAGCCAAATTAGGCTTGTACAGGTTGGTTTTCTCATAGGCCTTGACCAGAAGTCCGGAACAGCATCCTCGGCTTCCTGTATGCTTGAAAGAAGCCTCCAACAGTACGTGAAAATCTGTTTTTGGTATTTTTGGTCCATGTAGACATAATCCTGAATCTTGCCCGCTTGAACCCTTTTAATTCTATATTCGGATGCGCGGAGTTGAATCCATGTGTCCTTTTATAATTCATTATAAAATGATTTTGTACTTATGTTGCCAAACGTTATGCCTATTCCGTAATTTATAATAGCGAGGTAACGAACTGCACCTCCGGAAATCGGCTATATTGTTCTTTTATTAAGGTTCCGCTTTAATTTTTCAGATACATATCGAAGAAATCCAGCATATAGGCATTGATAATGGAGTTCGCTCTTTCGGGCGCAATCTTTCCTGTAATGCCCAGCATGTTGAAAAGAATTGCTTCCGCAACCGAGGAAACTTCAGCCATGGCCGAAGAAGTCACGGCAAGTGCTGAGGAGCAACAGCGGTCGGCGAACGAATTGTCGAACATCTCCGGGCAGCTCTCCAGCCTTGCAGGGAACCTCAAATCATATTCTGATCAATTTCAGATCGAAGTCCGTAAAACTGATCTATATTAATGAAGAACCCCGTTACCTGTCGAATCAGACGACAGGGTTTTTGCTATTTCTAATTGCCTTCTGAATAATACATTTCATAAGCGCTCAGCACCTCCATTGATGAAAAGATCGAAACCTACAGGCGTTTTTGGAGTATTTATTTGAGCCTATTACAAACAAAAAAACTGACGCCGGTGGAGTACCGACGCCAGTTTGCTTCAACATCTACCCTATGCAATGTACATTTGGGACCAAATCAATTTTCCTCGACACGTTACATATAACGGATAACACCCTTTTTAGCGTGAAAAAATTGTTTAATATAGCTTCGGTAGCTTATCCAATGTTATTGCGTAGTCACAGTGATAGGCTCTCTGCAGCTCCTCTTTTGTCGTAAACTTCTCCGTTTTACCAAAATCCTGGGACCATGTCATAAACCACAGCCACGGAATACGCGAGGTAGATAAACTTTCAACACACGGAATCGGACCAATCTCCCCGATAGCAGCAAGCTTTGATGTTCGTGTGATGGCAACCAGCTCCTCATACTCCTTGCTTAGATCCGTATGTTGATGAGCCGGGGGATACATATCCCTGGAAATAATGTCAACGACGTCATCCCCAACATAACCTTGGACAAGCGGTGAATTCCACACCCAAATTAAATTCGTTAGATTATGATAATTCGTATATCTCTGGTACATGATACGGTACAACTGTTTTGCAATCTTGGGACCTTGGCTTCCCCACCAGAACCAGGTTCCATCCGCTTCATGAAAGGGTCTCCACAAGATCGGAATGCGTTTGTCGCAAAATTCCCGGAGGATTTCGGCCATATGATCCATATCGGACAGCAGGGCTTTGTATTCTTTGGTCCCTTCTATAATCGCCTTACTCACGTTAAAATCTGTATGTTCCGTGTAGAAGCTTTTATCCCTTCCATTAAGCGGAGAAAACCAATGCCAGGTAAACGTAAGCAAACCTTTGCTTTTCTGCGTCCACTCCCAAGCTTTTTGCAGCGTATCCTGATTTTCAGCGACTTCCAGCAAACACTCTTCACCACTATCTTCATAATTGATGTTCGGTGAATAACCGAGAAGCTCAAATCCACATAACGCTG
Organism: Paenibacillus sp. ALJ109b; assembly: GCF_010747435.1. Taxonomy (NCBI): domain Bacteria; kingdom Bacillati; phylum Bacillota; class Bacilli; order Caryophanales; family Paenibacillaceae; genus Paenibacillus; species Paenibacillus sp. ALJ109b. Next base: position 31,927 of record NZ_JAAIFP010000029.1, read on the forward strand.
GCCACTTCCCTGTTACTTGATGAATATAGTCCAATTCCTCCTGTGCCATCGTTTGCGTGTGCTGTCCTGTAATGATGCCCTTCCCTTCAATCTTACTGAAATAGTTCAGTACAGAGCGTACTTCATCCGAAGCTTTTGGATTGCAAGGTATCGTTTTCATCTGGTCCTGCCTTTCTGTCTATCGTTTGTAACGTGCTCATTGATCGCTCCATAATTTAACGCGGTCTTTAACGTATTGTCCAAAAGCCTCTTCCATCTCTTCTACTCCTGCCTTTTCCAGCTCTGCCATGTAATCATCCCAGACTTTATCAAAATTTTCCGGTTTGGCCATAACAGCTTCAGGAATTCGTTTCCATGTAATATCCTTCATTTTGGCCATGAGAATGGTCGCCTGGCTGTCACTAGGCAGAGCAATATTGTACACTGCGCCGGCTTTACGTTCAGGAAACTCCTCTTCTTTTGGGAAAAGATCTCTCCAGTGCTCGACTTTGTAAGCAGCCAAGGCTTCTTTTTCGGATTCACTGTATGTAGCGGTTAGAAGATCACTATTGGTTTTCGTAAAATAATTTCCTGTGGAGTCTTCAATTCCGTCACCAAAATGAACCGAAAGGTTCCAATATAAGCCGAGACCCGATTCCTTCATGTAAGCACTGCCTTCACTATCCATCTTTTCTTGTACTTCCTTCGGTACGGTTCTTTTTCCATCCTGTACAATGTAATCTTTCCTTCGATCCCCCAGTTCATAAGGATCTGCCCTTCTTCCGAAGCAAGATAATCCAAAAATTTAATGGCAGCTACAGGATCCTTGCATTCGCTGGAAATCGCAATCCCGTATCCTCCGTCAAAACCGGCTGACCAGAAATTTGTATCCTTGTACTCCTCAGACAACGTTACTGGATAATGGCCGTAGGTTTGGTCAAATTTGCCTGCAGCTTTCAGGGCTTGCTGTGCATCTCCGTAGTCCCATGCAGGGTCGATTAGTCCAAGTACTCGCCCTGAAGATACTTTGGATTTAAACTGGTCCGTCTTTTGAACAAAGCTTTCTTTATCCAGCAAACCGATATCGTTCATGTGATTTAACCATCGGAAATATTCCCGTTCCTCCGGACGGCGGAAATGATAAGTGACGTCGAATGTTTCTTGGTCCACATAATACTCACCATCATCTGGCGCACCTGTCGTAAAGAATCCCATGTTCGTTACCTGATACATATGCCAGTCATCCGCATTAATGGTTAATCCGATATTTTTGTTGCCGTTTTCGTCGGTTGGATGTTTTGCCAGATAATCTGTAATCACCTTCTCATAATCCTTTATCGTACGAATCTCAGGATAGCCTGCTTCTTTTACAACACGATGCTGGAGCTGGAAGCCGCCATCGGCTTTAAATTTACGTTCATCAATCGCAGACCAGGTCGGAACGGCATAAATTGCTTGATCATCCAAACTGTATTTGGCGCGAACAATCTTATCACCCAGCATTTTTTTAATATTGGGAGCATGCTCTTCTATCAAATCCGTCAGGTCGAGAACTGCTCCAACGTCCACTAACTTTCCAATATCCGACTTGGCAGCAATGAGATCGGGAACTTCACCAGTAGCAGCCATAATAGATACCTTTTGCACAGGGTCTCCAACTGCGAATTCGGCATCCAACACGACACCTGTTTTCTCAGTAATAACCTTCCCTATACGATCTTGCATGTTATTCCAGTTGGGACTCCCGTCCTCCGAAAAGTAGGTTAACGTAACGGGACCCGTACCGTTACCAGCTTTGCCGGAATCGGCGCCATCTTTAGCCCCCGTACAGCCCGCAATCAGACTCAGCGCGAGACCAAAGGACACCATTGAAACGATTGTCTTTTTTCGAATTGGCTTTTGCATCATGACATGAACACTCCCTTTTTTCATCCTATATTAGCTGATTTCTCAGGACATCTTTACTCAGCTCTTGACAGCACCCAGTGTCATCCCTTTAACGAAGTACTTCTGCAAGAACGGATAGACGATAAGAATCGGAATCGTTGCAATAATTGTAATCGCCATCTTGACTGAATCCGGAGACACCTGTGACATCAGTTGAGACATATTTTCCCCTCGTACATTGTTAGAGCTGACCGTGGTGCTCTGAAGTACTTTCATAAGCTCATATTGCAGCGTTGTCAGGGATTCATTGGAGCCATTAAAAAGATAGGTGTCAAACCAGGAATTCCATTGGCCCACGGCGAGGAACAATGCGACCGTTGCGAGCGCCGGCTTGGATAGCGGAAGAATGACACGCCAATAAATGGTGAAGTCGTTTGCTCCGTCAAGCTTTGCAGATTCTTGAAGTGCATAAGGAATCCCGTCAATAAACGAACGGATGATAAAGATATTGAAGGCGCTTACTAGCCCCGGTAAAATATACACGGCGAACGTGTTGATCAGATCCAGATTTTTTATCAGAATAAAACCTGGAATCAATCCTCCAGATACGTACATCGTGATCGCCAGGAACACAGAAACAAAACGCCTTGCTTGAAATTCTTGTCGGGACAGCGTATAGGCCACCATCGAGCCACTGACGAGCCCCGCGAGCGTTCCAACGACTGTTCGAAGCACCGAAATTTTAAATCCGGTAATTAACCCATCGTAGCTGAAGATCAACTTGTAATTCTCCAGAGTGAACTCCCTGGGATATATCGAAATGCCTCCCCTAACCGTATCTACGGAATCATTGAAAGAGATAGCGAGTACATTCAAAAATGGATACAACGTCGCGACCGTAACGATTCCAATGAACAGGTACACGAAGGTATCGAAAATCCAGTCTTGGGGAGACCTGAAGGACAGCTTCGATCGTTTGCTCTTACCGGTGGATGCTGTCGATTCGGATGCGTCCATGTCTAAAAATTCCTCCTCACATAATGCTTTCGTTTGCAAATTTTTTGAAGAAACCATTCGCAACGAACAACAGAATCACGCTGATCATCGAGTTGAAGATACTGATAGCAGTCCCGAAAGAATATCTCCCCATGGATAAACCGTAGTTCAACGCATATAGATCCAGTACCTCAGAAAAATCGCTTACCATATGATTGCCAAGCAGAAACTGTTTCTCGAATCCAATTCCAACGAGATGGCCAATCGACATAATAAAAAGCACGATAATGGTTGGCCTGATGCCCGGAAGCGTGATATGCCATATTTGTCTGATGCGACTGGCGCCGTCAACCTTAGCTGCCTCATACAGTTCAGGTCCAATACCGGAGATGGCTGCCAAATAGATTATTGCGTTCCAGCCTGTTTCTTTCCAGACGTCCGCTCCAGTCACGATCCCCCAAAATAATTGACCCTTTGCCATAAACTGAATGGGCTGATCGATAAGATTCAGTCCCAAGAGCAGGTCGTTCACGGCACCTCCTTCAGTCGATAGCATTTTGATGACAATTCCAGCTGCGACCACCCAGGATACAAAGTGTGGCAGATACGAAACCGTTTGCACAAATCGCTTCATGACCTGAACTCGAACCTCGTTTAGCATGACTGCGAACAGTACAGGAAACACGAACCCGGCCACAAGTCCCATAAAACTCATTGCCAGCGTATTTCTCAGCACCAAGTAGAAGTGCTCATCTTGGAACAACATCTGGAAATGATCGAATCCAACCCATTTTTGCTCAAAAAATCCTTTGCCCGGTTTGTAGTTTTGAAATGCCATTGTCCAGCCCCACAGCGGCAAATACTGAAACACAAAAACCCAAATTACAAAGGGAAAAGACATCATGTACAGGTATTTCTGATTTTTGAATACTTTCCACTTTTGTGTGTTTTTACGCCTTTCATTGTGGGTTCGACTTTTAGCTGTTATCGCTTTCATTTTGTCCCCCTCCTTTCTTTTTACAATCATAAGGCAAAGGTTAATTCGACAACATATCAGGGATTTCGCATCATTTCATTCCACAATCTCCTTAATTTTCAGAAAAAATCATGATTTTCATTTTTATTCAAACGAATCCCCTGCTGATCGGAATAACCTGCAGGGGGTTCCAGTCTCTGAATATATGGAATGAAAAACAGAATAACTCTGGCTCCGACCTCTCCTTTTATAGGGTAGCGATTAATTTAAACCATACACTGCAATAATCACCCGCAAGTTGAGGAAGGATCATTCCTGCATGCATCAAACGATCTCCACCATAAGTTCCAACGATCCCTCCCGACCCTTCAATGGTGTAGGCAAATGAAGGATCAAGCCCTTTTAGCTTGAGCATTCTAGGTGCAGGATTAGGTTTGGCAAGAACACGAAAGAAGAACACAAGTGCCTCTGATCGATCTTCTGTAACGAACATCCAAGACGTTTCATTGCCTGCAAATGGGCTGCGGAGCCGGTAAAGGTCACCTTGTTGTACAAGAGAACGCAGCTCTTTGTACATAGCAATTTGCTCTCTAACCTGAGTCTTTTCGTCGTTGCTGAATGTGGTCAGGTCAAGTTCATAACCAAAATTGCCAGACATCGCAACATCACCACGGAATTTCAGCGATGTTTCACGATTAACCTGATGATTCGGTACCGCGGAAACGTGGGCTCCAATAGTACTCACCGGGTAAATCAGGCTGGTGCCATATTGGATTTTCAGACGTTCCACAGCATCCGTATTGTCGCTTGTCCATGTCTGAGGCATGTAATATAACATACCGGGATCAAATCGCCCTCCACCACTAGAGCAGCTCTCAAACAATATTTCCGGGAAAGCCGAAGTCAATTTTTCCAGCAGTTCATATAGACCAAGCACGTAGCGATGTGCCGTTTCCTGCTGATGCTCCGGCAAAGCCGTCGCCGAGCATATCTCTGTCAACGCACGATTCATGTCCCATTTGATATAAGAGACAGGTACGTCGGTGAAAATGCTGGCTAATGCATCGTATAAATAATCGCGCACCTCCGGCCTTGTAAGGTCAAGCACCAATTGCCATCGCGCTTCCGTGCGACGACGACCAGCAACATGCAAACACCAATCAGGATGTTTGCGATACAAGTCGCTGTCAGGCGAGATCATCTCCGGCTCAAACCACAGACCGAATTTCAGTCCATGACGTTCGATCCGTTCAGCCAAGTCACGCAGACCGTTCGGAAGCTTCCGGTGATCTTCCACCCAATCGCCAAGGGAGCTGTTGTCACTGTCACGTTTGCCAAACCAGCCGTCATCCAGGACAAAAAGCTCAATTCCGAGTTCAGCGCCTGTCTCGGCAATGGCCTCAAGCTTCTCGGCAGTGAAATTAAAATAAGTGGCCTCCCAGTTATTTACGAGGATTGGACGATTTTTGTCCCGATGTATCCCGCGGCATAAGCGATTTCGATACAGCCTGTGATAGGTTCTAGACATTCCTCCAAGTCCTTCATTGGAATACACCAACACAGCCTCTGGGGTCTGAAAGGACTCACCCGGTGGGAGTATCCAGGTAAAGTCAAATGGATTCAGACCAATGGCCAACCGAACGGTACCGAAACCGTCAACTTCAGCCTCGGCATGAAAGTTACCACTATAAACCAGGTTTGTCGCATACACTTCGCCGTGATCCTCATCCGTGCCAGGACTGACTATGGCCGCAAACGGATTATGCTGGTGACTGCTCATTCCCCGACGACTTCCAAGGCTCGTTCCTCCGGGACCAAGCGGCCTGCGTTGTATATGTGCCTCTCGCGCCCAATGGCCAGCCAGATATAACAATTCAAAATTACTTTTTCCATACAGATCTACACTTGCGCTAAGGGCCCGAATGAGTTTTATATTTCCCTGCCCATGATTGGTGAAACGAACGGACCGGGTAATGGCTCCTCCTTCAAAGAGGCTGTACCGCAGCAAAACTTTCATGCCCGTGTAGGCATCTTCCAGCTCCAATTCCAAAGTATCTGCTTCATGATCCGCTTCTGTATAAACATAAGGTAAACCTTCAAGAGCAGGTTTGCCTGCACAAACGGTGTAACCTTTATATTGAAGTTCTGTGATGCGACTGCCGTCTTCAAGCTGGACTTGATAAGCAGGTGAGCGGAAATCCCCCGTACCATATTGCGGGTATTCTTGGGGCATGGAATCCAGGGATAACGTGCTCATACCTGGAACAAGCTCCTCCAAATTACCTTCATTCGATAACTGAGGTCCCCAATAACTAAGCAATGGATAACCATTTTTTATCTGAATAACATAGCTCATGTCTTGAGATTGCAAATGGAAAATCTGATTTAATTCATCAATGTGAATAGCCAAAATAAATGCACTCCCTATTTCCTTCTTGGTTTGATCTTTTACTTCTATCCCAGATAATAATTCCTTAAGAGATTGTCTAAGTCCGCCCGGCTGAACTCGATTATTTAATCGAAGGACTCCTGTACAAATCTTCAGGAAGTTCATCAAGCGTAATCACCTTGTCGTGATTGTATACCTTTTTTAGGTGTTCCACCGTATTGGCTTTGCCATCTCTGATGTGTTCGCCGCTCCATGTATTGAAAAAACTCCAGGGAGCTCCGTAAGTCCACAGTAAATCAGGATCGGGGATGGACCCATTTTCGGCTAATGCAACTATTTTTTTATGGTTTGCCAGAGATAAAAGCTCCTCATATTTGGCTATGCCTGGATTGTAATCCCCTGCAGGATTGTAGATATCTACACTTACGATATCTACGACATCATCACCCGGATACCAGTCCTTTTTAACTGAATTCCACACCCAGATAAGATTGTTCAGTTTATGTTCGTTGGTTAAACGGTCATACATCAGCCTGTATAGTTTTTTGGTCGGTTCTGGACCTTTGGCTCCCCACCAAAACCAGCCGCCCTCCGCTTCGTGTAAAGGCCTCCATAGAACAGGAACATTATGTTCTTGCAAGTGCTTCAACTGTGTGGCAATGACATCAATATCCCGAATTAGAAGTTTGTAGTCTTCTGAATTCGGATGATTAAGAGCATATTCGACGTCAAAAGTCGTAAACTCCGTATTGAATCCTCGCCACCATTCGTAACCTGGCTCTTTGCCGCCGATTCCTTTCGGTGCGTTCCAGTGCCAACTTAAAGCTACGATTCCTCCACGTTTGTGCCAATCGATCATTTTCTCCACTTCCGTAGAGGAAGAGCCGTTCTTCACACGCGAAGGGGAATAATCCATCAAATCGCTGGCAAAGATCGCGGGATATTTACCAGTTTGTTGTTTGACCCACTCTACGTCCTCAAGGGTTTGCTGACCTGAGATTATTTTCTTTCCGTATTGACTAAGCATATAATTCATCAAAGCCTTTGTTTCAGGCGTTGCTTCCGGATTATTCAATGCGTATCGAGCAATCATATTCGAGGAAACTGGTGAAACGGCCGGTTGAAGTTTGATATGTTCAATGCCGAAATACCCCCAGCCTCGCGAGATCTGGATCGTATTACTCCCAGCCTTCAGCAGCACTTTGGTCATCATTTTTTCAGCGCGAACATTTCCTGCAATTGGTTCATCCAGGGTGAGTTCACCCGTACCTGTACCATTCACTTGAATTTGGGTTACTTTGTCTCCGTTACCTTCTGGGATATAGTAGCCTAGACTCAGCTCGTACAACCCGGCTTTCGGAGCAACGACTGTAAACGTCGCGCTGCCCATTGCTTCCGCTGCACTTGAATCCTCATCAAAAAAGAATGAGATATATCCCTCTCCATCATATAAAGTGTCCTTTTCGGCAGGAACCTTACCCCGTTTTTCGACACCATAACCTTCTAAAAATGCATCTTTAAAGGTCATTTTGATGGTTTTTTTTGAACTGGTCTGAGAACCTTCAGCAGGATCAACGACATAACCTGGTACGGTTATTGCAGCGTCTGCTGTATAACTGGATGAACCCATTGCAGCTGTCAAAGAAAGAAACATAACAGAACTCATCATCAAGAATTTGTTGTTTGATTTTACTGAGTTAAAATAAGAATTAGATTTCATTTTCATTTTTCCTTTCATCTCCCCCCGTATATATTTCTGTTATCGCTTTCATGATTTGTTAACATTCCCTCCTTCGTGCCTTAACTATAGGGTTTAAGAAAAGTTTGGAAAATACTACTTATTTAGAGCATTTTCATTATAAAATTTGTAATGTTTTCGGAAAGTATCATAAATTTTCAATATCAAGGGATAAAAGCTTTATGCCAGATGCAAACCATTTCCTCGCAAAGTCGTTTTGCATTTTAAGATTTTGTCTGATAAGACGATGGGGACCTCCCTTCCCTCTTTTTGAATTTGGTGTGAAAATAATTCACGTTGGAATACCCTACCTTTTCAGCTACCTCGTATACTTTCATCCCCTGAGAGAGCATTTCTTTTGCTTTTTGGATTCGAACCCGGTCAAGATAATCGTTAAAATATTCACCTGTGTGGCTTTTGAATAATTGACCTAAATAGGACCTGCTGTAATTAAACAGCCCTGAGAGCATTTCGAGTCTGAGATTATCGCTATAATGCCGATCGATATAATCAAGCATACGTTTCATTTCGTTGTCCCGGCTGTTATAATCCGCGCAATGTGCCAACTTTTCCATCAGTGTGGAGACATCATTGACGAGCTCCCGGATGTAATGGGAAATATAAATTTCAGCCAGGTATTGAGCCGGTTCGCCAGGATAACCTGATGTAGACCCGATTCGCGGATAAATTTTTCGAATGGTCTCATTAGCAAGATAAAAGAAATATTCACGGATGTCTTTTTCATCATTACGATTTACTACCATTTGTGCAGCTATTCCATCCAAGAGTGAATGTATGGCTTCTGAATGTCCAACATCTACTAAATAATGAAGACGAAATGCCGCTTCCTCTTTGTCCAAAAAAGAGGTATTCATCGTAGAGGATCCTGCACTCTGGTAGCTTTCTGGAGTATCCCTAGTCAGCAGCCTTTCTTTATCGTAAAAAAAACTGCGCTCCAGCAGCGAACGTGCGGTGCGAAATGAATGGATAATTTCATAAAATGAGCGAACTGATTCTCCCACGGCAACATTCATCTCATAGCGTAGTTCTCCAGAAAGGAGTTTCAATTTTCTATACAATTCATCCCACCCCGACTCGCTGACAGGCGGCTGCCCGAGCAACAGAACAATATAGGGGCTAAAATAGAAAACAACGCCTTGACCATCCAAATGATAGGTTTCAGTCAACAAATCCCGAAAATGGTGAATGCGCTTGTCTTCCTCTTGCTGCATCCCCGGAAATGACATCAATAGAATCTGATACTTTGTCCAGTGTTCACCGAACAATTCTTTCAGTGGAGCGTTTTCTGAATCATACGTTCCTGACAGGAGCGAATACATTGCCCATTCAGGTGAATTTATTTTATTCTGCTTACTCTCCACTTGCCGCTTGGCAGAAAGTTGACTGTGAATTTTTTGAAGTTGTGCAGACAGTTCTTCCTTGTTTACGGGTTTAAGGAGATATGCTTCAACACCGTATTGCAGGGCACGTCGTGCATACTCAAAATCAGCATAGCCGCTAAGTACAATCGCACGCGCGTCCCAGTTACGAAGGCGTATTTCTTGAAGAAGCTCCAGTCCGTCCATGCCTGGCATACGAATATCGACCAAGAGTACATCCGGGATCTGCTCTTCGAGAATGCGAAGTGCTTCATTTCCTCCTGCAGCCGATCCGATGACCTCATACCCAAGTTCTTTCCACGGAATCAAGGTTTGTAACCCAAGCCGTAACTTTGGCTCATCATCAACAATCATTACTGAAAACATTGTGGTTCTCCTTTCTTGGGTATACAAAATGTAATTTCGGTTCCTTGGCCCTCGATACTTTTGATAGAAAGTGCAGAACTTGGTCCATAGGTAAGCTGCAGCCGATCGTTAACATTGCGGAGCCCAATCCGCATCCCGCCTTCTTCTGCTTCCATTAGCTGTCTTTGCAATTCCTTCAGCTTTAATGGAGAAATTCCCGCACCAGAATCCTGGATTTCCACCATTACCTCTCTATCCTCTGTAAACTTCGTTCGAATGGTGATCCATGTCGCCCCCTCTTTACGATCCAGCCCGTGAAGAATCGAATTTTCAACCAAAGGCTGGATGATCAGCGGCGGGATCTCTACTTCCTCGGTTCCCGGCGCAACCTCCATGTTATACAAGAGTCGGTCCTCGTATCTAAACCTGTGAAGCTCCAAGTAACAGCTGACCATATGAAGCTCTTCGGATAGTCGAATTTTTCCGCTGCCAACTTCTAAGCTTTTACGCATCAAGATGCTAAGTTGCCATACAGCTTGCGCCAAATCCTCTTCCCCTCGAAGATGAGCTTCCATTCGAATGGATTCCAGGGTATTGAACAGAAAGTGGGGGTTGACCTGGCTTGCCAACATTTTAAATTTGATCTCGTTTTGTTTTTGCTGCAGCAGCTGTTTCTGTTGATTGCTATCTTCCACTTCCAGCATCAATTGGTTTATTCGAACAACTAGGGAGTTAAACTGTCTTGAAAGCTGTCCTATTTCATCTTTACCGTCTATGTCGAGGTAAGTATCCCAGGACGTGGTGCCTACTCTTGACATGTGTTTACTTAGACGAAGAACCCTGCTTGTTATCAGGGATGCTGAAGCATAGACGAGTAAAATCGCAATGATCAGGCAGCCGACCACTACCAGTGAAGCCACACGAATGACTTCATTTGCATCCCTAATGATATCTGATACTGTAAATACAGAGATAACCCTTAGTCCATTCCAGCTGCTCTCGGGAATCAAGCTGGTAATGACAACTTTTGACGCATTTCCATCCATAATTTCATCGAAGCTACCTTCGGTTTGCGTCAACATATTGTTCCCGACGTTCACTTCGTCTAGGTTTCTGCCATAAAGATTTGGTCGGTTGGCTGCCACAATATTATTGTGGTAATCAACAATCATAGTAGAGAATGACTCTTGGGCAAGAATAGAGTTTAATACATCAGAATTGACATTGATGACCAAAACACTTTCTTTTTTAGGTTCGTCAAGGCTGATCTTCCGCACAAGACTCAGATAATATTTTAAATCCCGCTCATCCTGCATATATGCCCAGCCGGCTAATCCTTTTTTGCTCAGCGCAGTTGTATACCACTCGGCTTGCATGGTCTGAGAGTCTGGTTGCATGAATTCCCAGTTATTGAGCATTGTCGGATTGGGCGTATACAGCCGAATTGATTTAATGCCTTTGTATAACCGCATATAATCCCGAATGTCAGAGTATTGGCGATACGTTTGAATGACTTCAATATAACTATCATAATTACGACTAGCGACAGACTTCATTCGGCTATCATTTGAAAGTTGATAGGAAATATCAAGAGGGACCTTAATAAGCTCTTCCGTTCGTTTCCGAACACGTTCAACGTTGTCAGTAGCCTGTTCGAAAGCATTCATTATCATCACTTCACGCAGCTTGCTAGTCAGATATACACCACTTGCCAGAAGCGGAAGTACAGCAACCGTAATAAACATCAAGGATAGTTTTTTCCTAATCCTGATATCATTTAACAATCGTATAAAACTCATTTATGGCCTCTTTCCATCGAATAGTCTGATAATAAGACAAAAGAAAACAAGATATTCAATTGATAGATAACATAATAACACGTTTTATATATTTTGTTATTGAGTAATATCATTGTTATTAAACGTTTTAAATTGATATTTATCAGATGAAATCAATGTATTCCGCATCGATGTACTAAACACATATTGTATTTTGTTATTTAATTGTTATTTTCATTGATTGGAAACAGTTTTCTCTGACTATACATTTTTCTTTACTAACGCTACTACAATCTTGCTTCAGATCAGTGTTTAAAATATAAAAAAACCGTTGATCATGATCAACGGTCATTGCGAAATAACAGAGAACCCTCATTCCAAAACAGAGAAATGATTTCTTATTGGAGCCGATTTTCTAATCCTTTTATGACCAGCTTATCATCTGATCCATATTGCTTCTTGTTTTAGCTCGTTTGGGTTCTTCGCTGCGGTATCCAAAAGCAACCATGACGGATGCTTTCAAGTTACCTCCCTCTAATAAACCTTCTTCTTCCAAGATATGGTCGACAGCTGCGTAATCAAATCCTTCAATCGGACAAGAATCAATTCCGGCTAAAGCAGCGGCGGTCATCATATTTCCCATAGCAATATAAGTTTGCTTCGCAGACCATTCATATAGTAAACGTTCATCTTCCAGCAAACCACGAACTTCCTGAACATCTTTTAATGCGCCAGAGATAAATGTAATAACCTCTTCGGGCATGTTTTGTACATTTTTCAATTGATCAAGCACATATTTCGAATCATATCTAACATCTGTCCGGGCGAGAATGACCAGAAAATGACTAGCCGTATCCAATTGGCCCTGGGCACCTGGTGAAACTTTTTTCAGCTTACTTCGTAATTCCGGATTTTGCACAACAACAAACTTCCACGGTTCCAAACCAATCGAGCTGGGAGATAACCTTCCGGTTTCTAGTATATAGTTAAAATCATCCTCGGATATTTTCTTGGATGTATCGAAAGTTTTGGCAGCATGTCTGTATTGGAAAGCCGAAATAACTTGTTCTTTACTAACGGGTATCATTGTGTTCATCAGTGTGATCTCCTCTTTTTTATTTTACTTCCAAAGTAATCTTCCCTTGTGGTGCCTGCTGTCATAAATATGGTTTGGTGACGAAATGTTTCATATGCTCCCTCCAACTCTTTTACATTGTTCAAATAAATATCATATGATAGAATTCTATCGTACAATAGTATTATAGAAGTATCTTCAGAGGGTTTCTACGCTATAGAAGCAGCGTTAGTATGCACTTGGATACCGGAAAGGATAGCTATGAATTATACCAATGAAATATTAGAAGAATGTGGCTTTACAAGCGCTCAAAAAATATTGTCTGGGAAATGGTCTATGCTGATCATCCTATTTTTACATGAGAGAACGATGCGATTTAATGAAATTCAACGGTTGTTCCCAGACATTACACATGCAACCTTAACCAAACAGCTTCGCATTCTGGAGGAGTATGGTGTTGTTGTTCGTAACGTATACCCTCAAATACCACCAAAAGTCGAGTATTCGTTGAGCGACATCGGGAAAAAACTCAAGCCGATATTAGATTCGGTTATGGTTTGGGGTGAGGAATATAAGAAATATCAAAATGCTTATACGGCAAAAGTAAAATTGTGATAGCCATGACCTCGTAAGCATTAAAAGCCCTCATTATGTTCACGTACGATCCAGCTTCCTGAATATCTAAAGCAAAAAGACTGCGACAAAGGGCGCAGTCTTTTGGTGATCTCTGTCTAATTCAATTCATTCCAGCACCTGTGCAATCTCCCACAAGTGCCCGTCCGGATCGGAAAAACAAGCCGTACGCCGACCCCAGGGACGCGTTATCGGTCCATTCAATAACTTCACGCCACACAATTTCAACTCATCACATACTCGGTCAACGTCTGGCACTTGGATCGTGAATTGAAACCGCGCGCCATCTCCGCCGTGACCAACCTGCGCCGGCTCAATTAACTCGTGGGCATTGGATTGATCTAACAGATTGATGCTTGTATTGCCATGATCGAAGACCGCGCAGCTTTCATCTTCATATATGATCTCAAGTTCGAGAGCCTCTTGGTAGAATACCTTTGAACGATGCAAATCTTGCACAAACAATGTGATTTCGGTAATTTTGTTCGCCCAGCCAGCTCTCGTCATCCACATCTCAACCCCATTTGAATTTTTTTACAATCCACTTGAATCATACGAATTGCTCGTTCCATTGTCAATGCTATTCGCCTCAGCCACGGTGACAGTATGTGGATTAACTGAAGTGGTTCCATACAAATTCGATAACACACAGTATATGGTAACTGCCTCATGTAAGCTTGTTGCAGCACCGCTATTCTTCAGAAAGTGTCGGTTCACCTGGCGCCTCATTTGCAAGCAGCTCCGAACCATCGGAGTGCCGTTCGAACATAACTGCGTCAACTCTTGTATAGATCATATCCGCAGGAAGCGTTGGCGGGTCTACCGTTGTAGGAGAAACCCTGGTTAACCGGACATACTCGCTACCGTCACCCGTAAAGTCGAACGTTCCTAGATCAACCCAACCCGATGAGCCGACCGTTGCATCGATATAGGTGACCTCGGTACCCGTCTTATGCTTCACTTCCACTTTGACATGATTATCATTTCCCGTCGTATGAACGAGCTTGTAGATCGAGACCGTATATTTCCCCTCTGGAAACTGGCCTTTCCACGTTGCGGATGATCCTTGAACTGTTGAATAGCGGGATTTAACCCCAATTTTGTATCCGGCTAAATTGCTTTGGCTCCATGACCCTTCTGTCGTGTATAACCCAGTTGTATTTGTACTATCGACGATAACCGTTAGGTCCCTGATCGTGATGTTCAAAGGCGGTGTGGTTAAGGTCACTCCGTCAATCGTGACAGTAGCCCATACTTCAATGTGATCCGTATCCCCATCGAGATTAAGAAGGGTCAACAGCCCACTGCTATCCACTTCGGCCAGATCCGTACGATCAACGAAATACTGCACATTGGCCTGTGTTAGATCACCGATCAAACCGTTATCCAAATAGCCGGTTACGCTCAGCTGTGCGGTTTGAGTCATCTGCAACTCGTTCCGATCGGACAGGATCACAGCAGACTCCAATTGCGGTATCTGGTTCGCGTCCACCCACATGATCGCATCGGCAACGACCCTGGACTTGTTGGCCTTGTTGGTTAGTTCCACGTACCCGCTATCGCCTGCAGCAAAAGGATAATCCCCTAGATGCACCCAAGTACCATTCGCTGCTGTCTCATCAACAGTAACCGTCTCGGAGCCCCCGCTATAATAAACGGTAAATGAGGCATTCGTTGCCCAATTTTCACTCGCAGCGGTGATTTGCGGAATCTTGTAATACACACTGTAAGTGACACTTTCTGCCAGCTCAGGCCGCCATCTCATTTTGCTTGTCGCTGTACCAGCTGTAGTTTTGGCATACACATAGTTATCATAGTAATAGTTGTCAGCCGTCGTATCCCTTATCCAGACACCCTCTGTCTCCGCCTCCGTATTATCCACAATGATGGATGAACTATCCTGCCCATCGGGTTGGACTGGAGTTTCCGTAACCTGATCAGGCAGATAAAGTGTCCGCTTGCGGGTCTGTTTCCCCTCTGATTCCACGTAATAAGTGAAGGTTTGGGATAAATCATTCACCCGTATCGACCATTCCATCGGGTATATCGTATCTGGGATGGTCGTGTACATGGCCCCGCCATCCAAGGAATAATGGATTGTCGCTGGTTTCGTCGTTTTTGCCTGCACATAAGCATCATAGACCGTTTCGTCGGGCTTAACCATCAGCATGCCTTTAACCGCATCAATTGGACTGTGGGTATCAAAGAAATAACTTGCATCCGATGTATCAGCCGTTCTAACCTGATGCAGCGGCACATCAATGTTAAGTCCTTCTACAATAATAGCGGTGATGCCCTTGCCTGAAACCGTGGCTTGAATGATTCCGCCACTCATAACTGCTTGCTCTGGTGTACCATTGTCGCGGATGATCGTTACGGTATAATCTTGTGCCGGGTTGAATCCAATGATTTGTTCATTCAATTCAATCGAAGTCTGAACTTCATCTGACGATGCGTTACTTAGCCCGATGTAGAATTTATCCCCGCTCTCACCCGTGATCCAGTTCAATTGAGGATGGTTGGTCTTAATAATCCCCTTGGGCATCCAGAGCCAAACATCGGAATTACCATAAAATTGACCTGGTTTATTCCCATAGAGGTGATATTTGAACCATAAAAAATTCGTTTCAAATACGGAAGGAAATGTAATACTCCCATTTGATTTTAACGATAGTTCGCTGATCAAATAATCCATCGTTTGCCCAAGCTGCCCCGGAATATGGTGATAATAGATGGATGTAGCCCCGCTTGGGCCTTCCAGAGGAAAGTCCGGTTCAAGTTGGCTAACGGCGAAGCCCTTATAGTAATAACCTGGATAACTGGAATATCGGCCAATAACCGCATTATGGGCAATATCCTGCAGTAGTTTATCCCCTGTATAGAGCGACAATCTCAGCATGAATGGAGCTTCCTGAGCATTCATCCGATAATAACCGGTCGTACTTCCTGCTTCAAACGTCAATCCGCTCGGTGAAACAAGCCAACGATCCGCTTGAACGCCTCCGGCAATATCTTCTGGAAGCTTCAGCCTAGGATATTGAAATTTACCACTTTCCGGCCAATGGAACGACTCCGCGTAATTATATGTCTCAGGCTGAGGAATCGTAATGTTACCTTCAGGAACTGGACGAGCAACGAACATGGTTGCATACCGTTTGGCTTCCTTATAAGCGGCATTCAAGTATTTGGGATCCTGAGTTTCCTCATAAAGCTCCAAGATCTCCATCCACAGCTTGCTATAATAATAAATGAACTCATTTTTACTCACATCGACGGTTGCAGGCGTATCGATATGCTGCGTGATATAGCTGTCGGCTGCATCTTTGGCAGCTTGTAAATACTGCGCGTCTCCTGTCATACGATACATCATCAGGGGTTGAATGACAGGCCCCCGGTCTTTCTGGTCAGGATCACGCATGAGGTACTCTTCCTGTGCCAGCGCCCCAATTCCTGCCGAAGTACCCATCATCTGATTGACAGCGGCTACGCTTGAAACGTCAAACGGCAGAGTAGCCATTTTCCATAAGGAAGGCACACCGTATACTTTCTTCTGCGTCGGCGACCAACCGATACCATTTCGCGACACGCCATACTGGACGGACGGCAGTGCTCTCGTATCGTATAGTTGGTCATCCCCTGTCAAATAGTAAGCTCCCAAAAGAACCGCATTCGAGCTTGTTCGGACGCTATCCTCGTTTTCGATATCAATAAAGCCCTTGGCACGGCTCCACCACCCGCTGGGTGATGAAACATAATTAACAGAGTCGTCCCCTTGCGGCTCAATCTTAAGCAAATCGATCATATTAAACATCGCGTCAGTAAGCGACTGATCTGACACATTTTCGCGGTATGCTGAATAACCGTACTCATTGCGAAGAATATCCGCGTAGGACTCATACAGATTGCTTTTTTGAGCGATTAGCCCCATATGAAATTGATAAGTAATTTCTGCGGTCATTTGCGAATAAGTCCCTAATTGAGGCGCATACAGGATTGGCTGCACGCTGCCTTCGTTGTTGACCAGGCTCATGCCAAGTCGTTGTTTCGTAACGCCTCCCGTCGGTTCAAATTCAACCGGAAGCTCTGCCGAAGGTACAAATACACCATACGTTAATGGATTTCCCGAACCATCATTTTTCTCAACCAGGCTCATCGGAGCACTCAGCTCTCTCAAGCTTGTTGATTCCACCGTACCTACCATTTTGGCATGTGACCGGAATCCATTTAACACTTCATTGATGCCCGAGACTGCCTCTGTTGTGAAGGACTGATATCCAATCACATAATTGCCGTCGCGGCGAGGCGTAAAGGCAAAGGAAACATCTGGTTTTTCCCCTGCCATGGACCAGTTCACTTCAAAATCGTAATCACTGCCATGCGTAGAATCGGTTAATACCGCCGTGTGGCTGTCTGAAAAATGGACCTCGTCGAATGTAATCCAGCGTTTGTTCATCGTATCGTAGTAATTGGTTCGGCTGCCCGCATTCCCATCCAATAAAACCCATTGCTCCTCAAGTCTTTCCGACACATTATTGATTGGCGTCCAGTTTCCCGTGTCCGTGTTCTTGTAAAACATGTCACGAACGATGGATTTGCCTCCATCCCATGCTGCCTCATAGAAGGTCGCCTTATAGTTCGCATTTTCGATGCTGCCTTTTTCCGTGTAACTGAGATTTGCTAATGTGCGGCTCCGCAGCGGGGGCAACGGTGGTGCTTGCTGCCGGATATTCCCTTCGAACTTGACTGCATCGGCCCGTGTAATAATTGTACCCGTCGTAGGTTGCGTTCGAGTCAGCCTGACAAATTCGCTATCATTACCACTAAACTCATACTCCCCCAGATCCACCCATCCAACCGATGGACCTGACGAAGGTCTTAGATCCATAAACTTGACATCCGTTATTCCGTTATGAACAATCTCAATTTTCACATTACTATCTGCTTTATCCGCCCAATCCAGCTTATAGAACGA
>NZ_JAAIFP010000003.1:0-74283 GCF_010747435.1 Paenibacillus sp. ALJ109b
CTTATCCAATATGCAGGTTATAAATCGCACATTTCGTTTCGGATCTAGTTTTCAGAGAATAAACTCTGAGATGTAAGCTAAGCTATGCGTTTGGTGGCGATGGCGGAGGGGTTCCACACGTACCCATCCCGAACACGACCGTTAAGCCCTCTAGCGCCGATGGTACTTGGACCGCAGGGTCCTGGGAGAGTAGGACGCCGCCAAGCGAATTCCCTTTGGGGTATTTTTTTTGCCCCCCTCGTAAGGAAAAGGGAAATATATTGGGGCCCTTAGCTCAGTTGGTTAGAGCGCACCTCTGATAAGGGTGAGGCCGGTGGTTCGAGTCCACCAGGGCCCACCATATAACCTTAAAACCATAGTGTATGGGGCCATAGCTCAGCTGGGAGAGCGCCTGCCTTGCAAGCAGGAGGTCAGCGGTTCGATCCCGCTTGGCTCCACCATTCCCTGATAGCTCAGTTGGTAGAGCACTCGACTGTTAATCGAGTTGTCACAGGTTCGAGCCCTGTTCGGGGAGCCATTCAGGAGAGGTGTCCGAGTTGGTCGAAGGAGCACGATTGGAAATCGTGTAGGCGCCAAAAGCGTCTCGAGGGTTCGAATCCCTCTCTCTCCGCCAGATAGAATTTTGTTACTGTGGCCCGTTGGTCAAGGGGTTAAGACACCTCCCTTTCACGGAGGTAACAGGGGTTCGAATCCCCTACGGGTCATATATATGGAGGCTTAGCTCAGCTGGGAGAGCATCTGCCTTACAAGCAGAGGGTCGGGGGTTCGATCCCCTCAGCCTCCACCATATAACTTTTAAATAACGACGCGGGGTGGAGCAGTCCGGTAGCTCGTCGGGCTCATAACCCGAAGGCCGCAGGTTCAAATCCTGCCCCCGCAATTATACTTTCTTTAAAGAAAGTGATCTGGAACCGTGGTGTAGTTGGCCTAACATGCCTGCCTGTCACGCAGGAGATCGCGGGTTCGAATCCCGTCGGTTCCGCCATTTTTACTCAAGTAATATTTTACACCGTGCCGGTGTAGCTCAACTGGTAGAGCAACTGACTTGTAATCAGTAGGTTGGGGGTTCAAGTCCTCTCGCCGGCACCATTTATTGCATTTACCTCTGAATTTATAATAGAATGTATATTGTAGTTTCAGATGGGAATACTGAGATACTCTCAGCGAATGTAAGGGATAGCTTATGGCGATCGTGGCGAAGTGGTTAACGCACCGGTTTGTGGATCCGGCATTCGGGGGTTCAATTCCCCTCGATCGCCCCATGTTTTCTTAATGGGGATTAGCCAAGCGGTAAGGCAACGGACTTTGACTCCGTCATGCATAGGTTCAAATCCTATATCCCCAGCCATTTTAGTTTTTAGTTTGAGTCATTAGCTCAGTTGGTAGAGCACCTGACTTTTAATCAGGGTGTCGAAGGTTCGAGCCCTTCATGACTCACCATTATATTTTGCGGTCGTGGCGGAATTGGCAGACGCGCACGGTTCAGGTCCGTGTGGGCTAACCCCCGTGGAGGTTCGAGTCCTCTCGACCGCACCATATATTCTGCGGAAGTGGCTCAGCGGTAGAGCATCGCCTTGCCAAGGCGAGGGTCGCGGGTTCGATTCCCGTCTTCCGCTCCAATATTTGCGCCCTTAGCTCAGCTGGATAGAGCGTTTGACTACGAATCAAAAGGCCGGGAGTTCGAATCTCTCAGGGCGCGCCATTATTTTCATAAGTATCGGGATGTAGCTCAGCTTGGTAGAGCACCTGGTTTGGGACCAGGGGGTCGCATGTTCAAATCGTGTCATCCCGATTTTTATATGCGGGTGTAGTTCAATGGTAGAACTTTAGCCTTCCAAGCTAATAGCGTGGGTTCGATTCCCATCACCCGCTTCATGGTAACAAGAAAGAGAGCTCTTGCTAATTGCAAGGGCTCTTTTTGATATAGTAAGCTAAGCTCATATAAGAAAATAGTGGGAGGACTTATGAAAAATAAAATAGAAACGCCAAAGATTCCCCTGGAACTCAAAGACTTATCGTTAACTTTAGAAGCATGGGAGAGTAAAGAAGAAATCAAACATGGACGATTTACCAATATCTCTATTGAGGATCAGAGCGCCAGCAGGGTTTCATTCGATAAAGTGGTCTTTGAGAACGTGATCTTCAGCCAGTCCTCTCTCCCCGAAGTCGAGCTTACTGATGTGATTTTTGATAAATGTGATTTGTCCAATATGGACTTTAACGGTTCTTTCCTCCACCGGACAGAATTTAGAAACTGTAAATTGCTTGGTACTAATTTTTCAAATAGCAGGCTCCAAAATGTAAGCTTTCAGGGCTGTGTAGCTGACCTTTCTTTATTTCGATTTTCCAAGTTTAAACAGGTGAAGTACACGGAATGTTCTCTGGTGAGTGGCGATTTCTTTCAAGCCACAGCTCAAAAACTGGAGTTTTCTGAATGCAATATAGATCAAGCTCTTTTGTCTGGGGTTAAGCTTAAGGGAGTGGACCTTAGTGACTGTAGCTTTGAAAGGTTACACGTGGATATTGAGGACCTGGACGGATGCATCATCTCTGATGCTCAGGCCGCCTCTTTTGTTGGATTATTAGGCTTAATTGTGAAGTAGGTTTGATTATGCGAGTGATCTTTGTTTAAATGAAGAGATCAATGAATGTACAATATCATGCTTTCACTGATAAAAAGGAGGCAGATTATGAAAAGGGCTCTGGTTATTGGAGGAAATGGAACATTAGGCAAGGCTGTTGTTGCGAAGCTTCAGGAATATTCCGTTGAGGTCATTACAGCCGGCAGGCAATCCGGGGATTACCATGTAGATATGACCTCGACTGAGAGTATTACATCCCTCTTTGAAACGGTAACTAATATTGATTATGTCATTGTTGCAGCAGGGCAGACCCATTATGCGAAGTTGGAGGAGCTGACTCCTGAGAACAACATGATTAGTGTGCAGGGGAAATTACTCGGTCAAGTGAACATCGTCTTGATTGGGCAGCACTACATCAACGATAAGGGAAGCTTTACGCTGGTCAGTGGCATTATACAGGACCATCCCATCCTGAAAGGCGCATCCAGTGCTATGGTCAACGGTGCAATTGATTCGTTTGCCAAAGCAGCAGCGTATGAGTTGCCCCGAGGTATACGTCTGAATTCAGTTAGTCCTAACCTGTTTGTTGAATCCGCAGAGAAATATAAGGGTGTGTTTATTGGCTTTAATCCGGTGCCTGTGGAGCGGGTCGCCAACACATTTATCCAGAGTGCACTTGGGATCGAAACAGCCCAAACCTTTAAAATATACTAACTGTAAGGAATGTTAAATAAAGGAGATCAACAGAATGTTCCTGTTGATCTCCTTTTGTTTTGGATGAAAAGGGATGTAGGCTTGAATGGGCAGATAAACCAAGCATATCATTGTATATTTAAGCGATACGGTATGGGAAGGGGAAAGACCGTGATCCGTTTCGTTTCATTAAGAACATAGACATGCCCATTTTCCCCGTTGCCTTTAAACCGCTAGATACCATACTTAGACTCATACGTTATGGACAGTAACAACCATTTAGTATCTTTCCAAGATGAGCTGAGTTTTCAGGCCATCGGCTGGAATGAGCCAGTTTTTGTTTTCTAGCACTTGCATCAGTTGGGTACGCAGTCCCGAAACAGCTGTAGAATCAGCTGTTTTGAACGAAATCTCAACGATATTCTCTACACCTGTGCCTGCTGCGTTACGAATCGGCCATACTTCAAGGGTGAGTTCCTGTCCATTCCATGTGCCTTCATAACGTTGGAATGTTACTGGGCCGTAGGCACGGGATGCCGTGAGTTGTTGTTTACCCCAGTTGGAGGAGGACCAGTTTTTTAATTTGCCAGGCAGCTTGTCCAATAACATGCTCAAGGCTTCCTGCTGTGATGGAAGTTGTACGCCTGTAGCTTTGGTATCCACCTTTTTAGTGTTAGAGAAGCTCAATGTTTGTTTGCCATATCCCCAGTCAATTTCAGCCTCGTAGTTATCATCTGACGCATCAAATCCCTCTTGGTTAGCCAGAGTCAACGCCGCATTAACATCACCATTGATGACAGGATAGCGCTTTTTATAAGTCAGTTCATAATTATTCTTGTCATCTTTCTTCCGAAAACGGACATCCCATCCTGCTTGATTCAGATTGAGTGCATTGGTGTCGAAGTACTCTGCGCTAATGTTTCTTGCTGTGGAGCTCAAGCCAAGCGTCTGAATGACTTCACTGCGTGGTGTCCCATCTGTGTTCAATACCAGCTCCGGCTTAGCCAGGAACTTCACTTCATAAGCAGGAACGGCGTTGGCTGCTGCAGAAGCCTGCGGTGCTTCCAGAAACGTCAGTCCACTTCCCAATGTCACGATGCTCAGCATGAATGAGGCGGTTACCTTTTTCCATTTTTTCAAAACCAATCACTCCCTAGGCTGGATTAACGTACAGACCCACTTTATCGTCCGAATATATGAAAGCGATTAAATAGAAGGACTCGTTGCGTTAACCCTGCATAGATTTGATGAATGCCAAGCGATAGTTTATATGGGATAGCAGGATCATGAATTAAAAAGAGAGAGGCTGTGGCTCATGTCCCGCAGTACTTCCTTGAAGCGGTTGACCTGGACGGAAGGATGACGATCTTTGTTGTGGACGGTATAAATATGCCGCGGAGCCTGCTCTCCTGGAATGGGGAGGACCTTGATCAGTCCATGCTGCTCTTCCCACTGTACAGCCATTCGTGACATGAACGAGATATGACCGCCGAGTAGAACCAACTGCTTGATCGCTTCCAGAGAGTCCATCTCAACGGTGCTTCGCAAACGAATATCATGTTGCTCCAGCCATTGGTTCGTTAAACGTCGAGTGCTGGATTCATCCCCATGCAGTGCAAAAGGAACCTGTGCTATATGCTCAGGTTTCAGCACATCCCTCTGAGCCAAGGCATGCTGTGGGGAGCAGATTAATACCAGATCGTCTTCACACAGCGTCTCTGCTTGCAGTACCGGACCTACAAACGGCTCTGAAGAGATTACACCTAGATCAATCTGGTGACGGATCAGCATTTCGCGGATAACGGGTGAAGGTTTGACTGATAACATAATTCGAATACCGGGGAATTCCTGAGAAAATGTATTCAAAATAGGCGGCAGCAGATACGTTGCAGGTACATAGCTCGCTCCAATGTGCAGGGTGCCCCGATAGAGGCTGTCATATTCCTGTACTACCCGGAGCGCCTCCTGGGTCAGGGCATTGATTTTGACGGAATAGTGTAAAAGGGCTTGTCCAGCCTCGGTTAGAAATGTCTTTCCACTACGCGATTCGAATAATCGCACCCCCATCTCTTCCTCCAAAGACTTCATATGAAAGGTAACGGTAGGCTGCTTGATGCCGAGAAGCTCGGCCACGCTGGTCATATGATGATGTTTATCAATGAGTTCAACAATTTGCAGTTTAATCAGGTTCAACGAACTCAACACTCCTCTCAGGTAACTTTTAATCACCTTATATAGATTTAATCTATGAAGATCAACAGAATTCATCTAAAAAGTTAATTCCAATTTTACATTTCTAACATACAACTCGCGAAAGCGGACGTTAGACTGAGAACAGTACAAGAAGACAGGCAGGGATGCTTATGAAAATGGAAATTAGGGGAATTCAAAAATCATTCAATCGCACTCCTGCGCTGCTGCCCACGGATTTAACACTTCAGCATGGACAGTTTACGACGCTGCTCGGCCCATCTGGCTGCGGCAAAACGACGTTGCTGCGCATGCTGGCGGGGCTGGAGCAACCGGATGCGGGAGAAATCGTCGCGGATGGCAAGAGTTTCTACTCGGCGACGAAGCGAATAGATGTACCGACACATAAGCGTAATCTGGGCATGGTGTTTCAGGATTTCGCATTATGGCCGCATATGACAGTATACGAAAATGTGGCGTTCGGCCTGAAAGCCGGAAAGCAGAAATCGGATCTGCGCCAGAAGGTGACCCAAGCACTTGGCATGGTTCGCCTGCAAGGCATGGAGGATCGTTATCCTCATCAGCTGTCAGGAGGACAGCAGCAACGGGTTGCTTTTGCCAGAGCGGTAGCAGTAAGACCGGGGATTATCCTATTCGATGAGCCGCTAAGTGCACTGGATGCCGTGCTGAGGGAAGAGATGCGAATTGAGATGATGTCATTGGTACGGGATATGGGACTTACAGCGTTGTATGTCACCCATGATCAGGTTGAGGCGATGTCGATGTCCGATGAGATTGTAGTGATGGAGAAGGGGCGCATATTGCAAAAAGGAACCCCGGAAACGATCTACGCATCGCCAAGCGATCCTTTTGTTGCTTCGTTTATTGGAAAGTCCAACTGGCTTACGCCTAATCAGTCCATGGTGAGACCGGAACATGTCTCCTGGAGCAAAACAGGTCATGACGATCTGTGTTATCAGGCAGTGGTGCTCAGCGTCAGTTATGTAGGAGAGCGTTATGAAATTCGGGTGCAGATGGAGGGACTGGGTGTATGGACAGCCTATCTGGATCGAAGAGTACGCGTAGGGGAAAAGGTTCAGCTCTATGTAGCCCCGGAGCGGATTTGCCGAATGAATGGACAAGACACTCCGATTGTGAAGCCGAGAGAGTTCATCGCAGCAGCCAACTGATCATGATGAGCATACAGCGTGAATTTGCAGAAACGTGAATACGAATATAATCAGAAACCAAGGGAGATGGAATGAAAATGTTGGGTATGAAAACACGGAAAAGAAGCGCAATGCTGTTATTATCAGCGGTAATGAGTATCAGTTTGTTCGGATGCAGTACAGGTAATTCAACTACCGGGAATGCGGGGCAAGCTGCTGGGGA
The DNA here is from genome assembly GCF_010747435.1 of Paenibacillus sp. ALJ109b. Classification (NCBI taxonomy): domain Bacteria; kingdom Bacillati; phylum Bacillota; class Bacilli; order Caryophanales; family Paenibacillaceae; genus Paenibacillus; species Paenibacillus sp. ALJ109b. The sequence continues at coordinate 6,858 of NZ_JAAIFP010000003.1, forward strand.
AAGCAGTACGGCTACTGCATCGGCGGAAACAACAAAACCAGCCGGCGGTAAGCTGGTATTGTACAGTGCAGGACCTCAGAAGCTGGCGGATAACATCATCAGCGGATTTACTGCCAAGACGGGCATTGAAGTGGAGATGTTCCAGGGTACGACAGGCAAAATTCTGGCTCGCATGGAAGCTGAAAAATCCAATCCGGTAGCGGACGTGGTTATCCTGGCCTCCCTGCCTTCGGCACAAGCACTGAAAGCAGATGGTCTGACACTCCCATATCCTGATGCGGAGAATGCAGACAAGCTGAACAAGGAGTGGTCGGATGCCGACGGCAACTATTTTAGCTCCAGTGCTTCGGCACTCGGAATTGTCTACAATACGAAGCTGGTGTCCACGCCACCAACCAGTTGGGCTGAGCTGGCAACACCTGCCTGGAAAGATGTTGTGAACATTCCTGATCCTACACTGTCCGGTTCCGCGCTGGACTTCATTACGGGATACCTGAGTGTGAATGGAGATAAAGGCTGGGACTTGCTGGACAGCTACAAAGCCAATGGTGTAGCGATGGCAGGAGCGAATCAGGAAGCACTTGACCCGGTCATTACGGGAGCGAAAAGCATCGTAGCAGCTGGTGTGGACTACATGGCGTATTCCTCCAAAGCCAAAGGTGAACCGCTGGACATCGTATATCCAAAGGAAGGGACTGTAATCAGTCCAAGACCGGCAGCGATTCTGAAATCCAGCCAGAATTTGGAGAATGCCAAGGCATTTATCGACTACCTGTTGTCTGATGAGGCACAAAAGCTCGTTGCAGATGCTTACCTGATTCCGGGTCGTGAAGACATCGAGGCGACTAACCGGGCAAATCTGAAAGATATTCCGCAGCTTAAAGTGGATTGGAACTGGATGAGTGAACACGGAGATGAGACAGCGGCACGTTTCTCCGAGACTTTTAAATAAGAATAGTGTTATGACGAGCAAATCGAGCAACTAGAGCGACTTAGAGTGAAGAGACGATTGTCTTGTGGAAGTCATGTGAGGTGAAATCGTAGTGAAACCTGTTGTAGTAGACAACAACCGTATTTTTCGGAGAGTGGGCGTGATTCTGGCCCTCTTTCTGCTAACGATAAGCATTGGTGTACCGCTCTTGCTGATTTTCTGGCAAAGTGTGTATCCGGATGGGCAATGGGATTGGATGGCTCCGATTCGGACCATTACCGGACAGCATTTATCCGGGGTTCTACTGAATTCCGTCTGGCTGGGGATCTGCGTGGTAGCTGTAACAACGCTGCTGGCATTGCCACTGGCGTGGATGATGGCGAAGACCCGCATGGGTCAGCATCGCTGGGTGGACGTGATCCTGATGATTCCGTTCATGACCCCGCCGTATATCGGCTCCATGGGATGGATTCTGTTTATGCAAAAAGGGGGATACCTGCAGCAATGGGTGCCCTCCGCTGCGAGTTGGAGTGAGTTGTTCTTCAGCTTCTGGGGCATGGTGCTCATTATGAGCCTACATCTGTTCCCTTTCCTATATCTGTTGCTTCGGGATGCCATCATTCGCATTGGAGGCAACTTGGAAGAAGCGGGAGCGGTGCACGGGGGACGTGCTGGATACCGATTCAGACGCATTATTTTGCCACTGCTGTTGTCTTCCTATGGCATGGGAATCATGCTCGTCTTTGTCAAAACGATTGCGGAATTCGGAACACCGGCCACCTTCGGGCGCCGTATCGGTTATTATGTCATGACCTCTGAGATCCACAAGTATATCTCCAGTTGGCCGATTGATTTTGGCAAGGCAACCTCACTTGCATCGGTGCTGCTGTCGGTCTGTCTGGTGATGTGGTACATGCAGTCTGCCATGAGTCGGAAGTTCACGTACCGTCTGGTAGGGGGCAAGGGGCAGCGATCCAAACGATACTCCCTACGCGGCGGAGCGGGTTGGTTGTGCGGGTTGTATCTCGCGTTGCTGCTGATTCTGTCGGTGGGCATTCCGTATTTCTCCATTATTGCTGCTTCGACCATGAAGCTGCGCGGCGCGGGATTGTCCTTCGACAATCTGACGCTGGATCATTACCGAGAATTGCTGTCCTGGGGATCGGTCAGTATGAAAGCAATCGGGAACAGTCTGGGGCTTTCACTGGCAGCTTCGACGGTTGCGGTTATTATCGGTACAGGTTTTGCACTGACGATTGGTAAATCGTCTTCCTTTATGCAGCGTGTCATTGACCTGTTCAGCCTGCTGCCGAATACGGTACCTGGCATTGTCATGGTGGTGGGACTAATCCTGTTCTGGAATTCACCATGGATGCCGTTCACCCTGTACAACTCGTACGGAATGGTTGTTCTTACTTATGTGGTACTCTTTTTGCCGTACACGGTGCAGTATGTCAAATCAAGCTTCACTCAGATCGACGGAACGTTGTTCCAGGCGGGTCAGGTCTTTGGCGGAAGACCGTTGTATATTCTGCGGCGCATTCTTCTACCACTGATCATCCCTGGTATGCTGGCCGGGTGGATGATGACATTCACCATTGCCACGCGGGAGCTGGTAGGGTCGTTGTTAATTTTGCCTCCATCGATGCAGACATCGGCTACGTATATTTTTGCTCAATTTGAACAAGGTCAGGTTTCATTGGGAATGGCAATGGCCGTGGTTACTGTTGGTATGACGGTACTGATGCTGCTTGGCATCGAAGTTCTGAATTCGAAGAGAAAGTGGAATGCATCATGATCAAACTGAAGGTATGGGGCGGCGCCGGGGAACACGGGCGCTCTGCCTATCTCCTGAGAGGGAGCCGGGTTCAACTTTTACTGGATTGTGGCGTGAAAAAAGAAGGAGCCGGCGAGTATCCGTTGATTGAACCGGAAGTCGTTAAAGAGTTAGATGTGGTTTTGTTGTCTCACGCCCATGAGGATCATTCTGTCGCTATTCCATTGCTTTATAGGATGGGGTATCAGGGTGAAGTATGGACGACTCGGGAAACCAGAGAGCAACTGGACACCTACTTCAGAGCTTGGCGAAGAAATATGGAGAGGGCAGGACACACCCTCCCATACGAAGAAGGCGATGAACAACTGATTCGCTACCGATTTTTGGAGGACGAAGCCGAGGGTGGAACCTGGTTTGAAATGGTTTCTGGCGTCTCGGTGGTGTGGGGGCGTAGTGGGCACCTTGCAGGATCGGTATGGTTCGGGCTGGAAATGGAGGATAAGCGGATATTTTATTCCGGTGATTACACCTCCGAATCTATGCTTTTGCAGGAGGATTGTCCAGCGGATGTATTCTGGCAGGCAAGGTTACCACGTAACAGACGGGGGATCGATGCTCCAGTTAGTCAACATTGGAAAACGGATATACGAACCGCCGTGAATGGTGGGCATGTCTTGGCAGGACAGCCATCCGCGTCGAAGACTCTTCCTTTTGCTGCATCCGAAGGGGACTTACGATCCCATGTATCAGCAGGGAGAACTGTGGAGCAAGGGAATGCCTATGCCGTATCCAAGGGAGTAGAAGTGAACAAATCATCTTCATCCGGCCTACTGGATTTGGTGATTATGGATGCAGCCTATGGTATAGATCGCGATACGCAGGCCAACAAGCTGGAACTGCTGGAGCAGGCCATTCATGAGACGATTGCCCGGAGTGGAAAGGTGCTATTGCCTATGCCCTCGGTGGGTCGTGGTCAGGAAATCATGCTGTGGACACAGCAGCAGTTCCCAGACATTCCGATTGTCGTGGAACAAGGGCTGGTGGACGGACTGAAGCAGCTTTTGCGTGCGCCATATTGGCTAAAGGAAGAGGAAGAACACATACCGGGTTCTGTGAAGGAAGCAATTGGGCGTTTTCTGTGGGGTCATGGATGGGAGATGCCTGTGACAAAGGAAGAGCGAGAGCGGCTACTGCATCAACATGCTGCCTCTTTGTGGTTCATTCCGGACGGGATGATGCAGTCCTCTCTTGCTCGCTGGTACTATAGCCAGTTTGCGGACGATGAAAATAATCTGGTACTGCTCACTGGGCATGTCTCTGCTGGCACCTATGCTTACAGGCTGTTGCAGAATCCTGCAAAACACGGAGCGTGCGAGGTACGGAAAATTCGTTATAAGGTGCATCAGGGATGGAAGGATGTCGAGAAAATGCTGCATCAGGTTCCTGCAAGGCATACGGTGCTTGTGCATGCGGACCGGGCAGAGACGGATAAACTGAGAGAAGGTTTACTCAGCGAAAAATCGGTCTCGGGGAAAGGGATTTTGCATTCGCTATCTCCTGGAGATGAGCTGTATCTGTAAGTTGAATTTGATAATGATTGTATCTATGTAGGGCGTCCCTGTGGACGTCTTTTTGAATGTGGATTTTTAATGAAAAAAGCATGATGAGAAGTTATGCTTCTCATCATGCACGGGAGATGATTCAAGAATAGAATCTTTCGGATATCATCTGGTATCTTTTATAATTAGATTAGGGCTCGCGCTGAATAGGATGCTCCAGCTCTGAATGGCCCATCAAGCTATCGAGGGCTTCACCGTCCACCAGAATATCAATACTTTCTACTTCATCGTATTGAAACATCGTCTGGGTCAGTGCATCCAATGCAAGCAGCTCGCCACTGGTTCCCAATTTGGCCTCATCCGGAATATGAACATCCAAAGTGACTTTGCCCTCGCCGTACTTTAGGGAGAGCAATTCGACTTTTTCCCAGAGGGATACGAGCTCCGAATCGGTATTGTTTTGTAAAGCTTCAAATGTTTTTTTGTATTTCTCGGAATCGTCCTTGTATTCAATTTCCTGCTCTTTTTTCTCAAGTTCCAGTACCTGGGCGTCTGCGAAATACACATCAACCGCTTGTGTGTTCATTGTGCCCAGATCCACCTTTGTTTCGGATTGGTTTGGTGACGGTCCCCCCTGAACAGCAGGTTCGGCCGATCCGGATTCACTGACTGGCTTCTGAGCACAACCAATGCCAACCATCATTAAGAAGGATAAGACGAGTGCACATCCCAATTTCGTTTTCAATGGATCACATCCTCCAGCATATTTACATTATGTTTTATCATTTAATTTATACCCAGATATTCCTTAATCCCATCTGCTATCGCTTGAGCCGCTTTCATCTGAACAACATCGGACGACATCAGTTCTTCATCCATAACATTACTCAGGAATCCCACTTCCAAAAGTACTGCAGGCATGGTCGTATCTCTAATCACTTCCAAGTTGCCATTTTTCACACCACGGTCTTTGAGCCCCATGGCTTTAACCAAACGTTGATGAATGATAGTGGCTAATTCCTTGCTGCTGCTGCGTTGATAGTAGAACGTCTCTGTACCTGTCGCCTGGGGTGAGGACTCCACATTATTGCCATGGATAGATACAAATACATCCGCATTTAATTGATTGGCGAGCCGAACACGCTCCGGGCGAGTGGGATAAGTATCACCGTCACGAGTCATCACTAATTCGATATCCGGCTCATTGAGAAGCAGTGCTTGTACTTTGAGAGCCAATGCCAGATTATATTCTTTCTCGGGTTTGTTGGTGATGCTAGTTGTGCCTGGATCTTTACCCCCATGGCCTGGGTCGATGACAACGACCTTGCGTCCTGAATCGCCTATAGGAGTTACAGGAACGGGTGTGACGTTATCTCCTGAAACATTAAGATCAATAATCAGTTTATCGGCAATGATGTTCTGGCTGTACTGTACATCCTTCACATGGTTCAATTCAACGACAATTCGGACTTGGCCAGGGTCTTGTTTAAAAAGAGAATATCTAACTTCCGTTACATTGGGGTGTGCGTCCACATCCAATTTGCCATTCATGTTTTGATTCAAAGGTTGCGATAGATCACCAAACACTGCTCCGGGCAGATCCACAACCAGACGATCGGGATTCTTCAAAGTCGTCATCACTGGTTTGGATTCACCATCCATAGACACGACGAGCTGATTGTTGGCAAATTGGATATCGGTAACATGTGTTAGCGATGTTGGGTTACCGTTGCCTGGCTCAACATTGGGCTCTTTACTGGTGTCGGTGTTGACTAAGTATACAATCTTCTCCTTGTTGTTCCATTTCACGTTGAGCCCCATTTGTTCACTGACAAATCGAATGGGTACCACCGTGGTGTTATTTAAAATAAGTGGGGCTGTGTTCAAGGTAACTTGCTTGTCAGCGACCATAGCTTGCTTTTGATCAACGGTTAAAGAAATCGTCTTGTCATTTTGCTGGATCTTTACATTACGTGTATTTTGATTCCAATCCACTTTGAATTTCAAATTTTCGGCAACAACACGAATCGGAATCATAACATTATTATTCACGATGGTCACCTGAACGTCACTTGGGAGGATTAATTCCTCGCCGTCCAAGAAGATTTTCGACGTGCTTGCAGCGGCATTTCCCTGATGTGGGAGTACAACCAGAAAGAACAGACTTAAAAACAGGAGTAAAATCGTTTTCTTCATTATGCACCTCTACTATTTATCGTTACTGTATGGATACTTATCCAGCTTGAACCATTCGGCAAACTCATTACGGCTAATTTTCTTAACAGGCTTCACCTTGTTACTCTCTATGCTGTACCTATAAAGTATCATTTGATCAGACGGGTACTCACTGATGTAATCCAGTATTTTTCCGTTTTTTTGCCACAGAATCAGATTGGTACTAATATAATTGGTTGCCCTTGGCAGGTATATAAAGCTCTCTTTCTGAACATTGTAGATGGCTAGTGAGCTCTTGGAGGGATCTCCGTAAGAGAAGGCTATCTGATCTTCGTTGGGTGCCCAGTTATAGGTGGCAATGGTTTCTATGTTTTTCTTGCCTGCTTTATTCAATCGGTCATTTAATTCCGTCACGTCACCCGTTTGAAGGTTAAGCAGTATCAGAGTGTTTCCTGAGCTGCGTTCTGCGTGTATAGCAAGCCATGTATTGGAGTTAGAGGCAACAACACTTGTGATATCGAGCCAACTGTCCTCCAAATTACTCGTTTCAATCGTATGTTTCTGGCTCCCCTTGGTGACGACAATGGATTGAATTACGTTTTGTTCAAATGTGGGCTTACCTTCCAACTTCAATGTAGTAGCGGTTAAAGTAATATTTCCTCCTTTCCAGATAATTTTGTTGGTACTGTTACTCTTTTTAAACGGTTTGATGCTTGAATAGATGGAAGGAGTTACAGAAGTCGTATTAACGGAAAGTTGTGAAATTCGTTCTGGTGCAGCTGGTTTGGCACCAACAATGGATGACGATGTAGCCGTCAATCCCCCCAGTAATAACACAGTTGAAAACCAAATAGCAGCGTTGTTCATCTTGGTATCTCCTTCCGCTAGTGACAGTTTATAACCCTCAACATATCGATTCCAAAATATACCTTCATTATATAAACGGTAAAATTGTAAAAATGTTTCTTTTTTGATCGTTATTTATCTATTTTTATTTATAGAAGCATCTTGTGAGCATTCCAGTTCAGACAAAGACTAGCTATGGTTGGGAGAGTGTAATTAAATTTCATAAAATATTTGACTTGTGAAATTTTATATCATATACTGGGTGAAATTATGGCAGGATGACGTGTTCATCGGGGCTGGCGGGAGGTTGTGAAGGGATGGATACAGGCAGCTATCCGATGTGGGAGCAATATCGCTTGAAACGGGAGCATTACATCATTGGACTGATGTCAGGCACGTCCCTCGACGGGACGGATGCGGCATTGGTGCGTATTCTGACAGATGACAGCGGGGCATTGCAAAAGATCGATCTGGTTGACTTCGTCTGCGTACCGTACTCCAATGAATTGAGAGAAGTGCTGATTCGACTATGTTCACCAGAGACGGCACGCGTGGATGAGCTGACGGCTGCACATTTTGGCGTATCGGAGTGGTATGCTCACAGTGTCAGAGAGCTTATTCGATCCTCAGGATTCTCAGCCGGTCAGGTGGATGCGATCAGCATGCACGGACAGACTGTATGGCACGCACCAGTAGCCTCGGCTTTTCCAGGACCAGCAGGCGAGAGTCTTCCAGTAGTGTCCACGTTACAGATTGGCGAAAGCACCGTTGTACGTGAACGAACGGGCCTGCCAGTGATCGGCAATTTGCGGGCACGGGATATGGCGGCTGGCGGGGAGGGAGCGCCACTTACCCCTTATGCCGATGCGTTGATGTTCAGCAGTCCGGAGGAAGGACGTCTGGTGCAAAATATCGGCGGTATTGGCAACGTTACGGTGCTGCCATCAGCGTCTTCTAATGAAGGCATTTCGGCTTTTGATACGGGACCTGGCAATATGGTGATGGACGCGATCGTACGCCAGGCGACAGGTGGGCGGCAGCACTATGATCCAAATGGAAGCATCGCCGCACAGGGAAAGTTCGATCAGGATCTGGTAGATCTGTGTTTGGACGATACCTATTTCAAAAGGCTCCCTCCCAAGAGTACCGGACGTGAAGTGTACGGTGCGGCATATGCAGCACACCTGATGGAGAGGGCTGCTGCGCGTTCCTTATCCCTGGAAGATACGCTGGCTACAGCCACTTGTCTGACCGCGGAGACGATCGTGCGAGCAGTGAAGGATTTTATCCTGCCCAAGGTGCACATATCGGCTATGCTCGCCTGCGGTGGTGGCACTTCCAATGCCACGTTAATGGAGATGATCCGTCAGAGACTCCCGGAAGGTATCCGTTTGGAGCGAACAGCGGACTATGGTATACCAGATGATGCCCGCGAAGCGATTGGATTTGCCCTCCTTGGCCATGAGGCACTTATGGGTAGAACGAACACGCTCCCGGCAGTAACCGGCGCAAAACACGCCGTCATATCGGGCAACCTGACACTGTAGTGCAGCAAGGCTTTTGAAGGAGTTGCCATATGCAAGGACGTTTAATCAATTAGACTCTATTGGAATTATAGGATAAAATGCTTGTAGATGAAGGCAGTACGGAAAGGAGGAGCGGATGGAAGGCATGAAGGGTGGACTTGTACGTTTACGCGCATTAATGGATGACTTGACTCCGTCGGAACGGAAGATCGGAGCTTACATTCTGGATCATCCCCAAGAGACGGTTCAGTCTTCTGTGGCACAGCTGTCTGAACGGAGCGGAGGCAGCCCGGCTGCCATTATCCGTCTCTGCAAATCATTGGGTGTAACGGGTTTTCAGGAGCTGAAGCTGAAGATTGCCGGAGATTTGCAGACAGGTGAACAATACCAATATACGGAGATTCGTCCCCAGGACTCCATGGAGAGCATTATTCAGCATGTGTCCGCAAATAATATTCAATCGGTGAAGGATACCGTTCATATTTTGGACCCGCGTCTGGTGGAGCAGGCAGTGGATGTGCTTCATCGGGCGAACCGAATCTTTTTCTACGGGGTGGGGGCCTCCAACCTGATTGCGCTGGATGCACACTACAAGTTCATGCGAATCAATCGCACAAGCTTTTCGTTCGCCGATCCGCATATGCAGATTTCGTCCGCAACGACGCTTCGCGAAGATGATGCGGTGGTATGTATCTCGTATTCAGGGGAGACTTCGAACGTGATCTCCTGTCTGAAGCATGCTCGTGAAGGCGGCGCTGCAACGATTAGCATTACCAAGTGGGGGAGCAATACACTCAGTAGTCTGGCGGATGTACCCCTGATGATTACTTCCACCGAAAGCGATATCCGGAGCGGAGCAACTTCGTCACGCATCGCACAGCTGAACGTGATCGACATTTTGTATCTGGCGATTGCCAGCCGCGACTACAACCAATCGGTGGAATATTTGGAGAAGAGCCGGCAGGCTATTCTGGAGCATAAGTGAAGTAGAGCCATATGAATCCCTTTCTGTTTATACAGGAGGGGATTTTTTTGACGGATTATAGCGGCTTTTAAAAAAAATTATAAAAAGAGCCCAGACTAATGTCGGGCTCTTCTCTTTCAACCTCTAGAAATACCCTTGTACGGCTCAGGAAGGACCCACAATGGCGCTGCGGACAAATCCGTCAGCCAGATCAAGTCTTCGCTGAGCTTCCACGGCGTCCACGCCTGCCATTAGCATGACGATTGCTGTTTTTACATGACCGTCTGCACCGGCAAAAGCATGTTCAATATCCGCTTCGTTCGCTCCGGTTGCCAGATGGATCATGCGTTTGGCCCGATGGACAAGCTTTTCGTTCGAAGGGTTCAGATCGACCATGAAATTACGGTAAACCTTCCCCAGACGAATCATGGCGGTAGTGGTGAGCATGTTCAGAATCATTTTCTGGGCGCTGCCGGCCTTCATACGTGTTGAACCCATAACAACCTCTGGTCCGACAACAGCCTCGATGCTCACATCAGCCAAAAGGGTCATCGGCGTACCTGCGTTGTTACTCAGGCTGATCACCGTAGCTCCAATCTCCTTGGCGTGTCTCATCGCACCCAGTACATACGGCGTCCGGCCACTGGCTGCAATGCCAACCACGACATCGTTTTCGTCTATTCCATGTTCATCAAGGTCTGCGGCTCCCAATTCCTCGCTATCCTCAGCACCTTCAACCGGGTCCTTCACTGCCCGGAATCCTCCTGCAATAATACCCTGCACCATGGAAGGAGGGGTTCCGTAAGTAGGAGGGCATTCCGAAGCGTCAAGTATTCCCAATCGTCCACTGGTACCTGCGCCTACATAAAATAGCCTGCCGCCAGACTGAAAGGCCTCCAAGATCAGGTCCGCCGCTTGGGCAATGACTGGAATCAAGGGCTGAATGAGCTCCGCAATCCGTTGATCCTCTTTATTAATTAGCTCCATAATTTCTGCTGAAGGCAGTTCATCTATATGATCCGTTAGTGGATTGGGTTGTTCCGTTAGTAGTGAGTTCAGCATGTGATTCATCCGTATGGCCTCCTTCTCTCTTTTAAAATGATTCATTCAGGGAACAGCGTCTTCTTGCCAGTTGTGCTGCACCAATCACTGGAGCAGGGGCATCTTCATGATATACAAAGTCCAACTCTCCATAATATCCCGACAACTTCTGGATAAATGTATTTCGGAAAAGCGCAGCGTATCGAAACAACGATCCGGACAGGACAACCTGAGTGGATGCAAATTCGGGATGACGGGCAATCAGCGCCTTGGCGGTATCCGCCAGTTGTGCGGCCTCATCGATGATCAGTGCCCGCGCGGCCTCATCCCCGGATTCAGCTGCTTCTATAGCAAGGCGGGCGATGGATGCTGTCTCGGTTTTACCCCAGTCTTTCTGGTACACCCGTGTCTTTAGCTCCGAGATATCCCGAAGTTTCAGTTTCTTTAGAAGAAGCGGGGTTAAACGGGTGGGAGGAAGAACACCGTCATAGCTCTGCATCACCACTTGGAGTGCACGCTGCCCAATACGATAGCCGCTCCCCTCATCTCCGAGCAGATGACCCCAGCCTCCTGCACGGTATCGCTCTCCTTCCAGCGTAAATCCGTACACAATGGACCCTGTTCCAGAGATACACAATACACCGTGAGTATGTCCAAGAGTGGCCATCAGAGCAATCTCTCCTTCGGATACAACCCAGACTGGACAACCTTCTGATCCCTGTTGATTACGGCTCTTCATATAGTTAGTTACTGCTTCGGCTATAAGTTGCCGTTCTTGGATCGTATCTACACCTGACATACCAAGGCATATACCCTCACAATTTGTCGATAAATCACTTATTAGATTAAATAGCTGTTCCAGCACTCGTTGCAGTTCAGAAATGGCCTGTTCAGTTGATACGGTGTGAGGATTCGTGGGACCGCCGTTGAGTCGGGCGAGAATTTCGCCAGATTCAGAAATGATTGCTGCATCAGTATTGGTACCGCCTCCATCTACGCCTACATATACTCGCAAAGTGGCTCACCTCGATTGCTTGAGTTTTCTTTTTACATAGTATAGAGGCATAAAATGAAAAAGTAAAATTAAATTTTATAATAAAAAATAATGTTGAATTTTTATTTCATAGCTCATATAATGAACTCAATCTACAATTTTGGAAGGAATTAATACTGTTAATGTTAACTAAGTTGACGTTAATATTGCATTTAAGAGATTAATCCTGCGTACGTTCAGGTCTAATCCATAAGGGAGGTGCATTTTCCTTACTGCCACGCTCAATAATCTGTTAAGTCGTTTAAGGATGGATCATTTCAAAAGGGGTAGCATGGTTAGGCAATGCAATTATCGGGAGACGACACGCGAAGGAGATGAAGGGATGAAAAAGAAGGGTCTGGTATGGGCAATGTTGTTGATGATGGTCTGGGTTACTGCCTGCGGGAATAGCGGGGGCGCTGCTTCAGATGATCCCAATGCGGAAGATACGGTGACCGTATGGACTTATCCAGTACATGGGACATATGAAGATGAACTGAAGGATCTGATCGTTGATTTCAATAAAGAATACCCGAACATTACCGTGAAGACGGAAATGCTCTCCTGGGCGGAAGGGCCCAAAAAATTCGATGTCGCTCTGAACGCGGGCAACCCGCCGGATCTTTACTTTCATAGTGTAGACGGCACATATGTGAATACGGGATTGGCACTTGAGCTGGACAGCTACCTGACACCTGAGATCAAGGATGACTATCTGCCAGGTACGCTTGAATTAGGTCAGATCCAAGGGAAACAGTACGGACTGCCGTTGTATCAATTCCAATGGGCATGGGGTGGTAACAAACGCATTCTGGAGGAAGCAGGCATTGACTGGAAATCCATTCAGCAAAATGGCTGGACCTGGTCCGAATTCAACGCTGCCGCAGCCAAGCTGACCAAAACGCTGGATGGTGGGGCGAAACAATATGCACTGGTTACCGATGGAACCTCGCTTGATTTCATTGAAATGCTGTCCCGAAACAACGGAATGATTGACGTTCTCGATAAAGCTGGCACGTTCCAATGGAATGATGGGCGCATTCTGGATACTCTCTCTTTTATCAAAAATCTGATGGATCAAGGGTATATGCCGAAGGAAACGGCTGCTCTTGCTCCAGCAAAACGGACGGATATGTTCTACGCGGGTGAAACGGCGATCATCTCCAAAGCGATTCCTTATTATGATGTGATGATTCAGAACCGCAACAAGGATATTGACGACGGCAAGGTACAAGGGGAGAAAATTGATTTTGTCCTGCTGCCTGTACCGCATAATGACGATCAACCTGCGGCAACAACGATGGGCGGCGAAGGGTATGTAGCCTTCAAACAGAAGAAGGACAAAGGTGAGCAGCATGCCAAAAATACGTTCCTGGTCATGGAGGCGCTCAGTGGTGCCAAAGCAGGCAACTCGGCCAATGAACTGGCGCTCCCATTCGTAAGACAATCCCAGGTAGATCTGTTTAAAGGAAAAGAACTTGGTCAACCGGATAATCTGGCTGCTGCGAAAGTAATGGCAGAGAATATCGCTATGCCGGTTGTACTGGAACTGGATATCGACAAAGCATCACAGCAAAAACAATTCAAGGAACAAGTTGTGAAGCCTAACATTCAGGCGCTGTTCTCGGGAGAGAAGACACCGGAGCAGATCGCAGAAGACTTCAAGAACAAAGGCCAGCAGATGTTTGGACAATAACTCGGACCATACAACATAACGCAAAACCACACTGATTAGGAGAGGAGGATTCGCCATGCAGACCGCCCTTGCGCCAAAACCGTCTGTGCCCCGGACTTCCCGGGTTGCCCGGTTTTGGCGAGACTACGGGTGGGCGTATTTGTTTATTTTGGCGCCTGTCCTGCTGTTTCTCATTTTCACACTGTATCCCGTTCTGACGGCTCTTGTGATGAGCTTCCAGAAATACAATATTATGAACTCGACGTGGGTTGGATTGGATAACTACGAGCGACTGGTGAAGGATGAGACGTTCTGGAAATCGATTAAAAATACACTCATCTTTACTGTGGGTACGGTACCGGTCAATATTCTCATTACATTTGTACTGTCCTACTTCATCTTCCAGATGAAAAGCAAATGGCAGACGTTCTTCAAAGCAACATTGTACCTGCCCGCGGTAGCATCCGGGGTAACCATCTCCATCGTATGGCTGGCGATCTTTGACCCGACGGATTCGGGACTACTGAACCGCTTCCTCAGCCTGTTCGGCCTTGATCCGGTAATCTGGCTGGGTCAGTCGGGAACGGCACTCTTTTCACTCATTCTGATGAATTGGCTCGGATCGCATGGCGCGGGCATTATTCTGTATCTGGCAGCCATGGGCGGTATTCCGAAATCGCTGTACGAAGCGGCAGATATTGATCATGCCAGCGGCTGGACCCAGTTCAGCAAGATTACATGGCCGCTCCTCAAACCAACGACGTTGTATTTGCTCGTTACAGGTGTGATCACGTCTTTTCAGGTGTTCATCTCGGTATATCTGATGACACAGGGTGGACCGAACTTTGCGACAACAACGATTGCTTATCTGATCTATGAGACGGCATTCAAGTTCTATGAGTTCGGATTGGCTTCTGCACAGTCGTTCGTACTGGCGATTATCATCATTGTCATCTCCGTCATACAGTTCAAATATTTCTCCAGCGATATTGAGTATTAGAGGAAGTTCAAAACACGTACTATTAGAGCAAGTTGCATTAAGCATCCGGGGGTGAATGAAATCCATGAAATCAACTCAGAAAAAAACACTGCTTGTCGTTGCATCCATTCTGCTGGTGGTCTGGGCACTGGTGACGGTCATTCCGATGTACTGGATGCTGGTCGGTTCGGTGCAGGATAGTGCGATGTCGGCTTCCTTCAAACCGCAGATGATCCCGGAGCAGCTGTCATTATCACCATATGAGCGCTTTTTTGCCAAAACTGATGCCTGGCGCTGGCTGTACAACTCGCTGCTCATCTCGGTCATTCTAACCGTGACGAATGTGTTCTTCGCCTCCCTGGCGGGATATGCGTTCGCCAAACTGAAGTTCCCAGGAAGTCAGGCGGTATTCTGGACCTTGCTGGGGACGATGATGATTCCGGCACAGGTGACGCTGATTCCCTTGTACATTCTGATGGTCAACGTGTTTGACCTGGGAGATACGTATACGGCCATTATTCTGCCTGCTGCGGTCAGTGTGGGCAACATTTTCTTGATGAAACAGTTCATGTCAACGCTGCCCACATCGCTGATTCATGCGGCACGTATTGATGCATGCAGCGAGTTCGGCATCTTCTGGAAAGTGATCCTGCCGATGGCAAAGCCAGGGATCGCGGTGCTGGCGATTTTCACGTTTGTAGCTTCGTGGAATGAATTCTTCTGGCCATTCCTGATCACTAACTCCAACGAGATGCGCACCGTTCAGGTGGGGCTGGCTTCGTTCGTATTTGCCGAATCAACGGACTTCGGCGCAATGATGGCAGGGGCAACGATTGGTGCAATGCCGATGATCATTCTATTTTTCTCGCTGCAACGTTACTTCTTACAGGGCATTACGATTGGTGCAGTTAAAGGTTAATTCCTATATATGTTCAACTAAACATTTACACCATAACGGAGAGGACAGAAATAACCTGAAGAAGCGAAGGCGTTCGCCTAAAAGCTTTCTAAAAGAAAGCTACATCGGAAGCATACGCTATCACCGGATTTCCCCTTTTTATAAAGGAATCAAAGAAATCTGGGGATAACAGCGATCGGAAGGTTGTTCTGTCATCGGAGTGCCAGTGTAAATATTCGTTAGTTGAACTTATATAGTTCAGACAAGCGACAACGTAAAGGGGGATCTACCTATGGCACGCGTGGAGTTTCGCCAAGTGCGCAAAGAATTCAAAGACGATCATAAAGGAACGTTCACGGCTGTGGCCGGCTCGGACTTTGTTATAGAAGATAAGGAATTCGTGGTTTTTGTGGGTCCTTCAGGCTGTGGTAAGACGACGTCACTGCGGATGATTGCCGGACTGGAAAAACAGACGAGCGGCGATATTGTCATCGGGGAACGGGTCGTCAATGATCTGCATCCGAAGGATCGCGATATCGCGATGGTATTTCAGGATTATGCGCTTTATCCGCATATGACGATACGTGAGAATCTGTCCTTTGGTCTGAAAAATCTCAAGAAGCCAAAATCCTATATTGATGAACAGGTACAGAATGCTGCCTCCATTCTGGGGCTGGAGGCGATGCTGGAGCGCAAACCGCGCGAGCTGTCCGGTGGTCAGCGCCAGCGTGTGGCAGTAGGGCGTGCGATCGTCCGTGATCCGCAGGTGTTTCTGTTCGATGAGCCGCTCTCCAATCTGGATGCGAAGCTGCGGGTACAGATGCGGGTGGAATTGGGCGAGCTGCATAAGCGGCTCGGTGCCACAATTGTATACGTCACGCATGACCAGGTGGAGGCCATGACACTTGGGGAGCGAATCGTGGTCATGAATCATGGAGATATTCAGCAGGTGGCTTCACCGAAAGAGTTGTATGCGAGTCCGCGGAATATGTTTGTTGCCGGATTTATTGGTTCCCCGGCTATGAACTTCATTGATGCGCGGATTGAAGGCACGCAGGTTGTCATCGAGGGAGCGTCATTCACTTTGCCAGCAGATGTACTCGCTCGTCTTCAGAGTCATCAAGGCAAGCCGGTGATTATGGGTCTGCGTCCAGAGCATATTTTTGGTGACGATGTTGCTCCGAATATCCCGATAGACCACATGCTGCAGGCGCGAGTTCAGGTAGTAGAACATCTGGGCTCCGAGAATTTGGTGTATTTCCATTCGGGTGCCCGTACCGTTACGGCCAAGGTTCACCCGGAAACACATGCTTATGTAGGAATGGACAAAAATTTTGTACTGGACCTGCGTAAGGCGCACTTTTTTGACCCAGAGACGGAACTGGCGATTGGACGGGAGTAAGAAACGAGCTGGATGAGGAAGGAACGGCAAGAAAGGGAGTGTGGAGATGCGTAAGCTGAGTGAAGTGTTGGTCAAGTCGGGTGCGGAAATCTATCGGGATATTATTCCGGTGGCCCTATACAGTGTTGTCAGCTCCATCGTGCTGGTACCCATTCTGATGTTTGCTCCGCTGCCAATCGCGGTGCTGCTTTTGGCCGTGATTTATATGCCAATCCTGTTCGGTGTCAGTTATGCCGTACATCACAGGCTGGAACGCAAGGAACGCCGCAATGGGCTTAAGGATATCTGGAACGGAACGATGAAGGGATTCATCCCTGGAGGGGCAGTAGGTGTGCTTTTTGCCGTGCTTGGCTTCATTCTGTGGTCTACCTGGTGGTATTACGGCGGACAGGGTGGGATTACAGGTACAGCGGTGAGCATGTTCCAAACGTTCTTCGTCCTAATGGCGCTGATGTCGCAGTTCTATACGTGGCAGCTTGTTTTGCAAAAGAACATGGGCATTATTCAGGCGATGGGGGAAAGTGTGAAGCTATTCTTCCGTCATCCGGGATACACGATGGGAGCCTGTTTTCAGGCGCTGTGTCTGACGGCTCTGCTAATGCTGACAGTTGTTGGCTTTGGGGCGCTGTTCGCGGGCATGTTTGCCATCTATCAGCATAAGGTCGCCCTTAATGTGCTGGAGCCGGAAGAGGAACCTGTCACATCTGGCGGCAATGACCACCAACATACGGGGTGGATCAGCCAGGGGAATGTGTGATGGACGTAAAAACTGGAGTTGATCTTCTTTCCGGAGGATTTTCCCACCCATGGTTATCGGATGCGCGTATTGGATTGATGACAAACCCTACGGGTATTACGGCCGACTTTGTCTCTACGGTGGATGTTTGTGCCAGCTTGGCAGATGCCAAGCTTACAGCGCTTTATGCGTGTGAGCACGGGCTGGATGGTGAACTTCAAGCTGGTGTCCGATTCGGGAATACAGTGCATCCACGTCTGGGCATCCCTGTGCTCAGTCTTTATGGGGAACACAAGAAGCCTACTCCTGCGATGCTGGCTGAGGTGGATACGGTGCTGTTTGATATCCAGGATGTGGGCGTCCGTTATTACACGTATGCATCAACCTTGTTCCACATGATGGAGGCCTGTGCCGAAGCAGGCAAACGTCTGCTGGTGCTGGACCGTCCAAATCCGCTGGGCGGGGATACGGTAGAAGGCGGCCTGCTAAGCGCGGGGTATGAATCACTCGTTGGCGCTTGGCATGTACCTGTCCGCACCGGACTGACGGTCGGTGAATTGGCCCTGTTGGTTAACAGTGAGATGGAGGTGCCCTGCGAACTGGATGTAATTGCAATGGAAGGATGGCGGCGCTCCATGGAGTTTACGGATTGTGGGCTTCCCTGGATGCTGCCCTCTCCTAATATGCCCACAATGGACAGTGTGCGGGTTTATGCGGGTACTTGCCTGTTCGAAGGCACCAATGTATCGGAAGGCAGGGGCACAACCCGCCCATTTGAGTGGATTGGAGCACCCTGGATTGAGGGTGAACGACTGGCGGAACGCATTCGGGAACACAAACTGGAGGGTGTACATGTGCATCCGGTGTACATGTCGCCAACCTTCTCCAAACATGCAGGTGAGCTGTGTGGAGGTGTGAGGATTTTCGTAACAGACAGCAGGGCATTCCGGGCGGTAGATACAGGTCTGGTGCTTTTGCATGAACTGGCATCGCTCTATCCGGAGCAATTTCGCTGGTTGGAGCCGCCACAGCCGGGTTCCCGTTATTTTATTGATCTGTTGACCGGAGGCAGGAAAGTCAGGGATGTCATTCATGACCGTGAAGAATTAGTACGCTTGATGGAAGATTGGAACACAGAGGCAGAGGAATGGAAGGAACGGCGGAAGCCGTTTTTGCTATACCCATAAAGAGTGAAATTCATCAATAGGATGTCGCGTAATGTACGGATTATTTGTCATGGGGAGGAGGCATGGAATGAGTAAGCCAAAAGAGATATACGCGTTGAAGCTGAAACAGATGACCCTGCGTGAGAAAATTGGACAAATGCTGCTTTGCGGCTTTCATGGCACCGAGGCTGCCGGGGAAGTGGACGCTTTTCTGCGAAAGTATCCCATTGGCGGCGTAATCTATTTTGCGCGCAACGTCGAGTCGCCGGAGCAGGTAGAGCGGTTATCGTCGGGCCTGCAACGGATTGCTGTCGATAGCGGTAATGTACCGCTTTGGATATCCATTGATCAGGAGGGCGGCATGGTGGCCCGGATTACCGAAGGGATTGCCCTGATGCCGGGACAGATGGCGATTGCGGCAGCGGGTTCCATCGAGGATGCATACCAGGCAGCCTATATCAGTGGGGTGGAGCTGAGATCGATGGGAATTAACATGAACTTTGCTCCGGTCCTGGATGTAAATAATAACGCCGCCAATCCGGTAATCGGTGTGCGTTCATTTGGGGAATCACCGCAGTCCGTGGCAACGTATGGGGCCAGGAGCATTGCGGGAGTCCAAGATGCTGGCATTTCAGCGACAGCCAAACATTTCCCGGGACACGGGGATACGGATACCGATTCGCATCTGGATCTCCCGGTCATCACCCATGGTCGGGGACGGGTAGAGCGTGTGGAGCTGATTCCGTTTCGAGCTGCCATAGCGGCAGGTGTTGATGCAATGATGTCGGCACATATTTATTTTCCGGCTCTGGAACCGGAGCGTCTGCCTGTGACACTATCGCGAACCGTGTTAAGTGGATTGCTTCGTCAGGAGCTAGAGTATGACGGCATGATTGTAACGGATTGTATGGAGATGGACGCGATTGCCGCCAATTATGGCACTGTCGATGCAGCTGTGATGGCGGTAGAGGCCGGCGCAGATCTGGTGTTGATTAGCCACACAGCTCATCTTCAGGCAGGGGCATTTGAAGCGCTGCTGGCAGCCGTGCAGAGCGGGCGAATCAGCGAGGCCCGCATTGACGAATCTGTAACCCGGTTGCTGAAGTACAAGGCAAAACGAGGCCTGTTGGAGAAGGGAATGAGCACAGGTGAAGATGAAGTGCACGGTGCGGTGTCGACTTCATTCTCCGCTGAGGTATCAACTGATCCAGCTTCATTGAAGCGCCAAGAGCGTAACCAACCGTTACACCAAGCGGTGGCCCGCCGAATCAGTGAGAACAGCATCACGCTGGTGCGTGATCAACTGAATATGCTGCCTTTGAAGCCGGAACGTACATTGGTCATAACGGTTGCTACATCTGTGACAACGATTGCCGACGAACAGCTGACTCAGGCGGTTACTCTAGGGTCGGCTTTGTCGCACTGCGGTCTGGATGTGGTCGAAGTAACAGTCTCGCCAGAGGAGGTTGCCATTCGTTCTGCCCGTCTGCTTCAATCTGCCGAAGAGGATGACGTTCGCCAGATTGTGGTGGGGACTTATAATGCAAGCAGTGCCTCTGGTGATCCGCAGTGCAGGTTGATCGGCTGGCTGCAGCAATTGGGCAAGCCGCTCGCTGTTGTGGCGCTCCGCAGTCCCTATGATCTGCTTGCGATCCCGGAGGTACAGGTGTATGTGGCAGCGTACGAGAGCAGGCCGCTTGCCATGGATAGCGCCGCTCGGGCGCTGATGGGGCATATTCCTTTTGCCGGGAAACTTCCTGTATCCATAAACTAGACAGGCGTTAAATGACGAACGAGCAAAGTATGATCCGGATTATGAAGACCGATATAGCAGAAGGGACGATCCTATAATGGACCGTCCCTTCTGCTATATCTAATGAATAATTACAAAATTATTGCAGATTCAGTGCCTGAGCTGTCTTAGCCTCGACTTCATCCATGAGCGAAGTCATATCCATACCCGCATGATTACCAAGCAGAATAATGGTAACATCGTCTGTCAAATTGCGTGAGAACGCTGTGGCAAAACCACCGCCGCTACCGTTATGGAAGACGGTACGATTCTGATCGTTTTCCTTGAGAATCCAGGCGTAGCCATAATTTTTATCCGAATACGGTTCATACATCTGTTCAATCGTATCCTGGCTCAGAATTTTGTCCGTGTACAGTGCCCGATCCCACTTCAGCAAATCGTCCACAGTGGAGTAGATCGTCCCTGAACCTGATTGTGAAACATAATAAGGGGCAGTCACCCACTGTTTATTCTCCGCAACGAATCCGCTATTTGTATGGACCTTGCGGGAAGCTTCTCCAGAGTTCTTCATGCCGAGCGGCTTCAGAATGGTCTGTTGTACATAATCGGCATAACTCATGCCAGACACCTGTTCAATAACATAGGCCAGCAGAACATAACCACTGTTACTGTACAAATAGGCACTACCCGGTTCAAATTTCAATGTTTTGTGCCGGATTTCCTCTACCGTTTCTTCCAATGAAGTGCCTTCACCCCTGCCAAAGGCGGATGGAAGACCTGAAGTCTGGGATAACAGCATATGGAGCGTGATCTGATCTCCCTTCGGTATACCGGAGATGTACTTGGATATAGGATCTTGCACATCGAGCTTTCCTTTTTCCACCAAGCTGAGAATGGAGGCAGCGGTGAAAGATTTGCTCAGAGAGGCAATTCTGGTCTTCTGATCCGGACGATTCAGCGTTTGTTCATCCGCTAGTCCGTAGCCTTGGCGAAGCAGGACCTCTCCATTGCGGGCAATCAGAGCCAAGCCGGGAAAATTAATTTCGCGCAAATAGCTGTCTACACTGGCGACTTGACTATTTAATAGGCTTACTTTGTCCGTCTCGATATTAACACTCATCTGCCCTGAGGCTGTACGTTGTACTTTAATATCCGCTTTGAGTGCATTGGCAAGCGCACGGACAGGTAACATCAGTGTGCCGTTAATGGTGCGGGATTGCACACCGGAGGACAGACGAACCTGATTAACCTGGATGAAGTCACTGCCAGCCTGATGAACCAGCTTGTCTCGACCAACGGTAATCGTAGCTGTTTTGGTACGAGCTTCCCACTTCAAGGTGCCATTTACAGAGGTAACAACATCTCGCAATGGAACATACGTTGTACCTTTGTATACAAGGGGGGCATTTTTCCACGATTGCTCTTGACCATTTACTTCAATGTGAACTGTTTGCGCCCCTTGTGCTGCAGATGCCGTGAAACTGGCTTGTCCCATAATGGGGCCTGCACAAAGAATGAGGGCTAACAGAATACGGAACATAGATGAATATAATCTGGTAACAGGTTGTTGCACATGTGACTTGCGTAAGATTCGAATCCTCTCCTTCCAGTCGTTTCATGGATAACCAGCTTATGAGATATTGTAAACGATCTCGAAGAGGGGGTCAAAACGGGGCATGAGCATCATTTTCTATTATCCTAACAAAAATAATGTAATTTCGATTCATTTTAGTATCCATACATAATATTTTTACTACGTTTGTCCGATAAAAGAGGGGTGAAGATGATGATGGGGGATATTTAAATGAAGAAAAGGATTCGCAATTGGTTTACATTAACGGTTAAGAAACGTCTGATCGCTTCGTTGCTCTTGTTCTTGATTGTACCGAGCATTAGCGTGGGATGGTTGTCTTATTTAAAAGCAGCAGACCAGGTCAGGGAAGAAATCATTCTTTCTGCACAGGCCAAAACGGAAATGCTCAGTCTGCAGATTACTCAAATGCTGGATATGGAGAAGGATAACGCAGCACAGTTTGCAGCGGGTATTACTTCAACAGATATTATCAATAAATCACCAGCTGTTCAGAGACAAATGGATCGTATGTCCAAAGCTCACAAAGAATTGGGTGTAATAACAGCAGGTGCTGAAGATGGCAGCTGGATGAAATCTCCTGATCCCGGACAGCAGATCTATGATCCACGGGAACGCAGCTGGTATACGATGGGTATGTCACAGGATGAACCAATTATCTCAGACACGTTCCAGTCGGTAACCACGGGTGAATGGGTTGTCACCGCAGCTGCCAAGCTGGCCGATGGTAAAGGGGTAATTGGAGCCAATGTAAGTCTCAATCATTTGAAAGAATCCGTTGATAAGATACATATTGGTGAAAAGGGAAAACTGTATATGCTGGATAACGGCGGGAAGTTCCTGTTCCATTACAATATCGAATCCGGTGTGCAGTCCAATGAGAGCTACATTAATGAGATGTATAAAAAAGATCAAGGAACTGTAAAGTACACGTATGATGGACAAGAATTGGAAGCCGTATTCTATACGAATCCCGAAACAGGCTGGAAAATTGTCGGTGAGATGGTTCCTTCTGAAGCAGCAGATGCGGTAAGACCGATCTTGATTCGTGCCTACACTCTGGTAGGGACCTCGTTGATCATTGGTATTATTCTGCTTGTGTTCATTATTCGCAGTATTCACCGTCCATTGTTGCAACTAACGCAAGCGGCTTCCAAAGTAAGCGCGGGTGATCTGACAGTTCGTGTAGGTTTACAGCGTCGTGACGAGTTTGGACAACTCGGGGCAAGCTTCGATACCATGACCTCATCGCTACGTAACGTTCTGGGCGAAGTACATGATACATCGAGCCAGCTAGCAGCATCCTCTGAGGAGCTGATGGCGAGTTCTGAACAGACATCCAGAGCAACGGAACAGGTTGCCGAATTGATGCAGGATGCAGCGGCAGGAACGAACAAACAAAACGCCAGTCTTGCTGCAACGGGCCAACTCGTCGGTGAAATGTCTATAGGTGTCAAAGAAATCTCATCGAGTGCTGAAGACACGGCTCGCATAGCTGTAGAAGCATCTTCCAAGTCCGAAGCGGGTATGGTTACGGTGGAAGAGGCGGTTGCTCATATTCAGAAGGTGAATAATGAGAGTGAGGCCATGGCTGTGGTCATTCAGGATCTTCGAGCGAAAAATGAAGAGATTGTTGAGATTGTGGCCGAGATTACCAACATCGCCAAACAGACCAATATCCTTGCCTTGAACGCATCCATTGAAGCTTCAAGAGCAGGTGAACAAGGTCGAGGCTTTGCTGTCGTGGCCAATGAAGTAAAAACGCTAGCCAACAATTCGGGCAGTGCTGCCGAACGTATTAATGAACTTATGTGTGAGATGCAAGAGAAAACAAATGCGGTACAGTCTACCTTTGCCCGTACAGGAGAAGGCATGATTAAAGGTACGCAAATGATTACGGAGGCGGGAGAGGCCTTCCAAAATATCCGTAGCGCCGTGCAGTTGGTTGCTGCACAAGCTGGAGAAGTGTCGGCAGCTTCCCGTCAGATTGATGGAGGCATGAGTCATGTGTCCAAGGAAGTGAATGATACCATTGAATTATCCAATCAGATTGCTTCAGGGACCGAGGATGGTTCAGCTGCTGCTCAGGAGCAGCTCGCTACAATGGAAGAGGTTGCAGCTTCTTCTGCGGCATTGTCCCGTATGGCTGAAGATCTGCAAAGCATGATTGAGAAATTCAAGTTATAGTTCAATAGCATTTCTCGAAGGAGACTGTGGGGTTGTGACCCTGCAGTCTTTTTCTCGTGGGTGTTATTCGCTAATCAACGGTTTATGAAGATTCGAAACTCATCTGTTCTGTAAAAGTGAATCTGTCTCTCCCTGAATGTCTTATCCTGTGGTATATTTCTAAATTAAAAGTAATCCGCAAGATGTGGATGACATGGAGAGGGGATGAACCGGATTTGGATAAATCCATACCACTGACATCCGGGCCCGCAAATACCGAAGAGGTGCTGGATGATGCTTCATTTATGCAAGGGGTTAAGGACTGTATTCCAACACTGCTTGGATATTTAAGTATTGGGTTTGCAGCGGGTGTCATTGAAATGACGGCAGGCTTAAGTTTGGCGGAAACGGCTCTGCTCAGTCTGATTGTATACGCTGGATCGGCTCAGTTTATTGCCGCAGGTATGCTTGCCTCGAGTGGTTCAGCGACTGCTATCATTTTCACCATATTCTTCGTGAATCTTCGCCATCTGCTGCTGAGTGCGGCCGTATCACCGTACTTTCGTCATCTGACGCCGCTTAAAAATATGTGGATCGGCTCGCTGCTTACCGACGAGTCCTTTGGCGTGGCGATGACGCGAGCGATTGGCCGGAAAACGTTGAGTGAACGCTGGATGCACGGTCTGAACATTACAGCATATCTGAATTGGTTTGTGGCGAATATGGCGGGGGCATACTTTGGACGCTGGATAACCAATCCCGAGCGGCTTGGACTTGATTTTGCCCTGCCTGCAATGTTTATTGGTCTGGTAGTGCTTCAACTGATGCAGCGCAAAAATAAAAAATTACACATCAATGTGGCGATCATCGCCGTGATCTGTGTAATCTTCGCCAGCATGGCTTCGCTTGGCAGCATGAGTGTCATTGTGGCTGCGGTCATTGCGGCAACGATGGGAGTAGTGATGGAACGATGGAAGTAAGATGGGATGTATTCTGGATTATTATGGGCTCGGCGTTGTTAACGTTCATCCCGCGTGTATTGCCGCTCATGCTGTTCAGTAAAATACAGATTCCGATATGGCTGTTACGCTGGCTTGAGTATGTACCCGTGGCGGTCATGGCGGCACTGATCGGTCAGGAACTGTTTATGGCGGACAACCAGTTGGTGCCGATTACACATAATCCAGCCCTGTGGGCAGCACTGCCTACGATTGCTGTAGCAATCTGGACACGAAGTCTGCTCGGAACCGTACTTGTCGGTATTGTTGCAATGATGATTTTGCGGTACTTGATGGGATAGTATACGGGGCCTTTATTGGATCAGGTAAATCCTTCGCTCTAACGGTTAATAATGACCTATAGGATCGTAATAGAGCGAAGGGAGCTAAATCCATGAGCAACTCAAAGCATAGAATTTTGATTACTGGAGCAGCGGGAGTCATTGGTCGCAGTCTGCTGGAGGGACTGAGGGAAAAGGGCAAGTATGACATTGTGGCTGCCGATCTTCATGATGATCCTCAAGCAGGCATTGTAGCGATGGATGTGACCGACGGAGAACGACTGAAAGAGCTGATGCAGGGTGTTCAGACGGTGCTGCATATTGCATGGGCCAAGGATGAAGAAGACTTTCTGGGTAAAGTCCTTCCGATCAACGTAACAGGGGCTTACCATGTGTATGAAGCTGCACGGTTGAACGGTGTACAGCGGGTTATTTTTGCGAGTTCAAATCATGCGACAGGGTTTTATCCAACAGGAGAAAATATCGAAGTGGATGATCCATATCGGCCAGACAGTCTCTATGGGCTCAGCAAATGTTATATAGAGCTGCTTGGGCGATATTACGTGGATAAATATGACTTGTCGTCATTCAATATTCGAATAGGTAACTTCTCGGGCGATGCACATCCACACTCTGAGCGTTCCGCACACATTTGGATCTCTCCCAGAGATATGGTCCAGCTTGCTCAGTGCTGCATTGAGGCGGATTCGAGCATGAAGTATGTTAATCTATATGGAACATCAGCGAATACGGATAATTATTATGATATTGGATATCTGGCACAGAAGATTGGGTACCGCCCGGAGGACGATGCAGCAGAGCTATGGGAAGAAGCGAAACGTAAGGGAGCGCCGGATAAGCAGGATGAGACGGAATATCAGGGCGGAGGATATGTCGCGAAGGACCCGAAATCCTGAAATCCTGGAATCTTAAAGACCTGAAACGTCTCATAGACGTAGAGAACTGCGGGTGACATTGTGGGCAGTACAGCGCGGAGAGTTAACTGATAACTATCGTTCTGAAAACGCTATTTTCTATTGCGTCCGAAAGGGATAAAATGGAGACTGAAGGGTTGAGGTTTTCATTTTACATACAGGAAGGAACGGTTTTGATTATGAGTAAACATTCATCCGTTATACTTTTTCAGGGAGACTCCATTACAGACGGGGGAAGATCGCGCAATGACGATCCGAATCATTTTCTCGGGCATGGCTATGCGTATCTGATCTCAAGCAAACTAGGTGTGGAACTGGCAGCCAAGCAGCCAACATTCTATAACAGAGGAATTAGCGGGGACCGCGCTTCCGATCTATATGCACGCTGGAACGAGGATACTTTTAGTTTGAAGCCGGATCTGATTAGTATTCTAATTGGTGTTAATGATGCATGGCGTACCATGAATGGCGAACCTAGTGGAGTGACGGATCGTCTTGGACGTGCATATCGTCATTTGCTGGAGGAAACACGGGAAGTAATGCCGAATACCGATCTGATTTTAATGGAGCCGTTCATTCTTAAAACCGGAGCTACAGTGGAGCTTTGGGACACTTGGCAGGAGCGTATCGGGCAGTATCAAAATCTGGTCCGTGAACTCGCAAGTGAGTTCGGGGCGGTCTGGGTACCTTTGCAGCAAACGTTCAACGATGCTCTCGAACAAGCTGACGCAGCCTACTGGTTATGGGATGGTGTGCATCCAACTGCAGCGGGTCATGAGTTGATTGCACGTCAGTGGCTGTCCGTTGTACAGGGCAGTCCACTTAAAATTCAATAATAATGGAGCAGAGGGTCTTGTACAGATCCTCTGCTCTTTTTTACATAACAAAATAAAAAGAAATAATATATAAGTGAAAATGACATATTTAGAATTTATATGTTTTAATCCCAAATGAGAGGGTAATTAAGAAGCGTAGCACACTATACTCAATACCCGATAAGGAGTGAATTCAAAATGGCACAAAATAACCAAAACGGAAAAATGAGCCGTGAAGAAGCAGGACGTAAGGGTGGAGAAGCAACCTCGAAATCCCATGACCGCGAATTCTATCAAGAGATTGGCCGGGAGGGCGGAAGCACCCGTGGCAACAATGATGGAAACGATGATCAAGATAGAAAAATGAGCCGTGAAGAAGCAGGACGCAAGGGCGGACAAGCTCGGTCCCGTAATCGGAAAAACTAATCGATTGATATAGAAGCATAATATAGTTTAAGCAAACAAGGCCAGATCTCACCTGTGGAAAAGGGTGACTCTGGCCTTGTTGTTTTGTTAAAGCTGTGCACTAAACAGGTTAGGCAATATGTGGTTCAATCGCTTGACGATAACTGAACAGGGATTCATCAATGATGGTACGCAAGAAAACGGGATCCATATCAAATAGCAGGGACTCTGCATAACGCCAGGCATTTTCCTCGATACGCAGCCGAGTTTCAGCTAGCTCAGGAGCCGTAAGTGGACTATCGAGGAGGTTGGACAGATCCATCAATTCCACATCCTCGGCGTGACCCAGTTCATGAGCTAGAATGACATAAATATAGGCCTGTAGCGGAGCCAGCGAGCCAAATAACATTCGACATTGCTCCATAATCTCTTTCTTGTATAAATACACGGTATGACTCCCCATGTGATATTTGCCGCCGACGAGGCGATTGTCCGGAAAATGGGATTCAATTTCGACAAGCGCGCGGCTGTTCGAGCGATGCAGCAACTCGATTACAGCCTGATTAAATAATTCATTATTCAGTATGGTTCACCTGTCCTCATAATGGAATGAAATACATATGCCATGAGTTGAGTACCGACAACCCTTTTACGAGAAAAACCTCTGAAAAGTTTCATTTATTTTCATGATTTATTTTTTTATACAACATTAATCCGAACTCCCTTCATTTTTACTAGACTATGGGCTAAAATGAAATCGGTTACAAAATTAGGGAGGAATTCTCATGACGATTCACCCTGGATTAAAGTGGACGGCTGATCATATTATTGCGGCCATGAGGCATGGAACAAGTAGTGGTATGGAGTACATCTGTCGTTGGAAAGACAGACTGGCTGACATGTTGAATGATCCCGACTATGCTTCCTTCTGGTCAGATCTAAGAGTATATGAGCAGAAAGCGAATACGGAGAACCTGCCTGAACTATCCTTTTCCCTATATCGTCAATTCAGGGAGACAGGTGAACGCCAAGCATATGAACTGGCATATTTCGAGCGGCGCGGGAGGCTCGCTGCACTGGGATTACTTGCCGCGGCATCGCCATCAGCCGAGCGTCTAAAATTGCTGGAGGACCTGATCTGGAGTGTCTGTAACGAACAAACCTGGTGTCTGTCCGCTCATGTACCTGAAGGGAAAGAAGCGGGCGCAAGACAACACATCGATCTGTTCGCTGCAGAAACAGCGCAAACGCTCTCGGAGATGATCGTCATGTTAAATGACGTTCTAGACCCGCGTGTGTTGCGAATGATGCGGGCTGAGATAGAGTGCAGGATCTTCACCCCGTTGTATCGAGAGCAGCAGACATACGGTTGGGAGAACGCGGACCACAACTGGTCAGCGGTTTGCAGCGGCGGCTGTGGGATTGCGGCTCTCCTTCTGTTGGAAGATGAGCAACTTAGGGCAAAGGCAGTGCAGCAGACGGTTCATTCCATGAATGCTTTTTTGAGAGGTTATGGGATGGATGGGGGATGTGCTGAAGGTGTAGGTTACTGGGTTTACGGGTTCGGTTTTTATACGTATTTTGCAGAGATGCTGAGAATATTCAGTGCCGGAAAACTGGATATGCTGTCCGATCCCAAAACGAGAGCGATCGCTGCTTTCCCCGAAAATATTCACTTGTCAGGCGGGGCGTTTGTCAATTTTTCGGACAGTCGCGAGCGGGAGACCATTCCGCCTGGCCTGCTTTCTCTTTTATCCGAGCGACAGCAGGTTCAAGTAAACTTGGAGGTTCGTATTCCGCTTCTGACAGAGGACCCCTGCCGCCGATGGGCTCATGCTTTGCGTAATATACTTTGGAGTAATCCGGCTGTATATAAAAAGGAAAGTGAAGCAGAGTTGCCGGCAGCCCCAGTTTATCTGGAGAACCTGTCGTGGGGGATAGCCAGAGGAGTACTGGTAACGGGAGAACAAAAGGAAATGACTGCAGCCTTTGCGGTAAAGGGCGGTCATAACGCAGAGCCCCATAATCATAATGATCTGGGACACTTTATCCTTCATGGCGGAGGTGAAAACATTCTCTGTGACCCAGGATCAGGCGAGTATAGTCAGGCCTATTTCGAACCTGGGCGGGAAAGCATTTTTCAAATTGGCTCTCAGGGGCATAGTGTTCCGGTCATCGAAGGAGCGGGTCAGCAATCCGGACGGCAAGCGGAGGCGAAAGTACTGCACATCAAGCGATCATCTCCGCAGGGGATAGAGGCTGCATTCGATTTGACGTCGGCTTACCCAGAAGCTCCGACACTGGAGAGGTTTACCAGGCGTTTGAGTTGGAACTGTCTGCCGGCAGCCTCCGAAGCGGAGCTTTTCCTTGAAGACTATTATCAGTGGCAGCAACCTTCTGATACGTGTAGAGAAGAGCACCTGATTGAAAACCCGCCAGTCGTTGAGTATTTTATTAGTCGAATTAATCCTGTTATACGAGAAGCATTGGTCCAGTGGGAAGGGAACAAAGCTGTAGTGACGATGCATTATGATGCTGACCTCTGGGATGCACAAGTGGAAGAGCTAGAGACAGTAGATCACGATCACCTGTCCCTGAAATTTTATCGGGCGGCATTATCCTTGCGGCAAACGGCAAATAAAGAGGGGGATTCCCGGAACCACTCGGTAAAAGAGACATGGTGCAGATTGAAATTCTTCATACATCCAAAGTAAGAACAGAAATCAGAAGTGAAGGCGAATACGGATTAATGTACCGGGGACCTGAAAACGACTCGAACCACTTCAATCTCACATGGAAGTTGGGATCGGAAATGAGGGGGATTTGTTTTGTTAGCGTATACATCGGATTCAGCATATCCATGGAAAAGTGAACTGGAAAGGTTCCGAACAGACGCAGAGCAGGCCAATCTTGCAGAACCTAGCGGATGGGATCGATCGCGTAAAATAGCACTTATCGAAGACATTGTACGTGCCTACTCAGTATATCAGCAGGAGAACGGTGCCGTTGTGGACCCCTTCTCTGGCCGCGAACGCTATTATTCCACCCCCGCGTATGCGTTTGCAGCTGCGGTCCTGGTAAAAGAGGGAAGAACTGATCTGCTCTCTTCAGCTTCGGCAGCGCTGACCCACAGTATCTCACTGGTTGTTCGTGGCGAGGTTCCGGACAATCATGCCGACTTCTTTCCCATACTTATGCTTAGAGCCTACGTGCTGCTCCAGCCGCTGATGCCTGAACAAGCGACTCAATGGGCAGCGGGGCTGAAACAGATTCAACCGGAAGAAACGTATGTATTTACAATGTCCAAAATGAATAATCCGAACCGGATGATTAACTGGAATGCCATCATGATCTCGGGTGAATATCTTCGCTACCGCGAGCAGCTGGCGAGTGAAGGGATCGAATGGATGGATCAGTACCTGAAGAGATACCATCTGCCGCGTTTCACAGGGCTGGGCCTGTATCAGGATGGTCCACTGGATCGGCCAAATAGTCCACTCGCGTATGATATCGCTACCCGCTACCACCTGGGTCTTATGCTGGATGCCGGATATGACGAGAGCTGTGCGTCTTCACTGGATGAGTCCATCCGGCGCGGGGCGTTCACTTCGCTTCTGACGTTATCACCGCTGGGCGAGATTCCTCCGCGAGGACGCAGCTCACAGCATCAATGGAATGAAGCTGCGGCTGCGTACGTGTTCTCCAGTCATGCCTCAGCTGCGAAGCAGATCGGTGATCCCATTATGGCAGGTGTATTTGCGCGTGCAGCCAATCTGTGTTTTGCAGCCGTGGATCGGTGGAAAATGGAGGACGGCCGCTTGAATATCGTTCGGAATCGCTATGCTCCGGAAGTTCGCCACGGATACGAGATATATACCAACCATACGTGTTATAACCTGTGGACGGTTGCGGCACTAGCCAATGCATACCTGTGCGATCCCGGGGATGAAGTGGCTGAATTGCCCATTCCGTCCGAGATTGGTAGTCGAGTCCTTCAAATGGATGGCTGGTTCGAGACGATCACGGCTTCAGTACCGGGCCAGCAAATCGTATTACATACGGCTCTGAATGACCCATATACGGTGCCCGGATTGGTGCGGATTCATCAGCAGGGGCTTCCGGGACTCATTGGTCCCGCTGCTGCTGGACATGCCGAGTCTGGATTCACCG
Organism: Paenibacillus sp. ALJ109b; assembly: GCF_010747435.1. Classification (NCBI taxonomy): domain Bacteria; kingdom Bacillati; phylum Bacillota; class Bacilli; order Caryophanales; family Paenibacillaceae; genus Paenibacillus; species Paenibacillus sp. ALJ109b. Next base: position 38,680 of record NZ_JAAIFP010000003.1, read on the forward strand.
AATTTTCGGAGGGGGAAACGAAGGCGATCAGTTATTGTCCAGCCTGGCGAACACCGGATGGACAGTGGTATAGCCTGTCCGCAGGTATTCCGTCCGGTTTCGATTATGATCGGGATGCAGGGATCAACCCTTCCGATGGCGGGGGAGCTGTCGTTTTCAACGTAATACAGGATCAGGCGCAGGAAACCAACACATTCACAGTAGACTGGGTCGGCCCACTGGTCGGATTACAGGCACTTCGGACGGTCTATACGCAGCAACCGGGTTTATTAACGGTCACATATGAGTTCGAGGGAGAGATTGAAGCGGCCGGAGCGGTCATACCGCTGATGTTCAGCGACGGTGAGGAGCAGGCTGTCATCACAGTCTCCGGTGATCATGTTCGCAGTGAGTTCTGTGGTGCCTACGTGGAATCAACCGTGCTTGATGAAGGAGCAGAAATTCACCTTCAAGACCATATGGTGGCTTCTCGCAATGGTGTGTTAAAGGAAGCTCGAATGATAGTGAGCGGCAGTCAGAAGATTACGTTTACGGTTCGTCTGGGCAAATGAGGCGAGGCCGCTAAATAATATATGAAGAGACGTAACGTGAGCGCAAGGAAATGGATACGAAAAGGATCTGAAAAGAGGAGGCAATGCTCGTGAATACATCAACATCAATGAAATGGCTGGAAGAAGCCTGGCGGCAAGGAGCGGCCAAAACGATTCGCAACGCGCAGCGCATTAAGGATACATTTCCGCACACTGCCCCGCAGGGCATATATGACCGGAATGATCCCGAATGGTGGACTGCCGGCTTCTGGCCGGGGCTGTTATGGCTCGTCTATGGCGAGTCGCCGGAAAACGAAGCTTTCGCTCCGTTATCCCGCATTGCCGAAAGTTGTGAGCGGCAATTAGAAGGTTGTCTGCGTGATCCCGAATCGGTGGATCACGATCTTGGGTTCATCTGGCTGCTTAGTGGCGTAGCCAACTACCGCCAGACCGGCAGCGCAGATGGCCGGCGGCGGGGAATGCTCGCCGCCAATCTGCTCGCTGCCCGCTTTAACGTGCGCGGTGAATTCATCCGCGCCTGGAACTTCAGCTCGTCAACCATGGATACGCGGGGCGTAGCCATCATTGACAGCATGATGAACCTGCCGCTGCTCTTCTGGGCATCCGAGCAGAGCGGCGACCCGCGCTTCCGCTGCCTGGCGGAAGCGCATGCGGACACCGTGGCGCGCGAATTCGTCCGCGCTGACGGGTCCATCTGCCACGTGGTGGAGTTCGATCCACTCACGGGGCAGAAGCTGCAGGAGCATGGCGGGCAGGGCCATGCGCCAGGTTCGGCCTGGGCGCGGGGTACCGCCTGGGCGTTGCACGGGTTTGCGCTGTCTTTCCGGTATACGGGCGAAGCCCGCTATCTGGAGACAGCGGAGCGAGCGGCCGATTTCTTCCTCGCCATGCTTGGCGAAGAGATCGTGCCGGTGTGGGATTTCCGCGCACCTGCCGAGCATCAGGTGGCGTGGGACTCGTCCGCTTCAGCGATTGCCGCAAGCGGACTGTTGGAGCTGGCGAAGCTGTCGCCGCGCGGCGAGGAATATGCAGCCGCGGCAGAGCGTATCCTCCGTGGGCTGCATGAGAACTACAGCTCCGGTGAGACGGCAGCGGAAGAAGGTCTGATCATGCAGGGCACGGTGCATTATCCAGAGGGTCGTGGCTTAAATGTGCCGATTATATACGGCGATTATTTCTATATGGAGGCGCTGGCGAAGCTGCGTGGGCGTCCGGGTTTATTTTAGAGAAACGAGAATCAGGGAATCAGGAATGTCACATTTCAAGCGGCGAGTATGCGTGAGGGGGTATGAGTATGCATCCCACCATACAGCCGTTCGAGTGTGCCTGCCTCCTAGTGGGAAAGGGTATTCCTGTTTTGGAGGCGGAGCACACCCTCGGTATCAGTCTGTTTTATTTTCGATGCCGGGTGTGCGTCTTATGATGACAAAGTCGGCCGAGGATTGGTCGGGATATCGCTGAGGAATAATTTCATGTACTTTGAATTCGGGATAGTCGAACAGATAATCAAAAATATTTCGGTCCTGAATGGTGCTAACCCCTGGATTACCGTTTTCTTTCAAACGAGTGTACAACACAACCCACTCTGACGTAGAGTGCAGAATGTCGTAGAGTGTATTGCGAAAATCAGTTTCATCCGTAATATGATAGAGTACATCCAGACAGACGGTGAGATCAGCTTGCAGGAAGCCGCGATTAATCCATAGACCGGGAGTATATAACATGAAACTCTTGGAGGTATCGTTAGCAAACTTGGAGGCGCATAGACGCACCGACGAACCGGCTACATCGACACCTAGATACGTATTATAATTCATATATTGAAGTTGATTGCCATCCCCGCATCCAAATTCAATGACGCTGGAAATACCCTCACGCTGTATCAGTCCATTTACGACCTCTGCCTTGAATTCAGCCAGTACGCCATACGAACCCCTTCCGGATGTCTCGCCTGAGCTATACGTTTGTTCCCAGTATCCTTTGTAGTCAAAAGGCTGACTCATGTTTCTCCCCCGATCATATAAATGAATTCAAAATAGTGACTATACATAGGTTATGCGTAATATTTGCAGGTATGAATCATTTGAAATTCGATAGATCGGATGAATCAATTCCCACGAATTCCCCTGAAAATTCCCTGAAAGTCTAAACATCTGGAAAGAACTTGCCGACATTAAACTAAGGAACAAAATGATAAGAATCGGGGGGAAATGATGTTAAAGCCAAGATTGACCAAGTACATGGTGATGATGCTGGTATTGGTGCTGAGTATTTCCAACGTAGGCTTGGCCGCTGCGGCAGATAAAGAACTGTCCAAAATTGTAGTTTCCAAAAATGAGCTGTCGCTCGAAGTGGGTGATTCCAGTTCGGTTACGGTGACAGGAGTATATACCGATAATACATCGGCTAACGTAACAATCAGTTCTTCATGGAGTAGCAGTGATACTTCGATAGCGACTGTATATAATGGTGCCATTACTGCCAAAAAGGAAGGTACGGCAACCATTACAACTTCGTATCTGTCTCAGAGTCAAACGGTTCAGGTGAATGTGACCAAAAAGGTCAAAGCTCTTTCCAAAAACGTGCAGTCCCTGGACTTGCGTACAGGGGATAGCAAAGACATTATTTTGACGGCAACTTACAGTGATAATACGACGAATGCAGATGCATCCAAAGTAGCTGAGTGGTCATCCGATGACGAGAAAGTGGCTACGGTTGTGAATGGTAAAGTTACTGGACAAAGCGCCGGTACAGCTGTCATCACAGGTAAAGTCGGCAGTCAAAGTGTGACTGTGGATGTTAACGTTGAGGTTGTTAAACGTGTGGATGTGGACAAGAAGCAGGTCAATCTGCTGTTGAACAAAAGCGAAACTGTAAAATTGACAGCCACCTATCCAGATGGCACAACCAAAGATGTAACGGATCTGGCAGAGTGGACGTCAAGTAATGAAAAAGTAGCAGATGTATTAAAAGGTGAAATTACAGGATACTCCGCAGGTTCTGCTAAGATTACAGCCAAATACGGAACGAAATCCGTATCCGTAGATGTGGATGTCGATCTGACAAGTAAACTGAGTGTGGAGAAACAGAGCATTTTCTTCCGTTTGAGCGAGTCCAATAAAACAGCAAATGTAGTATTGACTGCCTCTTACCCGAACAGTGCTGATGTGAATGTAACGGATCAAGCAACATGGACATCCAGCAACGAGAAGGTAGCGACGGTATTCAAGGGACAAGTTACAGCGATTGGTGCGGGTTCTACGACAATCCAAGCAACGTATAGCGGCAAAACGGTGGAAATCACGGTTGACGTTGATACGGCAAGATATCTGGATATTGCGGGTGTCGAAGATAAACTGGCTATGAGCGTTACAGGTGATAACAAAACCAAGAAACTGGTAGCCAATGCAGAATATATTGATGCAAGTACGGAAGACGTAACTTCCAAAGCAACTTGGACATCCAGCAATGCGGATGTTGTATATGCATCTGGCGGCGAGTTGATCGCCTATAAATCGGGAAATGCAACCATCACTGCGGCATACGGCGGCAAAACCGTTAAATTCACAGTGAATGTAGATGTTCCGGACAAGTATGAAATGGACAAGAAAAAAGGTTCTGTAGCCGTTGGTGGTACATTATCTGTGAAAGTATTGGCCGTATACGGTGATACATCCAAAGACGTGTCTGAAGATGCGGATTGGAGCAGCAGCAGTGAGAAACTCGCTGAAGTGGACAGCAAAGGTGTCGTGACGGGTATTGCAACAGGTAAAGTAACCATCACAGCCAAAATTGAAGGTAAAACGTTAACTCTGCCTGTTGAAGTAGGCATGGCTAGTGGGCTGGAGGCAGATGTGAACTTTGTGGTGTTGTCCTCCAAGGAAACACAGCAAATCGTACTCACAGCAACGGATGAAGATGGCTTGACCAAGGATGTTTCATCTGATGCAACATGGAAATCAAGCAATTCCCGCGTAGCCGATGTGAAAAAAGGGGTTATCACTGCCAACAGCAGCGGTAAAGCCAATATCACGGCTGAATATGGTTCCAACAAAGTGACCATTCAGGTTGAAGTGGACGTTATTTCACGCATTGAAGCATCCGAACCGGCTCTTTCCCTGAAAACCGGTGATTCCGCTGATCTTAAGGTTACTGCATATCTGAGCGATGGCAGTGAGCGTGATGTCACGGACAAAGCAGAATGGAAAACCAACAGCTACAAAGTAGCTCAGGTAACCAAAGGTAAAGTAAAAGCGACAGGTTCAGGTAAAGCAAAAATTACAGCGAAGTACGGCAGCAAGACGGTAACGATTGCAGTCGATGTAGATACACTGAAATATTTGCAAACCGATAAAGTAACCCTGACCATGAAGCCTGGTGACAAAGTAACCTTGGTTGCTACAGCAACGTATCTCGATGGCAGCGAAGCGAACGTATCCAAGCCGGCACTTTGGAAATCTTCCCGTATTGCGACAGCATCGGTGAAAGATGGCATCATTCAGGCTAATGGTAAGGGTAAAGCAACCATTACCGTGACTTATGCAGGTGTGAAAACCAAAGTAACTGTAGTCGTTGAAGCGAAATAATATCTTCAAGTACGAAGATAAATCAAGCAATTCTATGTGCGGTGATGACAGCTTAAATGCTGGCATCACCGTTTTTTTAATGGGAAAAATACAAGAGAAATAACAATACAAAAAAAGAAACGCCCCGGCACTTGTGCATATATCCATATTGGATATACAAACACATTGTTCCAAGACGTTCCTCGAATTTAATAATCAATGAATTACATCGTATGAGACAGAACCAGCGCTCCATATGCGAAAGCAATAACGATGAGGATGGCTGGATGTAGCTTGGTCTTGGTCATGACCCAAAGCGAGATCCCTGCAATGATCAGTGTCTGCCAAATGCCGATGGAATTGGTGGATACCTGACCGAATTCCCATGTAAGTAAGATCATAAGTACAGCAATAACTGGTTGTACGAGCAACGTCATCCCTTTCACCTTTGTTGAAGTACGATGCTTGTTCAGTAAACGAAGCAGCAGAATTAACGCGACAGCCGAAGGTACAACCGTGGCAAAACTGGCGATGAATGCGCCAAACCAGCCAGCTACCTGATAACCGACAAATGCGGCAATTTTGGTCGCGATTGGACCGGGAAGTGCATTGCCGATGGCGAGTACATCACCGAATTGCTCGGTGGTCATCCACTTGTAGTGGTTGACGACTTCCTCCTGCATTAAAGGAATGGAGGCGGGGCCGCCCCCGTATCCCAAGATATTGGCTACAAAAAATCCCCAAAACAATTCCCACCATGTCTGAAGCATCGCTTAGGACACCCCCTTGTCGGAATCGCGTTTGGATTTGAAACGCTGGACCACATCCAGATGGAAGACGCCATATCCGAGGAAGACGGCAATCACAATACCGGGGTGAATATCCAGCAGCTGCAGCAGTACAAATGCAAGGACACCGAACAGGGCGGCAAAGGTTGTACCGAGTCCCTTCCATGCTTTCTTGGCGAATTCGTATGCCATCATGCCGAGCATAACAAAAATGACCGGGCGAACAGCTGCCACCATGCCTGCTACGATTTTCGATTCGCGCAGTGCGTACATGGAACCAAGCAGCGCAATGATGGCGATGCTCGTCGGCAAAATATGGGCCAGGACGGACACAATAGCACCCAGCACGCCCTTCGTTTTATACCCGAGATACGCGGCCATCTTGGTAGCAATGGGACCAGGCAGAGCGTTGGCAATGGCCAAAATCTCGCCAAACTCATCATCGCTCACCCACTTATAGCGGGTAACGGCTTCATAACGGATCAGCGGAATAACCGAGGGGCCGCCGCCATATCCCAAAATTCCGGTTCGTACCATCCCAATGACGAGACCGTTGTAATCTTTCCAACTCATGCTGATTTCCTCCTAGAGTCTCATGCCCATTCGGCTTTTATATCGTTTTAGCAACAGCTGTGATTCTACCTTGACGATGCCTGGCATCTTGTAGAGCTTCTCCAGCAGGAACTGCTCCATCTCTTCCATATCTGCAAAAATACCATGCATGTGCAGGGTGCTCGGGCCTGTCATATGATAGAGGCTGGTTACTGCGGGTTCTTCGTCCAGTTTCGCGGCCACTTCATCCAGGAATAGCGGTTCTACATCGACATTGAAAAAGGCAGAGACCTGGAGTCCAACTTTGCCCGGATTGATAACCACGGTGAAGCGTTCAATGATTCCCTTTTCGGATAAAGCATTAATGCGTGCCTGAACGGCCACACGGGACAAACCGATCTGTGCCCCCAGATCGGTGTAGGATATCCGGCTATTTTGGTGAAGGGCGGCAATGATTTTACGATCTATTGCATCCAGATTGTGCATTTGCGGGATTTCTATCCCTTTGGAGGAGCGTTTCTCTGACATGATTGACCATCCTTTTTTTTAACTATATAGAATAAAAAATTATGATAGGATCTACGTACAATTTGTATGCAGCATTCATATTTTAATGACGAATCGTAATTGGAGTCAATATATTTATTGTAAATGTTGAATTTATCCGATTCAGAGCTTTCATTTTGTCATTTTTACCAATCAGAGTTGATGAATGGGAGCAGGATACTACAGGTATGGATCGAAAAAGAGACTGTTCACGGAGCACATCCGTAAACAGTCTTCTATATAAAGTACAGGTTGAAGCGACTTAATGAACAGTTTTGGGTAGACAAAAGGTAACTACAGTTCCTTCGCCAGGCTCCGAAGATACTACAAGTGTACCTCCGGCTCCGCGGGCTCGCTCCTCCATGCTAAATAGACCAACGCCGTTACCAGCCGTCGTATTATTGAACCCTGCGCCTCGGTCCTCTATTCTCACAACGGTTGCCTCTTCCGAATCTTCCACCGTCACATGAGCTTCTGACACATCGGCGTACTTGGCTACATTGGTTAACGCCTCCTGGATAATGCGATACATGGCGATCTCCCGGTTCATCTCCAGCCGTTTTCGCAGATTACATTCCAGCTCCACTTCAATCCCGTAGTGCCGGGTATAGTTCTCGATATACGTGCGAATGGCCGGAACGACACCAAGGTCATCCAGTACGGAGGGTCTCAACTCCCATGCCATGCCGCGTACATCCTCCATAATGCCCGTAACTTGTTTTCGCAGTGCTTCCATACCAGATTGAGGTTGGTCCGCCAGCAGACGATCCATCTGAATGACGAGGGAGAAGAGACTCTGTCCAATGCCGTCATGCAACTCGCGGGAGATGCGACGCCGCTCCTCTTCCTGAATGTTCATGACCTGGGTCATCATCGTCTGTAACTCGGCTTCGACCCGCTTCAACTTGGTTACCTCACTACGAACGGCCAAATACTGATAGGGCTCACCATCGTTATCGAGAAAAGGCACAATGGTTGTATTCACCCAATAATGGCTGCCATCTCTGGCACGGTTACGAATCTCTCCGTTCCACACTCGTCCGGAAGAGATGGTTTCCCACAGGTTCTTCATAAAGTTCTTGCCGTGATAACCCGAATTAATGATCCGATGATCCTGACCGATCAAATCTTCCCGATTATATTGTGAAATTTCGCAGAACTTATCGTTTACATACTGGATCTTTCCTTTGCGGTCCGTGAGGGCTACAATGGACGACTCATCCAGGGCAAACTTCAGATCACTGAGCTGGTGCAGAGAACCTTTCAGTCTGCTGCGGAATTCAGTATCTGTAATGTGACTGTCGATTTCCTCTAATAACTGACGCACAGGTTGGTCGGCAAATCCGCTAAGTCTGTTTTTACGTGTGCTACTCAAAGTTCAGCAACCCCTTTTTCATCGCAAACTTCACCAGTTCCGGTCTGGTTCGAAGGCCGAGCTTCTCCATCAGATTGCTTTTGTGGGATTCGACCGTTTTGACACTAATCACCAGATGTTCAGCGATTTCCTTGTTGGCGTAACCCTTGGCAATCCAGGACAAAATCTCTTTCTCCCGCTCGGATAACGTGTCATACGGTCCGGTGTTCTCCTGCTTCGCTTTGTCCAGGTATTCACTCATCAGCCGCTTGGTCGCACTTGGGTACAGATAGGCGCTACCCTCTGCTACGGAACGAATAGCGGCAAGCAATTCTTCATGCGGCGCACTTTTGAGAATATATCCGGATGCTCCCGCGTGGATGGCGCGGAACAGATATTCTTCATCGTCATGCATGGTCAGGATCAAAATGGAGACATCCGGCATCAATTTCTTCAATTCAGCGGTAGCGGTCAGACCGTCTTTGCCTGGCGGCATGCTGAAATCCATTAAGACCACATCCGGCTTCAGTTCTTGTGCCTTGGCAATGGCTTCATCACCATCGGCCGCGTCTCCAACAATATGTATATCATTCTTTCCGTCGAGCAGGGCGATCAGCCCGGAACGTACAACTACATGATCATCGACAACTAATAATTGAATCACATCATTTTCCTCCTGTCCGGTTCCACAGTTCTTTCTTTATCATACCAAAAAAGAAAGCCATTCAGAGGGGAATCTCTGAATAGCTTCTTTTCTCTGTATATCGGACATGAGGAACTAAACTTTAGTTCTCTGTTTTACCGAAACGCTCCTTAATCATGTCTGCAATTTCCTGAACCTGTGCTTCCACGGCAAGTGGATCATAGGGCCAGAAGCGTTCTCCGTCAAGCTTGAATACGCGATTGTTCTTCACTGCGTCCAGGGATGACCAAACGGCTGAGCCCTCATCCAGTGAACCTCCGTTAGACAAATCCAGGAAGATATAGTCACCTGCGTAATCTGCCAACTTTTCCTCGGATATCGCTACGGTATCTTTATCCTGATCAATGAGCTCTTTCTGTACAATGTCTGGTGCTTTCAGTCCGAGCTGTTGATAGATGGCTTGTCCACCGCGATTGACACCATCCCCATTGATGTACCATTCTTTGCCGAACAGACTGAAGTTGGAGAAGGTTGTGCCTTCTTTGACCAGTCCTTGAATGGACTCTTTGGCGGACTTCACTTTTATTTCGAATTGGGATAACCAATCTTTGGCTTCCTTCTGTTTGTTAATAATTTCACCAAAAGCGGTGATCTCCTCATGGACATTGTCGTATGTTCCGTAAGGGATGATGAGTGCCGGTGCGATTTTACGATATTGCTCATTCAGCTTCTCATCTCCACCTACAGTAACGATCAGGTCAGGCTGAAGTGCCAAAATTTTCTCTACTGATCCACCGTCAATCCGGCCAATGTCTGCCACGCCTTCAACGAAATCAAGAACATACGGGCTTTCCAGCTCATAATCTGGCGCGCCTACAGGCTTGATGCCAAGTGCCAGAAAATCAGCAAGGTAACCTTGCGTAACGATACGCTGAGGATTCACGGGGATTTCAACGTCTCCGTTAACCGTCGATATAACCTGTGTTTCTGCTTCGCTTGTCGCTGGTTGTTCTTCTGTGACGGCAGGTGCGGAAGCTTTATTTTCTGTTGTTTCTTCCGCTTGGCCTGAGCAACCAATAATTCCTATCACAAGTAAAAGGATTATGAGTCCGGCCCACCATTTTGATTTAACCCCTATCATTCTGCTTCTCCCCAATCAATAATGATTATCTTTCTCAATAAAACCTCCTATGTATCGTAGCTTTTGTGCACAAGTATCGTCTATCTCAAAATGTGACCCATTGAGCATGGACAAATGTTACCTGGCCTTAACGCTATTCTCCCGAATCAGGATGTCTACCATAAGTTCAAGTTGCTTCTCAAGAGACAAGGCATCATTACACCAGAATTGTTCCAGTTGCAGAGGGTATATGCGACGATTTCCGTTATTCATAACCTTGCGCCAGCCCGGGCGCTCGCTAAGTTTATCTGCTGAATCATGATACAGGCCACCTTCATGTGCCGGAAGAACAAGAAACATATGATCTGCTGCATATTCTGTTAATTGGTCTTCTTCAATGTATTGATGATTGTCAGGTTCCAAAACATCACGGAGGATGTTGGGGTGAGGAGTAAGATGAAGTCCATAATACACGTTATAGGCTGCTCTGGCGGTTGCATTCCAGATACAAATGGTGCCGTCTTCCCACAGCTCATACAGACCAACGGTTTCTCCGGGTTTTAAAAAATCTTTTAGTCGATCAGATTCCGTTCTGGCCCGTGTTGTGTAATGTTCGATCCAATCTTCAGCTGCCTGTTCTCGTCCTACAATTCGGCCAATCAGACGGACCGTCTCCAGTCGATCCAGTTGGTTCCATGGGAGAACAATAACCTGGGATATACGTTCAAGTTGTTCAAGCTTGTGCGGCAAGTAGTACAGATAATCTGGTGCGATGATCAAATCAATCGGTTCAGCGCGCAGTAATTCTTCCACGCCATGTTCATCCAGATCAATTACGTCATGCAGCTCATCCTGGATCAATGGAGAAAGGGCCCAGGGAAGAAAGGAGGCCGCAACGGGTTGAACGCCGAGGGCAAGCAGATCCCCTGTATACTGAACCGTTGCAATCCGTCTCGCACGTGGCTGCAATCGATACTCACTTGGGCTGATCCCGGTGAACTGTTTAAACTTGCGGCTTAAATATAAACCGTCAGCGTAGCCTACCAGCAAGGCAATTTCATTCAATGTGGCCTGTGTGGATAGGAGGTATTGCTTTGCCTTATCCAGCCGAACTCGGGTCAGATGAGCCTGGAAGCTGCGCCCCACCTGTTTTTGAAAAAATCTAGAGAAATAGCTTGCGTTAAATCCGGTCATGCGGGCAATGTCTTCCCGGGTGAGATGATCGCCATAGTGATGATTAATATAGTAAAGAGCATCCCGAATTACACTGTCCACCATTTCTGTGGCAGGTTTCACCACCAGCCTGAACAACTCAAGCAGCTCACTCAGTAGAAAATGGGATCGGGCTTCTTCGGTCTGGATGCTGCCTGAACGTTTGTCGGTAAGTTCCTGGATAATGGCAAGAATCCGTAGCCCTTGTGAACTGGCTCCAGTCTTTGATCCATGTGCAGGCAAGTTCTCTGATGTAAGTTCATAGACACGCTTCTCATGGGACTCTTTCGTTAATCTGTATTCCAGAAAGCCGATATGATATACCGTGAAGGCAGAAGCCGGAGTATGTATAAGCTCCAGGGAGCATGGGGGATACAGGAAAAGGGTCTGGCCTTTATGTAAAACGCCATGTACCTGCCCATATTGGAAGTTCACCGTGGCTGTACAAGTCACTAGGGAAGGAGATTCTATGGAAATAGATCCGGTTTGCTGTGCAGCTTCCCAAGGAATCACACTGGCATTTGTCAGTACAAGCATATCTGTAGCCTCCTAGCCGTATGTTCTATCTTGAACATATCGATGTATGGACTCGATTATACCAATCTGTGAGAGTGACGTCGACGTACACAGAGGAGTGATGGCAAGGTGACTAATTAACGCTTGTCCAACTAAGAATAAACCATAATCAAAAAAGTCTTGTTACTCCCGTAAGGAAATAACAAGACTTCTTAGCATATTCCAGACAGATGTCTTTATCCGTACACTTTTGGCTGCAGCTGTATAGCGACCTGTTCGGTCTGACGGACCATCTCCGGTGAGAACGTACACGGTAATCTGCTGCCAAGGAGCAACACGGCGCCAGGAACATTTCCTTGCTGGAACACAGGCACTGCTATGGCACATACCAACCGCTCCGCAAGCATTAACGGGCAACGGCCGGGTGTATGCTCCCCGGTGGATTGTGCATCAGATAGAGCGGTGCGTCCAGTTCGAAGCGCTGTGCCAACCAGATCTTGTCCGGGACGCATCTCCATGCGTTTCACCCGTTCGTTGCTGGCGCCGGATGTATACTTCCAGCGCAGCATCGTACCGGACAGACAGGCCAGTCCGCAAAAATCGCTGGAGGTACTCAGGCGCAGGCCGTCGATCATCTCCTGAATGCCAGATGGCAGTTCATCATGCATGAGAGGACACTTCCTTTTTTGGAATCATACCGTACGTTACGGTGTAATCAATATCAATATCGTTAACCTGTGGTCAGGGAAATCTTAAAATAAGGGTATTTCGCTGCTGCTTCTATTGTAGCCCCTTTTATCCGTATTGTAATTCAGGGAAAACCCCTATTTCCGTTCTGCAATTTGCTGATCCTGTGTATGGACAGGTATTCTGGCCAGGAACAGCAAGGCTTTTTTCGATTGTAGAGTCGTAAAGGCACCTCATAAGTGTGATTTATCTCACAGCAAATTCAGGGAGTTTCTTCGTGAGGTTCAGGTAATCCCCCGATAACCCCCACGCTATATTCGCGGTATGATGGATACATAAGGAAACACCGAGGGGGACGATGGTAATGGGTACGGTATTTACAGAAAGAACAACCCAGGCGACACAACAAGAACAGACGGAGGCGAGCAAGATGACACGGGAGACAGGTGGAATCCTTTCGTTCGTGACAGCTGAACAATGGGGCTTGATCGAAGCGAAGATGCAGCCGAAACGGGTAAAGTCGGGGTACAGTCTCTTTCTGGAAGGCGATGAAGCCGGATACCTGTACTACATTCGCTCGGGAAGAGTGAAGCTCACCAAGTCGACTGAGGATGGGAAAGAAATCATTTTATCGATTCAGCAAACCGGCGATCTGATTGGAGAGTTTGGTGGCATCGGCGGATTATCCCATAGCTACAGTGCAGAGATGGCAGAAAAAGGGGAGCTGGGGATCATCTCGCTCAGCGAGTTGGAAAGTGTGCTCAGCAAACACGGTGACCTTGCCTTGAAATTCCTGCAATGGATGGCGCTCGCCCAGCGTATCACCCAGTCGCGTTTCCGTGACCTCTTGCTCTATGGCAAGGCAGGTGCACTCGCATCGACGCTCATTCGCGCCAGCAACTCGTATGGCAGAATTACGCCGGATGGCATCGTACTCGACATGAAGCTGAATCATACCGAGTTGTCGGAAATGATTGGTGCCACGCGGGAGAGTGTAACGCGTATGTTGGGAGCCTGGAAAGAACAGGGGACGCTGGACACCGTGGATGGAAAGCTGATGATTCGTGACCTGGCAGCCTTGCGCTGCATGTGCGGATGTCCTACATTTCCAAGCTGCCCGGTAGAGTTGTGCCGATTGTAATGAAATCAAGTTGAATAGGGTTGTTTCCTTCCATGGCGATTGGGGTCGTTACGGAGAAATCAAAAAAGCTGATGTCCGATTTACTCGGGATCAGCTTTTTTTGGCGTGATATGAGCGGATTGAAGCAGTGGTATTGAATAAAAAGTTTAGAGGGTTCAGTTAACGGGGCAGGAAATCAAGAATTGGAAACGAATACATAGTTTGGTTTGCCCAAAATAGGTTGATCAACGTAATTTCAACATTCGAGTAATAAATGAATCATAAAAAAGGAGTAAATTCTACCATGATGGATTTACAAAGTTTTGTTTCAGATTACACAAAAGATAAGAAACATTTACAGCTTGTTATCGGGATTGTTAGGGAGGGAGATGTTGAATACTATTCATTTGATAATAATAAAAAGAAAAGTTTGATCCCTCCTGAGCATAAGTTGTTTGAGATCGGCTCCATAACCAAAGTTTTTACATCCATAATTTTATTAGAAATGGAAAGAGAAAAACTTCTATCCTCGGATGACAGTGTTGGTAAGTTCGTGCAAAACGTTGAAAACGTTTATTTGAATAAGATTACCTTGAGAAGCCTTGCTACTCATACCTCTGGGTTACCTATATTGGCAACCAACCACAATTTGGCTAAAAAAAGATCGAATCCTTATTCAATGTATACCGAGCAAGATTTAACTGCTTTTTTATCTAATGCTGATTACACGGATAGTATAGGTTCGTTTGGATATTCCAATATCGGTGTAGGTTTACTGGGATACATACTATGTAAGGTGTCAGGAAGTACGTATGACGAACTGTTAAAAAAATATATAACGAGTCCATTAAAGATGAATGAGACAGCCGTTATGCTTGATTCAGAAAAGAATAGCAGGTTTTTGAATGGACATGCTTCATCTGGGAAAAGAGTCCCTCATTGGGATCTTTCTATACATGTAGGAGCTGGGGGAATTAAGTCATCTGTTAGCGATTTGAGTTTATTTGTCCAAGCTAATCTAAATGATGATAATCCGATAGCCTCTACACTACAAAAAAGTCATCTCCCTATATCGATCGGAAATTCAAACCGTTATTTTGGGTGGGGTGAGGATAATCTTCTAGATAAAGGTATCCTCTGGCATAACGGGGGTTCAGCTGGTTTTAATAGTTATCTAGCTTTCAATAAGGAACTCCGTGTAGGAGTTGTATTGCTATCCAATTATTCTTTTTTCTCGAATTCTCTTATAGATCATTATGTTTCTCAACTCATAAAATGGATTACAAAAAAAGAGCCTTCTCAAGGAAAGATGATAGACTCTACAGGTATAAAAATATTGGAAGAAATCATGCAGAGTGAAACGTCATTAAAGTAACGGGAAACGATACGTATTAGCCACCTAAATCCTTAGGTGGTTATCTTATGGTTAATGACTCTAATCCAAGATAACTAATTTATGATATAAAGGAGGACATGCTAACGCCCTCCTGCATCATATCAGGGTATTCACTCACCTATATATTCCTTTGCAAGAATCGAATATAGACACGAATCATGATATTCCCCTTTGTAAAACCAATGCTCTCGCATCAGACCTTCACGCTGCATGCCAATCTTCTGCATAACGTTCTCTGAAGCCTTGTTGTTAGGGCGGCATTTTGCATAAATCCGGTGTACGCCAAGTGTATTGAAGCCAAAACCAAGCATGGCTCGGGCTGCTTCGACAGCATACCCTTTCCCCTGATAAACGGGATTGAGCACATAACCGATCTCAGCGTTCGTCTTTTCGATGTGAAGGCCAACACCGCCGATCAGGATGCCCTCCTTTTTCAAGCATATCGCCAGTTCGAAGCCCTCTCGTGGTTGTGTTTGCTGTGAATTCAGCACAAATTCCACATAATCTCGCGTATCTTCTTCCGTATTAGGTCCCCATGCCGTATGCTGAGTAACTTCTGTCATGGATGTGTAGCTATGTATACTTTCCCAGTCTGTCTCCAGAATATCCCGGATGATGAGCCGTTCGGTCTCCAATTGCATAGCTATTCCCCTCCTATATAAAACAAAAATAGCCCAATAACCGATTCGTGTAAAGAATGGGTTACGAGCTATGTAAGTATAAGCATGCTATTGTGGTTGTTTACATTGAACTGCGGGATAAGTATAAGCCAGCTTGCGAATAATTTCCTTTTGCCATTTGGTGTCACCCAGGTTGGTTGCCAGGTTCAGAAGATCCAAGTAATCGTCAAGCTGCAGATCAGCCTTTTGCAGAGTTGTATTCATTCGATGTTCGTTCCCCTTTATCTATAAAATCGTTAAGTCATGTACAGTAGGCAGAAGACTTGAGACAGGCTCAAGAATGATAATCATTATCACAGTTATATTATCATTATGCAATGAACGATGGCAAAATGCAATGCCAAGGCTCGAATGTACTCAACTTTTTTTTGAAAAAAGGCTCATCCACAGTAGATAGGGAACGTACACACCCAGGTATGCAGACGGATAAAGGAACCATCCATTCAAAAGGAAATGGTGAATTTCTGTAGTGAACGTCGTCATATGGGCATTCGTAGCGTACACATCACCAGCAATGACAGTCGCTGCACTATAGAAGCAGAGCAGGGCAAGTACATGGAAAATGCGGGTCACCATCCGGGAGCGAAGCGCAACAAATACCATAATCAGTGGAACAATCAGCAGGAGCAGAAGAAATAGAAACTTCATCATACAGGTCTCCTTTGGGATTTTGTTAACCAGTATGGGCAATTGGTGGAATTTCCAAAAGTTTTTGCAAACATTTTACAAAAAGAAAGAGGAATTCATCATATGAACGATTAAATTAAAGGTGGATAACCCATTATCAGGTAATTATGAGGAGGAGAAGGCAAGTATGAAGAAAGCGATATGGCAGCATTGGATCGGGGGATTCCTGATCTTCATCATGATGGCAACGGCATTGCTGGGGCCGGGTTCACAAAGTCTGGTACAAGCTGCAGCGCCCCTTACGGTATCTCAGGCCATCGCCGCCCAGAGTGGTGGAAGCACTGCAACGGTGGAAGGATATATTGTTGGACATGCCACCGGTTCTCTTACAGCCAAATTTACATCTCCTTATGCCAATGATTTCAACTTCCTGATTGCCGATTCAGCGACAGAGAAGACCAATGCGAAACTGCTGGATGTGCAGATTCCAGCGTCGTACCGCTCGCAATATGGACTGGCTACCAACCCGAATCTTGTGGGGCAGAAGGTTATCATAACCGGAACACTTGGCGCATACAACAGTTATGCCGGAGTTAAGAATCCTACCTCAATCGCACTCTCCTCTGGAACAACCAATCCTGATCCTGACCCAGGCACAACGCTGCCAGATGGTACAGGGAAGAAAGTATTGTTCGACAACTCGCATGCTCAGACAGCCGGGGCTGCGGACTGGGTTATTGATGGGGCATTTTCGGACTTTGCGAATGGTTTGCGAAACGCAGGCTTTACCGTGGATCAGCTGAATCGCAGCATCCCGTATACCTTCGGTGAGCAAGCCATCACCTTTAATAAATTGAAAGATTATGATGTCTTCGTTATCGGCGAAGCGAACGTGCCTTTCAAAGCGACAGAGCAGGCTGCGCTGCTGCAATATGTACAGAATGGTGGCAGTGTCTTCTTCATTGCCGACCACTATAACGCAGATCGGAACAAAAACCGCTGGGATTCCTCCGAAGTATTCAACGGCTATCGCCGTGGTGCATTCTTGAATCCAGCCAAAGGCATGTCGTCAGCAGAAGCCGAATCTCCAGCCATGCAAGGCGTGACCAGTTCCGACTGGTTGGCATCCAATTTCGGTATTCGTTTCCGCTACAATGCATTGGGAGATGTTAATGCCACGGATATCGTCGCACCTTCACAGTCGTTCGGCATTACAACTGGTGTGAGCGCAGTAGCTATGCATGCAGGTTCTACACTTGCTATTATTGACCCGAACAAAGCTAAAGGTCTGGTGTATGTGCCTAGTGGGGTATCCAAATGGGGCAACGCGGTAGATCAGGGTGTATATAATGGCGGTGGACGAGCTGAAGGAGCCTACGCAGCGATCGCCAAGGTCGGGGCAGGTAAAGCGGCATTTATCGGTGACTCCTCACCTGTTGAGGATGCTACGCCAAAATATCTACGTGAAGAAACAGGCGCTGCCAAAACAACGTATGATGGCTTCAAAGAAGTGAATGACGGTGTATTCCTTGTAAATACCGTGAAATGGCTTGCAGTAAAAGAAAGCTATACAAGTCTGTCTCAGGTGTCTGGACTGACATTGGATACGCCGACTAGTCTGCTCGCGATTGAAGCTCCGGCCTCTTCTACCGAGCCGCAAACCGAGCCATGGGCTGTACCGGCTTCAGGCTACAAATGGTACGATCCTACAACGTTTAAGGTAGGTTCGTACGGCAAAGCTCAGTAAGATAAGTAGTAAGGAAAATATACGGATAATCGGCCTGTCCGCCACGATTGCGGACAGGCTTTATTTTGCATAAATGCCCGGAGCAGAGGGAAACGTATGGGTAATTATGAATGATGAGTGAGATGCCAAGGTGAGGAGGAAGACAATGATGATGAATCGGCAAGCAGACTGCGACAGCTCGACCATGAGGCAGAAACTCAAAGGGGACCTCCATCGTGTGGCAGAACGAATGAACCAGACGTTATCCACCTTTGATCATGACAGTGTGTGTCTGCTGGGCCAATTTGCGGAGATTCGGGCCGAGATCAAGCAGATTGAGGTGCTGGCTTCTTCCTTTTATCTGGATTGTTATCTGTCTCCCTTCACGGAGAAATTTGCCGAACTGACTGCCAGTGTACAGCATTTGTCGGATCGCAGATATGGTGCGCTCATTGTAATTGAACGGGAAGTGCCGCTTGAAGCGATTATCCACTCAGGGGTTGCAGTTGATGCCAGAGTCACTCATGCGTTGCTGGAATCGCTGTTTATACCGGGTGCACCTCTGCATGATGGGGCGGTGCTGATTCGGGGCAATCAGATTGTATCCGCGGGCAATGTATTGCCTTTGTCACAGGCCATTGCACATGAACGGAAGATTGGTACACGGCATAGGGCTGCTCTTGGATTGAGTGAGCTGACGGATGCGGTTGTGCTGGTTGTCTCGGAAGAGACCGGTCAAGCTTCGTTCGCCGTGGGTGGGGATCTGCATCCTATCAACGTGGTTGAAACCTTGCCATGATCACTCCGCGCTAGATTTTTTTACCGATTTCATGCTGGAGTAAATGAACCTTTTTCCCTGTGAAGAGAGAAAGGTCTTTTTGTTACATCGTGATGTGGTTTTGCACAAACTTGATCATCATGGGTACAATAGAGGATGGAAGACGAACTGAAGAAGGCGCATTGATCGCAAAAATGGTTGGAGGAGACGGTTAACACATGAGCTGGTTTGAAGCAATGGAACATCACGATTATGAGGAACTGGTACTGTGCCAGGATAGAGCCTCTGGTTTAAAAGCAATTATTGCTATTCACGATACAACACTCGGTCCTGCGCTGGGAGGCACACGGATGTGGACCTATGTTTCTGAGGAAGCGGCCATTGAAGATGCCTTGCGCCTTGCGCGGGGAATGACATATAAACATGCTGTATCCGGACTGAATCTGGGCGGAGGCAAAGCCGTAATTATAGGGGATCCGCGCCGTGACAAAAATGAAGCGATGTTCCGAGCTTTTGGCCGATACATTCAGGGACTGAACGGACGTTATGTCACCGCAGAAGATGTGGGAACGACAGAAGAAGATATGAATCTGATCTATCAGGAAACCGACTATGTTACAGGCATATCGCCAAGCTACGGTTCCTCCGGTAATCCTTCCCCGGCAACAGCCTGGGGTGTATATCGGGGCATAAAGGCCGCAGCGAAAGAAGCATTCGGCACGGATCTGCTGGAAGGCAAAACCGTGGCTGTACAGGGTGTGGGCAACGTGGCGATGCGTCTGTGCAAATATTTGTACGAAGAAGGTGCGCATCTGATCGTTACCGATATCCATAAGGATTCCGTGAAACAGGCTGTGGATCAATTCGGTGCAAAAGCGGTAGACCCTGCCGACATTACTGGAGTGGATTGTGATATTTATGCTCCATGTGCATTGGGCGGTACAATTAATGACGATACGTTGAAACAGCTTAAGGCCAAGGTTGTGGCAGGCTGTGCCAACAACCAGCTGCTGGAGCCGCGTCATGGTGACAAGCTGCATGAGATGGGAATTGTATACGCACCAGACTACGTGATCAATGCAGGTGGCGTAATTAATATTGCGGATGAGCTGAACGGCTATAACGCAGATCGTGCGTGGAGCAAGGTTGGGGAGATCTACAATAATCTGGAGAAAATTTTCGACACGTCGCGTACCGAAGGCATCGCAACGTATATTGCTGCGGATCGTCTGGCTGAACGCCGCATTGAACTGATGAAGAATACACGCAGCACGTTCCTGCAAAATGGTCATCACGCGCTGAGTTCCCGCAGACTGCGCGGGTAAATTTTAAGGATTCACATTACAATAAAATGTAATACAGCTAAAGGCAGACATCCGCATGGTGAACTGCACCCCATTTGTTAGAGAGGAGGTGCAGTGCAATGGATGCCTGCCTTCTCTTTGAGTTTAAAGATTTTTTTGTAAGGCGTTCATCGTATGGCTCGGCTAATATTAAAAATTCTTATAACCCGAGAGGAACGAAATGTTATTTCAAAATGTAATACACTTCTGATTCAGCAGCTTCACAAATCGATCCAGCGCGCTGCTGACGTATCGATCTTCACCCCGGACAAAGGTTGTTGTGGTATGTGTGAATCGTTCGGCCAGATCATACACCGAGAACTCATCCGGTTTCTTGTGAATAACGCTGCAAGGCATAATGGTAAAAGCAATCCCTGACTCCACACAGCTGAGCAAGTTATCCATCGTGCTGACTTCAATCATATTGCGAGCAGACAAACCTTCTTCCTGCAAATATTCCTCCGTAATTTCACGGTATGGGCAGCCTTTTGGGAACACGACCCACGAAACCTGACACAGGCTTTCGGGTGGTACGTCCATCCGTTTGGAGATGATATGCACCGTGTCCTGCATTTCATATTCCACTTTCAGACCCTCTTTCACGCAAGCACCACTAATAAAGGCACCGTCGATCTCATACTCCTGTATTTTCTTGCGCAGCACTTTAGGTGAAGTAGCATTAACAAGTGAGATGGAGACCTCGGGGTAGGTCACCTGGTATTCATTGAGAATCTCCATGAATCGGCTGGATGCTGCCGTCTCCACAATCCCGATTTTTAACGTACCTGAAGGCTCACCGGGATCAGTCATATCCTGCTCCAGATCGTTTAACAGGTCACGGATGCGTGTCGCATATTGGACAAATTGTTCTCCTTTGGAAGTCAGCACTACCCCTTTGGGAAAACGGTTGAACAACTGCACCTGATATTCCTGCTCCAGTTTTTTGATGCGTGTGGTGACGTTGGATTGTGCGTAATTCAATTCTTTGGCGGCCTGTGAGATTTTGCCGGACCGTGCCACCGCAAGAATAATATCGATATCCGAGAGTTCCATGGCTCTGGCCTCCTGAGTTGTATTGAAATGAAGTGAAGTGAAGTGAAGTGTTAGGTATCTCTATGAGAGATACATCTATATATTTCAATCATTTTACGATATATATATGCCGGCTTACAATATCGTTATCAAGAGCTTTTACAGAGCATGGAATCATGCAAAACGCTGATATTGGAGAAGGAGTTGTGATGAGAAATATGTCTACATTACTGAGCCCGGTGAAGATCAACGAGTGGCATTTGAGAAACAGGTTGGTGATGGCACCTCTTACCCGAGGGTTTGCCAATGATCAGGATGGGAATGCGACAGAAGAGATGGTGGCGTATTACGAGCGACGTGCCAGGGATGGCGTGGGGTTGATCATTACAGAAGGGATTAATCCCTCGCTGGCAGGCAAAGGAACCTATGGTATTCCCGGATTATATACGGCTGAACAGACCGACTCATGGAAAAAGGTAACAAATGCCGTCCATAAACACGGAGGGACCATCATCGCTCAGTTGTGGCATGTGGGCAGGCTGTCTCACTCCGATCTGATCGGTACCCTGCCACTGGCACCTTCAAGCATCCCGGCTCAAGGAAGAGTTCATAAATTGCATAAGCCATATCAGATACCTCAAGCCATGAGTGCGCAGGATATCAAGGATAGCATTCAACAATTTCAAACGGCTGCCCGCAATGCGGTACTGGCTGGATTCGACGGAATTGAGCTGCATGCAGCACATGGTTATCTGATCGACCAGTTTATCAATGAGAAGACGAACCACAGAACAGACGAATACGGGGGCGATATCCAGGGACGATTGCGTTTTCTGAAGGAGATCATTATTGCAGTTCAAAAAGAGATTAGTGTGGATCGCATATCGGTACGATTTTCTGAGAAAAAAGATGATGACCCTTCCTATGTCTGGACAGACAAGGCTGGAGTGCTGAATGCCTATCTGAATCTGTTCCGCGAGACAGGCATTACAATCCTACATCCTTCAACAGATCGGTACACCAGAGTCTGGGATGGGGAACAGAATTTCCATGAGGCGATTCGCGAGCAGTGGGATGGAATCATCATTGGCGTAGGGGATCTTGAGGCAACAACCGCAGAACAGGCAGTGCAAAACCGGGGCATTGATTTGGCAGCGTTCGGCAGACCGTTTATCGCCAATCCTGATCTGGTGCAAAAATTGCGTACGGGGCAGCAGTTGATCGAGTATGATGCCAATGCACATCTGACTGTGTTGGTGTGAAAGTAGAAAGAAAAGGGCAGAAGCTGATCCTAAAGATCACTCTGCTCTTTGTTTACGTATGGAAGGATGATTACGGGTTACTGACGACGGTGACTTTCTTTTCCGTTAAGTAGTATACGAGTGCCAGCAGAGGCATCACCAGTCCAATTAATGTGGTGAGACTCCAACCTCCATGTGCGTAGGACCAGCTGCCAAGAGATGACCCAATTGCGCCCCCTACAAAAAAGATCGACATAAATATCCCGTTTACGCGTCCTCTTGCTTCGCTCAACGAATAGATAATGCGCTGTCCCAGCACCAGATTACCCGAGACCGCCATATCCAGTGTGATGGCAACGACCACAAGCAAAATAAGGCTAGCGGTAGAGTGGCCCTGGAACAGATAGGCAAGCCCAAATGATGCAGCCGCGATGACCATGGCGAGTCCGGTTAATATGCGGGTTAAACCTTTATCTGCCCATCTTCCGGCAATAGGCGCTGCGATGGCACCCCCAACACCAGCCAGTGCAAACCAGGCAATTCCCTGCTGGGACATGCCGTACTCATTGGCGAGCTGCAAGGGAACTGTAGTCCAGAACAAGCTGAAGGCGCCAAACAGACTGGCTTGATAGAGGGCTCGGCGGCGAAGCATGGGAAATGTTTTGAGCAGGGAGCCCAATGACAAAATTAATTGACCGTACTTCATCGCAGGTTGTGGCTGACGTGCAGGAAGTGCGCGTGACAGGAGCAATGTAAGTAATCCGATAATGATTGCCGAGAAGACAAAGACCGCTTGCCAACCGAGCAGGCTTGTAATAAAACTTGCGACTGGCCGAGCCAGCATGATGCCCAACAGCAGACCACTCATCACATTGCCGACAACCCGTCCGCGTTGCTCCTCAGAAGTGAGGTAGGTGGCATAAGGAACCAGAATTTGCGCAACGACTGAGCTGATCCCGATGACGAGGGAAGCAGTCAGAAATAATACGGCATGGGAAGAGAAGGCGGCGCCAATCAATGCAACGACTAGAATGATAAGGAAAAAAGTTATCAGCCGCTTATTCTCCAGAATATCACTGAGCGGAACGATAAACAGCAGGCCAATAACATACCCGATCTGTGTTAACGTCACAATCAATCCCGCAGCAGCAGAGGAAAGCCCTGTTGTAACGCCGATTGGTCCTATAACCGTCTGAGCATAATACAGGTTTGCCGCAATCAGCCCGCACGCCGCAGCCAAAAGTAAAATCAACCAGCTTGGAACTGAATTTGCCTTCACATCAGGTTGCATATCCATAAGTATCACCCTCCACTTGTTCATAAATTAATTTTTATTAAATTAAACTTGTATTGAAAATGTTAATTACTAAACGGTGCGTTTACTAATCACAAACATATAATATACTAAACGTTTAGTATTGTAAATAGGCGTAGGAATTTTTTTGTATGTCGAAGCATGGTAAGAACGAAATTGTTTAATGTATCGGTGTTTTAGTATAATGAACGTACAGTTTTTATGAATTACAGATACATTTGTTACACCAAGGAGGGCTTATGATGACAGCCAAAAGAGGGCGTCCCCGCAATGTGGAAACCCAGAATGCGATTCTTGCAGCTTCCTATGAATTATTACTGGAACATGGCTTCGGAGCGGTTACGATCGAAAAAATTGCTGAACGTGCTAAGGTGAGCAAAGCAACGATATATAAATGGTGGCCTAATAAAGGTGCTGTCATTATGGATGGGTACATGTCTGCTGCAACGGCAAGATTGCCTGTACCGGATACAGGATCGGTATTTGAGGATGTGCGTATTCATGCGAGCAATCTGGTTGATTTTTTGAGCAGCCGGGAAGGAAAAGTGATTACACAGATTGTCGGAGAGGGACAGTCTGATCCAGGGCTTGCAGAAGAATACCGAACCAGATACATTCAGCCTCGTCGGCGCGAAGCGTGGGGAATTTTTGAAAAAGGTATAGAACGGGGACAGTTGAAAAAGGATTGTGACATCGGACTGTGCATAGACCTCGTCTATGGAGCGATGTTCTATCGCATGTTAGTGACTGGCCAATCGATAGATACTGAATTCGTGCAACGTTCGTTGATTTCCTTGTTTGAAGGTATTAAATCTCGATCATAGAGAAAGACATCTGGGGGAGGGATAGGGCGATTCTTAAGAATCACCCTGGATGCAAAAGGCTTGTGGATGAATGGGGAATGTATGGAGAACTGAGAATTATACCTGGAAGATCGGCGAGATGGCTGGGGGCCATGAATCAGGAGAATGCGAAGTGGAAGAAGGAAGAGATTCGTTCAAGAGCGGGGGCTCGTTCCATATGAAACTGGGGATTTCGCGTCGTAACACTGGCGCTACATCCTGGGCGAAGCGTTCTACCTGCTCCAGCTGCTCCGCATGGCTGAGTCCATCTACGCTGATACTCAGTACCTGATGTCCATATGCGGCATGGTAATTGAGGATTTTCTCAATGACCTGCTCTGGACTACCAATCAGTACAGGGCCATGCGCAATGTTATCCTCCAGGTCCTTAAAAGGCGACTGGTTGTGCTGCGCAGCGGCCGTAGCATGAAAGGCCTCATAATAAGGCGTATAACGCCGGATCGCTTCTTCGCGTGTATTCGCGAGGTATAGGCTACCTGCCCCGGAGCCAACCACCGCTCGGTTCGCATCATGACCATAATAATCGAGACGCTCCCGGTAATGGTCAATTAACGCTTTGTATTTTGCCTGCGGGTGGAAGGAATTCGAGCTAAATATCGGTTCGCCATACTTAGCTGCAAGCTCGGTAGAGCGGGTGCTCGATGCGCTGCCATGCCAGATCGGAATGGATTGCTGGAGTGGTCTCGGCTGAGTGGTAACCTCTTGAAGGGGAGGGCGATACGTTCCCTGCCAGGTTACATTCTCTTCAGTCCACAGCCGTTTCAGCAGTTCGTAGCGTTCACCGAGTGAATCCCATTGTTCCTCTTCGCTAATGCCAAACAGGGGATAGTGCCGAGGATCATTGCCTTTCCCGATGATCATCTCCAGCCGCCCGCCCGATAATTGATCCAGCGTGGCATAATCCTCGGCAACCCGTACCGGATCAAGTATACTAAGAACAGTTACTGTTGTTAGCAACCGGATACGTGAAGTCGCAGTAGCGACGGCGGTCAGCACGACGGGAGGCGAGGAAGACAGAAAAGGTGCGCCATGCCGCTCACCGATCCCGTATGCATCGAATCCCAGCCGTTCGGCCAACTTGGCTTGTTCCAAAATATTGTGGAACTTCTGTTGTGTTGTTAGTGATTCACCAGTTACGGCATTTGGAAGATTCATCATGAGACTAAATAGGGCAAATTTCATCTAACCATCCCCTCGGATTGGATTGGAAAAGCACCTGGGTTGTCTAATCCTATGGAAATAGTAGGATATTCAAGCTAAAACTAACTTTACCATGTTGCCATGCATTCTTCTAATGGATTTTTTCTATAAGGCGGATTAAAGCCGCTCAACCTTGGGCATAAGGGCAGAAAATTGCCACGATTTTTATTGACCGCTGTAAAATTTAGGATTAAAATTGTACATATCATATAAATTCAAATTTATGGATTTTCATTGTGGAGGTGGGAGACATGGAACCTACAACTACGATACGCTCCTTTATTGAGGACTACATCAGGAAACAGGGCTATACCCTGCAATACTTTGCCGATATATCGGGTGTGAACGCTGGAACGTTAAGTGCGATCATCAAAGGGACGCGGCCAATCGCCATGGCTCAACTGGATCTGATTACCAAAGGCATGAAGCTGGAAGAAGGTCATTTCTACGAAATTTACGGCGCTGAGTGTTTTGTGGAGTCTGCACCACATTGGAGAAGACTGGAGCCTTTTCTGCAACGTTGCGCCGAGCTGGACAAGCTCGAATGTATTCAGAGGGTGATCCAGCAAGTGACGGATGATCGATCCTATATTTCCGAATTGTTCGAGATGGCAGAAGGCATGCTCGAGCGAGGACAAAAGAAAGCGGCCCGCATGTTATATGAATGCGTTGCGGAGTGTGAGAAGTACCAACACTCGGAACGTCTCGCGTTGTGCCAGTATCGTATTTTCACATTATCTCTGGGTCAGGATCAGCATGAAAATCTCAGGGCAGCCGTGCACTTCGAGCCATATATTAATAGGCTGGATGAAGAGCGGCAACTGGATGCGATCAAGGATCTGGCGAATACATATTTGGCTTTGAGATATTGGGACAAGGTGTCCGATCTTGGGGGAGAGTTGGAACAGAAAACAAGTTTCTTGAACTCTTATAAAAAGAGAAAGTCGGAAACTCTAAGAATCGCAGCTTATCCTATTTTTGTATATTCCGCATATTCAAATTTGCTACGGGCAGCCGCATGTGATGGAAGGGAAGAATACTCTGAAGCCCTCCGATATACTGAGGCGTACTCTAAATTAATTAGAATTGAACAACCAAATGAAGAAGATCTCATATTCATTAATAAGTTTAGTGGATGGGCGGAGGTAAACCATTACTTATACAGACTTATGATGGGTGATTCTGAGGTCATACGGCCTTATATTGCCTTTATTGAAAAGAATGAGGCAGAGATTTTGCCTGCATTAGTCAAAATAATGGAAGCAGCAAATCATCATAATATAGATGTTGATGCAGTTCTCAATCGGTTGGAGTCATACATTTCAATGTACGCCAAAACTTATGGGGATATCGGGAGTTATACGGAACAGATTACGAGTGGAAGATACGTGCAATTCCTTAAAGAGGTAGCGATATATCAACTTCAGAGAGAAAGATACACAACAGGATTTCAGTACTTGTTAAACTGTTTGGCTCTAGCCAAAAGTATGAAGAGTGAATCCATCATTATACAGTGTGTAGCTCTATTTGAAAGACATAGAGTCAGAGCTTCAATAGAATTAGAAATTAAATATAAAACTTTAATTGAGGAGGTCTACAGTAATTATGAGAAAAAAAGCAGCTTTGATCGTAGTTTTGTTTAGTGCTGTTTTATTATTTAGTTTGTATCCTCAACCTATTCCCAGTAATACTATGATGTATAGTCCAAGCACTCATGGTGGTGCAGGATTGTAATTGCACTATACTCCAATCTCCAAACTAGGCAAGCGGTATTGATCCTATCTAAGGACTATACTGCTTTTTATTTTGCGCACATTGACCATTGCAAAATTCAGGATTAAAATTACATTTATTAAGAACTGATGAATCCTTAAGTTAGTTTGGTTGATGGGGGTGGGAGAATTGAAACTTGCACCTACGATACGCACATATATAGAGAATCACATAAGAGAAAGAGGATATAAACTTCAGCAATTCTCAGATGTTACGGGTGTCAACGTTGGCACTTTAAGTGCCATCCTCAAGGGCAGCAGACCTCTAGCTATGAATCATTTGGATCAAATTACATCTGGTATGGGGTTGGAGAAGGGATACTTCTACGAAATGTACAGTGTGGAATGTTTTGTGGAATCCGCACCTCATTGGAGGCGTTTGGAACCGTTCCTGTATCGCTGTGCTGAACTTAACAAGCTTGGCTGTATTAAAAAGGTGGTTTATCAGGTTACAGATGATCGATCCTATATTTCAGAACTGTTTGAAATGGCAGAGAATTGGTATTCCAAAGAAATGAATGAAGCAGCGCTTATTTTATATGAATGCGTAGCCGCAGGTGAGAAATATCAGCACTCGGAACGGTTGGCGTTATGCCAGTACCGTATTTTTTTGCTTCATAAAACAATGAGCAAATTCGATAATCTGGCAGCAGCGGTCCAATTGGAACCCTATATTGAGAAATTGGATGAAGAAATACAACTGGATGCTGTTAAAGATTTAGCGAATGTATATAATACAATACATCATTGGGATAAGGTTTATGAATTGGCCGAAGAACTGGAACGAAAAGTTGATTTTCAACTTGAACTTCAATCTCGAAGACGGAAAAATAGAAAAAGAACCGCCTTTTACCCCATATTTACGTATAAGGCATATGCGAATTTATTGAAGGCAAGTGTCTGTGAAGCG
Organism: Paenibacillus sp. ALJ109b; assembly: GCF_010747435.1. NCBI lineage: Bacteria > Bacillati > Bacillota > Bacilli > Caryophanales > Paenibacillaceae > Paenibacillus > Paenibacillus sp. ALJ109b. The sequence continues at coordinate 67,217 of NZ_JAAIFP010000003.1, forward strand.
TGTAAGCAATATGAAAAAGCTCTGGAATATACAGATGTTTACGTGACTGTTATTGAAATCTCTAATCCAACAGAAGAAGAGCAAGAATTAATAGAACGTTTCAAAGGATGGGCGGAGGGAAATCGGTATTTATACCATTTGATGAATGGGAACCATGAGGTTATTGAACCTTATCTGAATTACCTGGATGCTAATCCACATGAGATTTTAATAGCATTCGTAAATATTGTGCAAGCAGCTAACCAGCACTCACTGGATATTGATTATGCCTTGGATAGATTCGATCCTTATATTAAACAATTCAACACGGATATGCATTTAAAAGGGACGTACAATATGCAAATGTTGAATCATAGATATATACGCTTTTATTATGAATTAGGGAAATACAGGCTCAACCAACAAAGATACGCAACCGGGATTGACACGTTACTCACGAGCCTGGAGCTCTCATCTTCAAGTAACGATGACCTAATGTCTATTAATTCTATTGATTTATATGGTAAATTCAGAATGCATGTAACGAACCAGCAGGACGAGCAGTACACTAGGTTAATAGAGGGCCTAAGCTCACAAAATTTTGGAATTAGAATTAAAAGTGTATAACTACTGGGAGCTAATCTGGCTCAACATTACCACCTTTTCTAAAAGACCTAATACAACAATTTTGCAAAGCATTCCATTATGAATTTTTAGATAAAAGTACCCTAAAATAGGTTGAAAAAGGGGTGCATGCTGTGAGAGAAATCAAGCAGATCAAAGATCATATCGAGCAGAATCGGCAACATTTGCGTCGGTTGGTAGAGAGACATGGCATGCATGATGATAAGGTCCTCAAGCAGTCTATGGTACTGGATGAACTGATTAATAAATATACTCGACTAATAGAGAAATACTAATGATAAAAGCTAGTACTCTCTTCTAAAATCCACCCACAGGTGGACCTCGTTATCCACCCGTTTGTGGACGCTAGAGCGATGTTCTCCCTGCTATGCTTAAAGCATCAAATCAAGCAAATTACAGGGGGAACAACGTATGACGACGAGCATGTGGTTTCAGATGATTATCATGTTTGCGGTTTTAGTATTCACTTCAATTGGAAGAAAGCCAGTGCGTTATTATCGTTTATTGCTGTCTTTCGTTATTATGGGTTATTATGCAGCCAGATTTCTTAAAGATATGACTTTTACGGGCAACAACGTGCTGTTTCTGTTGGTGGCCGTGATTGTAGGAGCAATGTTCGGAATGATTGTGCTGGGAATAACACGTATGGAATTCGATGCGAAGGCAGGTAAGTGGTATACCCGAGGGGGGATAGGTAGTGTGGTCGTCTGGGCGATGGCATTCCTGCTGCGCATTGTGCCGGTGGAATGGATCACGCATCATCCGCAGCAAGCATATTAGTATGCAATTGAGTATCAATTGGATCTTCAGAATATCGGTCCTGCATTTATATTAATGACTGCTGCTATGGTGTTGGTGCGCGTAGCAGGTATTCTAATCCGCTCCAGAGTGAGCAAAGTTCAGCATACGATTGGAACATAATTTATAACGTGTTTCTGTCTTTTGCTTCTGGGTTAAGAGTCTCTATTTCTTCGAAAGTTCGATATGTAGCTGGGTGTGAGGAGTACACATCTATATATTGTAGTTGTGACAATTTTCACGGATTAATGCAAAATGTAGTGTTATGAAAGTATTCCTCTGTAAACAAACATTTTATTTTGCAAAGGAATAAAATATGAATTTTTTGGCAATGTATCCTAAAATGTTTTAAAAAGAGGGGGTGCATGCTGTGAGAGAACCGAAGCAGATTAGAGACCAAATCGAACAGAACAGGCATGAGTTAAGTCGTTTGGCGGAATATCATGGCATGCAAGACTACAAAGTCCTTCAACAATCGATGGTATTGGACGAGTTAATTAATGAATATAATCGCTTCAAATATAAAAAACACTTTATGAAAAGACAACCGATTGCATAATGCAGTCGGTTTTTTGATGCAATAGAAGAGTAGTCGACTGTAGCGATACAGTCGGCTTTTTTGTGTTTCCCCGAGACCTGCGCTTGAATCTTGAAATTCCGTACCAATCCCATGGTTGGCAGGATAGTCAATGATCATTAAAACTGGATATGATGAACCCCAGTTATATCCAGATTGATCTGTGAAGGGGGCTCATACAATGATCGGGAGAGGGAGGGATGAACGGAAATGATGGACAAGGTACAGGGTTATTTCGGAAGAAATATGAATCTGCGCACCAAGCTGCTCCTGTTGTTCCTGGCGTTGACCTTGCTGCCGCTAAGCTTGCAGGGAGTAGTGAATTACCTGCATTTCTCGCAGACGATTGATCGCAAGACGGAGCAGTTCACCATTGATATTGTTCGCCAGATTAATACCAATCTGAATAGGCTGCTCAAGGACTTCGAGCGGTTGTCGCTCTTGCCGCTCTATGATCAGATGGTGCTCGGTATTCTGGGCAAATACAATGCTCCGATGGGATCGGGTACATGGGCGAGATCCGATGATTATCTGAAAATGAAGCTCTACACGTCCGGTCAGGCGTATGACCGACCTGAAATTCGTGGCATCCATCTGATCAGCAACAGCGGCATTTTGTTCTCCAATCTGGATTCGCTGGCAGTGAATCCGGTATGGGACAGCAGGCAGGATGACTGGTTTGCAGAACTTAACGGCTCGGAAGGGGAATGGCGTCTGCTTCCTCCGCACGAACCAAGCTATTACACGGGCAGTCATGAAGAGCCGTATATATCGGTTGCCCGTGAGATACGTGATCCGGGTACACTCCAGCGACTGGGCTATATTCTGATCGACATCCGGCTGGAAGCCTTCGGCCAACTCTTGTCCAATCTGAATTTTGAGCAAAATGCGAGCCTGATGATTGTCGACAGCAAGCAGCGTCTCTTGTTCGAACGGACCTCAGCCGGAGGTCTGTCCGCATACGACCAACTGTTAACGCATGGTCAGCTTCAAAGCTACGCAGGCAACCAGAAGGTTGTCCTTGATGGGAAGCCCTATCTCTACGTACAGCACCATTCCAGCTATTCAGGACTTTCGGTGATCAGCCTTACGCCTATTGCCGTTATTCAGAAGGAGTCGGGCGAGATGCTCACGTTTACGTTTGGATTCGCTGTGCTATGTATGGCAGCCGTAGCAGTTCTCGCTGTTCTCTTATCCTATCGCATAACGAGGCCGCTGATTCGATTGAAGCACAATATGATTCGGGTGGAGCAGGGAGACTTTAGCCAGCGCGTAGCGCACTTCAGCAATGATGAGTTCGGACAGATTAGCCGGGGTTTTAACCGGATGATGGAAGAGATCAATCGACTGTTCAACGAGGTATTTCTGCTGGGCATTCAAGAGCGAGAAGCGGAGTTGTCAGCATTGCAGAGCCAGATCAATCCCCATTTTATATACAACACATTGGAATCCATCAACATGATGGCGGTCCGCCAGAAGCACGCTGAGGTGTCTGATATGGTGACGGCACTTGGCAAACTGCTGCGTTATACGATTGATAAGGTGGACCGGAGGGTTCCGCTTCAGGAAGAATTAGCTTTTGTACAATCCTATGTACGCATTCAACAGGTACGTTATGACGGCAAGCTGGAGGTAATCTATGACATCGATGAAGCCATTACAGAGTGTCTGATTCCCAAGCTGGTATTGCAACCGCTGGTGGAGAACGCTGTCTACCATGGCATTGAAGGGCAGGCGGATGGCGGGGTGATCTGGGTATCTGCATTGAAATTCGATGATGAGCTGCTGATTATTGTGCGTGACAATGGCAAAGGCATGGCTCAGGTGGAGATTGATGAATTAAATGAATCCATTGCTCGGCAGCCTTCCAATGAGGCATTGCGCTGCCATGCCGGGGACAGGCTGGGACTTAACAATATCGCCCAAAGGCTCCGCCTTATGTATGGAGAAGGCAGCGGCCTGAGCGTCGATGGCAGTCCCGGTCAGGGCCTGGCGGTGACGATATCCATTCAACTTCAACCGAAAGGGGAATGAAGCGCATGTATAAAGTATTGCTTGTGGAGGATGAGACGGTCATCCGTCAGGGGCTGAGAGAGCTGATTGTACAGGCGGCTCCTCAGTTCGAGGTAACAGGTGAAGCTTCGAGCGGAGCTGAGGCACTGGATTTTCTGAGGTGTGAAGTGCCGGATGTGTTAATCACAGATATTCGCATGCGTGAAATGGACGGATTGACATTGGTCTCCAAAGCAAGAGATATGTACCCTGAACTGCTGATGATCATCATAAGCGGGTACGGAGAGTTTGAATATGCACGTAGAGCGATGGAATACGGAGTGTTGAACTATCTGCTGAAGCCGATTGAACGTCATGAACTGGCATTATGCATCCAAAAAATTCAATTGCTGCTGGATCGCAGGTACGGCATTTCAACCCTTCCAGTCACTGAGCCATCTGGGAAAGCAGAGCACTCTGGCGGAGAAACGCGGAAGATTATCCGAGATGTGAAGGAGCACATCAAACAGCATCCCGATGGGGATCTGCGACTTCAGACCGTTGCAGCTCTGGTTAATCTGAACCCCACCTATCTAAGCCAGCTGTTCAAGAACGAAACAGGAACCAATTACTCCGAATACATCGCTGAGGCTCGTATGGAACGGGCCAAGTGGCTGCTGGTTAACACAGGACTCAAAATCTATGATGTTGCAAGGTTATCTGGGCATCAGAGTCCTAAACACTTCATGCTGGTATTCAAGCAGCAGGTGGGATGGACAGCTGGGGAATATCGTGACCGATTCGGTATTTCTTGAAAAACCATACCATTTCTGTAATTGACGTGATTTATGAGCGGCCGATACCTTCGTTATACTTTGGTTGCACATGTATACCACTAAGTCCATAAGGGGGATTTTCATGAAAAAAGCAGGACTGATATTGATACTCTTACTCATGATGATTGCTTCAATCGGGTGCACAAGCTCCAATTCCGGAAGTGATCCTGGGCAAGCAGCCGGGGAGAATGGAGAGGTTGAGCTGAAATTCATGATGTGGGGCAATCAGGCACATATGGATGTATACAACAAGCTGATCGATGGCTTCACGCAGGAAAATCCAGGCATCAAGGTGACGATGGAATCCGTACCTTTCGCGGAATACCAGCAAAAAATATCGGTGCTTGCCGCTGGCGGCTCTCTCCCAGATATCGCATGGGTATCGGAGCGGATGGTGCCACAATTCAAATCCAATCACATCCTGGCCGATGTATCCGAGTTCAAGGATGATGCCCAGTTCAAGCTGGATGATTATATACCAAGTACATTGGATTTGTTCCGTGATGGCGATCAGCTGCTGGGGCTGCCTTTTTCCACACCACCAGTGGTCATGTTCTACAATAAAACGCTGTTCGACAAAGCCGGCCTGACCGACCCGAATACACTTGCCAGCCAAGGACAATGGACATGGGAACAGTTCGAGAATTCTGCCAAGGCGATTACCAGCAAGGAAGCGACCAACCGGATATATGGAGCTAACTTTTTTCGCGACTGGAAGACCTGGGCAGTGCTCTCCTCGTATTCATGGTCCAATGGCAGTGGCCCGTTCGACGAAGGCATGACGAAATTCACCTGGAACGATGCTTATGGCGTACAGACCTTTGAACTGCTTGAGCGCATGATGTTCACCGATGAATCGCATCCGAAAGCAGGCGAGCAGGTCAGCTTCGATGCTGGCAATGTGGGCATGTTCTTCGATAACTACAGCTATGTTTCCAAAGCTAGAGAAATTACGGATTTTGAGTGGAGTATCGCTCCTATGCCTTCCGGCTCACAGGGCAGCGTACCGATGCTGGGGCAGGCTGGATATGCCATGTTCAACGACAGCAAACATCCGGAGGAAACCAAGAAGCTGTTGAAGTATTTTGCCAGCGAGCAGGGCATTCAGGCGACGGCCACCTATTTTGTGCCTCCGCGTACCTCTGTGCTGAACTCCGATGCGTTCATTAATCAGCCGAATAATCCGAGCAAGGAGCATATTGTGCAGGCGGTGATTAATGAAATGCCAAAAGCGCGCTTAATTCCAGGTCATATCCGTTGGCAGGATATCGACAATGCGGTGTTGCAGGGATTTGACCGACTGTTCGCCCGTTCAGCGACACCTGAGGATAATATGAAGCAAATGCAGGAAGAAATCCAAGGCGTGCTGCAACAATAAATCATTTTATAGAAACAGGAGGTGAGCATGATGGGCAAATTCAAGGAATTGCTTGATCAGAAATCGCTGTCACTTGTGGTCAGCTTACCTGAGAACGATCTATCTTTGGCCCGGGCAGCAATCGAAGAGGGTGCTGATGCACTGAAGGTGCATTATAATGTCGGTCATCGCGCCAGCGGGAATCATTTTGGTCCACTGGACAACTATGCCGAAGTTTTTCAGGCGATCCGTAGCGAGTTTGGCGGCCCGCTTGGCGTTGTACCGTCAGGCAGTATTGATGGAGCAAGGCGAGAGGATGTGGAGAGGCTATCCAGGCTGGGTTTTGACTTTTATTCCATCTATGCACATCACTTGCCGTCCTTCATGCTGGATGATCTTGGGCTGGACCCAACGTTTGCGATCAATGACGAATATGAACCTTCCCTAGTAACGTCAGCCACTCATTACAGCTTCACAGCCCTGGAGGCATCCATTGTGCCTGGGAATGAATATGGTACACCGCTAAGATTTGCGGACGTGCTCAAGTATCGCCGTCTGGTCTTGCAGGCGCAAATTCCGGTATTGGTTCCTTCTCAGCGTAAGCTGGTGCCGGAGGATGTTCGGGTGCTGCACGATACCGGGGTCAAGGCGATCATGCTTGGAGCGGTCGTAACAGGCAGAGCGGAGGAGCAGCTGCGAAGGGCTGTTAACGCCTTCCGTAATGCGGTGGACAATCTGAACCGTCCAGACTATATAAGTTGAACTAAACATTTACAAGAGAACGTAGAGGACAGAAATAACCTAAAGAAACGGAGTGTTCGCCTTTATCCTCGGATTTTCCCCTTTGTAAAATTGAATCAAAAAAATCTGGGGATAACAGCGA